>NZ_CP137157.1:2540000-2840000 GCF_040581405.1 Komagataeibacter sucrofermentans DSM 15973
GCCGGCACTGAAGGGCGGAACATCTCGCCCACCTGCTGCTCGCGGGGGGTCATGGCCTTTTCCACCGTGAACACATGCTTCGCGCCATCAGCCGTGGTGATGGTGAGCGGCACGGTGGGCAGCGGGGCCTGCGCGTGGGTGGGTTCACCCGTTTCCTCCGCCGCCATGGCGGGAACGGACACTGCGGCCATGCATGCGGCCAGGGCCAGCCACCGGCCCGCCTTGAAGGACATCATAAGCAAATACTCTCCTGCACCCTTTAATCCATCCGTCAGGTCAGGAAGGGGTTGCCCTTCCGCTCCGCGCCGATTGTCGTTGCGGGACCATGACCGGGCAGGATCGTGACATCATCATCCAATGTAAGCAATTCCCGCCCGATCGCCTCAATCAGCTGCGCATGGTCGCCATAGGGGAAATCGGTCCGCCCCACGCCGCCCCTGAACAGGGTATCGCCCACGAAGGCGAAGCGGGCAGCGGGATCATAAAAGATGACATGGCCCGGCGTATGGCCGGGCACATGGCGCACCTCAAAGCTGTGGCCCAGGGCCTCGAGCTTTTCACCATGCCTTACAAAACGGTCGGGCTTTACGTTCTCCAGCCCGGTCAGACCGAACAGGGCGGCCTGTTGGGGAATGGTTTCAAGCAGGGGCGCATCCGCCCGGTCCGGCCCCAGCACCGGCACGGGGGCGCCCTGCCGGGCCGAGAGTTCGCGCCGCAGGGCATCCGCCCCGCCTGCGTGGTCGAGATGGCCGTGGGTAAGCCAGATGGCGTCAACCGTCAGGGCCTTGTCGGTCAGGAATGCCATGATGCGGGGCACGTCGCCACCGGGATCGACCACGACCGCATGATGCGTATCGGGGTTCCACAGGATCGAGCAGTTCTGCCCGAATGCGGTCACGGGCACGACTTCGAGTGACAGGGGTGTTGGCATGATGGAAAGCCCTACAAACAAAAAATGCGCCCCACGTTACCGCAGGGCGCACCGTTACTGAACCACGCAGGTGACTCAGCTCTCCTTGGCGAGCGGCCAGCCGGTGGCCGGAATATCAAAATGCGGGGCCAGCTTGTTGTCCGGCGTGTTGGTCAGGTCATGCTCGAGAACCTTCACCACCAGCGGGCGGGCTTCCACGTCCAGATGTTCGCGGATCTGGTGCATCACCTCGCCGGGGGCGGCAAGGGCGATGCCCGGTGCTTCCTTTGCGCGGACGGCCTTGTTCAGGAACTCGGCAATTACCTTGCCATAAGCACCGTTGCGCGGAGCGTCCATGCCCTTGGCGTCGTCACTCTTGAGGTGGGTGATGGTGGCCAGGCCGTGTTCGCCATGCTTGAGAATGCGGGCGTGAATGCTATCGGCCACAACATACCAGACCGGATCGACATAGCTCATATAAAATACTCCATTCATGCATCGGGCCACCCAGTGGTGGCCCGCGTGTTGTCACACTACATGGGGTGTCCGGACATGCATGTCCAGCGGGTGACAGGCGCGCATGCGTGCTGATAAAGTGAAGCTGCCATGACAAAACTTTCTTCCACGCCCGATCCGCTGGACCTCCTGACCGAATGGGCCCGGGCGGGACTGCCCTGCGCCCTTGCCACCGTCACCTCCACCTGGGGCAGTTCCCCCCGGCCTGCGGGCAGCATGATGGCCGTGTGCGCGAATGGTCGCATCGAAGGCTCGGTCAGCGGTGGCTGCGTGGAAGGCGCCGTCATAGAAGAAGCCACCACCGTCATGCGCACCGGCAAACCGGCGGCCCTGTCCTATGGCGTATCAAGCGATGATGCCTGGGCGGTGGGGCTGGCCTGTGGCGGACTGCTTGATGTGTACGTGGCTGCGATCAGCACCCCCACCCACCCGCAGGGCACGCTGCCGCTCTCCATGCTGGAAACCGTGGCCGAAAAGCGCCGCGCCCGCGTGCCGGTCATCATGGCGACCGAGCTTGCCACCGGCGCGTGCCGTCTGCTGTATGATAATGTCGCGCCTGCTACGCCCACGGACCTCGAGGGCCGCCTCGCCGCCCGCGCACGCGAGGTTTTTGAAACCGGCCGCAGCCTGCGGCTTGAAGATGAAGCGGGGCAGGCCATATGGTTCCTGCACCTCGTGCCCATGCCGCCACGCCTGTTGATCGTGGGCGCGGTACATATTGCGCAGGTGCTCGCCCCCATGGCGCAGAGCACCGGCTTTTCGGTCACGGTCATTGACCCGCGCACGCAACTGGCCACGCCGGAGCGCTTTCCCGGCATCACGCTGGACACCGACTGGCCTGATGAAGCCCTTGAGCGGCTGGGCATCGATAACCAGACCGCCATCGTCACCCTGACGCATGACACCAAGCTCGATGACCCGACGCTGCAATACACCCTGGGCAGCGAGGCTTTCTATATCGGTGCGCTGGGATCGCGCAAAACGCAGGCCTCCCGCGTGGCGCGGCTGCATGAGAGCGGCTTTGCCGCTGACCAGATCGCGCGCATCCACGGCCCCGTAGGGCTGGCCATTGGCGCGGTGGGGGCGGCGGAAATCGCGCTCTCGATCCTGGCCGAGATCGTGGCCGTGCGGCACAACAAGCCACTGGGGCGGGTATCGGGCTGGGCGTGACAGCCGCGCCCGGGCGCATCGCCGCCATCGTGCTGGCGGGGGGCGCCTCGAGCCGCACGGCGCCCGCCCACAAGCTGCTTGCCCCCGATGCCACCGGCCTGCCCATGATTGCCCGCACCCTGCGCGCGGTCACGGCCAGCCGGGCCGACCCCGTTGTGGTCGTGCTGGGCCACCGGGCCGCCGAGATCCGGCAGGCGGCATTACAGGGGCTGCGACCGGACCGACGACCCCATTTCATTAGCGCGCCCGACCATACGCATGGCCTGTCACGCACGCTGGCCGCAGGCGTGCAGGCGGCCATGGATGACCCCACCATAACAGGCGCGCTGATCTGCCTCGGTGATATGCCGCTGGTCGGCACCGCCCTGCTTGATGCCATGATGGCTACTTTCCACACCCATCCCGGCTGCCCCGGCGTGCTGGCCACGCATGAAGGCAGGCGCGGCAACCCGGTGCTGTGGAGCCGCGCCCTCTTTACTGCCCTGATGGCGGGCGAAGGCGATAGCGGGGCCCGCCACCTGCTGGCGCAGCATGCCCCCGCCATGCCCCGCGTCGCGGCCGGCGCGGAAATTGCAGCGGATTTTGATACCCCGGAACGACTGAGCGAATTCAGCCGCCTTTTCGGGGGGGAGTTGACCTCAGCCCGGGCCAGCGCGAAGAGGGAAGGCAGCGCATGTGGCGCGCCGCATGCCAACCAACCAACCAGGATCCATAACATGAGCAAGATCATTCGCACCGAGCCCAACCCCATCCTGTCCAAGGTGGTGGAGTATCATGGCTTCCTGTTCACGCAGGGATTCGTGGCGAGCGACCTGTCCGCCGACATCACGGCCCAGACCAAGGACGTGCTGGCCCAGATCGATGAAGCACTGGAACTGCATGGCACCGACAACACCCGCCTGCTGCAGGCCCAGATCTGGCTGAAGGACATCAACGACCGTGATGCGCTGAATGCCGTGTGGGGCCCCTGGCTGCCCAAGGGCGGCGCACCGGCCCGCGCCTGTGTCGAGGCCAAGATGGCGCACCCGGACGTGCTGGTCGAAATCATGATCATCGCGACCAAATAAGACCTCGGGGCAGCGGGAAAGGCACCTGTGAAACATGTCACATTTTTGCAACTTTCCCGCTTTCCCAGAATCATTCTACTTCTGTTCTCCTCGCTGAAATCCTTGGAATAAGCGGCAGAAAATCAGGGCATAAATAGTCCGAATAAAGAATATATTCCTATTTTTTAATTCTGAACGTGTTTTTGGAGGAAATATGCAATTGTGCTCTTCATCCTCCACAGCGCAGGCTTGTCAGACTTGCAATGGGCTTGCTACTCGATGAACGCGATGTGAGCGGATCATTTTGAGAATCACCCGGATGGGGTGGAGAGATTGCGAAAAATGCGGATCAGAAACATGAAGCGTGGCGTCCTGCTTTCCGTTCTTACGGCCACTTTCGGATTCATGTTTTCTGAACAGGGCAAGGCCCATACCGTTCGGCATGTCAGCCATGTGCACCCTGTCGCTGCGCACACGACCTCTTCCAGCCACGCGTCAGTCCATCATGTGGCCTATCATGGCACCCATACCCATGAGCGCGGGCATGTGATCCAGTGCGTGGCCTTCGCCAAATCCGCATCCGATGTCGAGATTCGCGGCAACGCGGTAGACTGGTGGTATAAGGCCGCAGGCCGTTACGCGCGCGGCAGCGCACCGGAGGAAGGCAGCGTGCTCAACTTCCGTGGCACGCGCCGCATGCCGCTTGGCCATGTGGCCGTGGTGCGCCAGGTGGTCAACAACCGCACCATCGTCATTGACCAGTCGCACTGGGGCCAGCGCGGCATCAGCCGCGATGTACCGGTCATCGATGTTTCCCCCAACAATGACTGGTCCGCCGTGCGCGTGGCGCTTAACAGCCGCAACGGCGCTTTTGGCAGCATTTACCCCACCTACGGCTTCATCTACGCCCGGCCTGATACCACCTCGCACATGATGCTGAGCACCTATCAGAATGCCATGCGCAACCCTGCCGTCATGGCGCAGGCGCGCACCACCACCACCGCCCGCCACAACGGCACGGAAGTGGCGGAAGCGCCCGAGGGCATTGCGGGGCGTGCGTCCTCGTCCCTCGCCTATACGGATGATGCGCCCAACCGCTCCCTGCGCTAAAAAAGCACGCGCGGCGCCAGACCTCTCCCCGGAAAGTGTCTGGCAACGCTGTTTTCAGGAAATTCGAGACAATACCGCCTTATGAAAAGGCGCTACAGCAGCCCGAGCGGCCTTCAGTCAGGGCGGCCCGCCCGGTGATAGGGATGCCCGGCTGAAATGGCGCGGGCGCGATAAAGCTGCTCGGCCAGCATGCCGCGCACCAACATGTGCGGCCACGTCATCTTGCCAAGCGAGAGCGTATGGTCTGCACGCTGCACAACCGGGCCATCGAGCCCTTCCGCCCCACCAATGACAAAACATAGCGGCCGTGGTGTCTCGATCCACTGTTCCACCGCACGGGAGAAGGCCACGCTGTCATAGGTGCGGCCGCCTTCGTCCATAGCCACGACAATGGCGCGATCAGGCAGGGCCGCCAGAATCGCCTGCCCTTCCCTGCGCTTGATCTCGTTGGGCGCGCCGCGCCCTTCAGGCAGTTCAACCAGCTTGATGCGGGGCGAAAGCCGGGTGGCATAACGCTCGAACAGGTCGCGCTCCACCCGGTCCTTCATGCGGCCCACGGCAATCAGGTGAAACAAGGCTTACGCAACCGGGCCTGCGGGCGCCTCCGGCGGCACGTCGAGGTCATCGCCCCACATGCGCTCCAGCCCATAAAGCGCGCGGGCTTCGGCCTTGAACAGATGCACCACGATATCACCGGCATCAAGCAGCACCCAGTCGGAGCCGGTAGCCCCTTCCGTGCGCACGCGCTTGAGCCCGGCCTCGCCCAGCTTGCGCTCGATATGCGCGGCCATGGCGGCAATCTGCCGGTCGGCCAGGCCGGTGGCGATCACCATGCGATCGGCAAAGGAAGCGCGGCCCGTCAGGTCGATCACCACGATATCCTCAGCCTTGTCATCTTCCAGGCTGGTGGTGATGATCTCCAGAAACTGTTCCACGCGCGGGTCGGGCTCGCGCGCTTCGGCGCGGGCAGGGCCTGCCACGGCGGCCTTCTTGCGCGGCGTGCCCGGCACCTGCACGGCACTGCCCAGTGAACCCGTGACGGCACGCGGCGCGGCATGGGGGCTGCCGGTACGGCGCTTGGCGCCACTCTCGGCTATAGGCTTTCTGGTTATGGCTGTTACTCCCGTCGGCGGCCATGCGCGGCCTGCGATGCACGTATTTCTGTAGCTGATATAGCGTTCTGCGGCGCGGGAAGAAAGACCCATGCGGGCGGCATGCATGTAGCCAGTGTTCCCGCCCTGCGCGCAGGCAGCCGCCAGCGTGCAAGCCTGCGCGCAATCTGCCCGTGCAATGCGGCAGGATTATAGCCCGGGCGCGGCAATACGGCAAAGGGCACCATATGCACGATATCGCGCCACCGCCGCCACCGGTTCATCTGCGCCAGCCCGTCCGCCCCCATCAGCCACACAAAGCGCACATGCGGGAAAAGGCGCTTCAGCCGCGCCAGCGTATCGACCGTATAACGGGTACCGATGCGGCTTTCGATATCGGTGGCCACCAGTCGCCTACCCGCCACGCCGTGAATGCGCGCCCGCACCCCCGCCAGTCGCTGCGCCAGCGGGGCCATGCCCGCTACCGGCTTGAGCGGATTGCCAGGCGAGACAAGGAACCAGACCTGATCCAGCCCCAGTTGCCGCAATGCCCGCCAGGCAAGCTGCACATGGCCTTCATGCACCGGGTTGAACGAACCACCAAGCAGGCCCACGCACAGGCGCCGCCCATCCCCATGGGTCGGGATCACAGGCGCCATGCCACCGTGCACAGCCAGATCAGGGCCTGACCTGCCCCGTGCCGATCACCTCGTAGCGGAAGGTGGTGAGCTGCTCGAGCCCGACCGGGCCACGGGCATGGAACCGCCCGGTGGCAATGCCGATCTCGGCCCCAAAGCCGAACTCGCCGCCATCACAGAACTGGGTGGAGGCATTCCACATCACCACCGCGCTATCCGTGCCGTTGAGGAAGGTGGTGGCCGCCTGCGCATCTTCCGTCACGATGGCTTCAGTATGGGCGCTGCCATAGCGGGCGATATGGACCAGCGCATCTTCCACGCCATCCACCACGCCCACTGAAAGCACGGCATCAAGCCATTCGGTGGCGAAATCCGCATCGGTGGCGGCGGGCAGGTCGGGAATGATCTCGCGCGCGCGCTCGTCGGCGCGGAAGGTGCAGCCACGGGTGGCCAGATCCTCGATCAGGCCGGGTAGTATCCTGGGCGCAATGGCCTGATCGACCAGCAGCGTTTCAGTCGCGCCACAGATGCCGGGGCGGCGCAGCTTGGCGTTGAGCACGATGCGCCGCGCCATTTCCAGATCAGCCGCCGCGTGCACATAGGTGTGGCAAAGCCCTTCGGCATGGGCCAGCACCGGCACGCGGGCCTCGGCACAGACGCGCTCGACAAGCGACTTGCCACCACGGGGAATGATGAGGTCGATCAGCCCGGCCGCACCGAGCATGGCGGCCACATGGGCACGATCAGCATCGGGCGGGATCTGCACACATTCAACCGGCAGGGCCGCCGCTTTCAGCCCCGCCTGCATGGCTGCATGGATCACGCGCGCGCTGTTCAGGCTGTCCGACCCGCCGCGCAGGATCACGGCATTGCCGGACTTGATGCACAGCGCCGCCGCATCCGCGCCCACATTGGGGCGGCTTTCATAAATCATGCCGATCACGCCCACGGGCGTTGCCACCCGGCGGATGCGCAGGCCGTTGGGCCGGTCCCACTCCGCCATGACGTGGCCCACAGGATCCGGCAGGGCGGCAATCTGTTCAAGCCCCTGCGCCATGGCCTCGACCCGCTCGGGGTTGAGTATCAGCCGGTCACGAAAGGCTGCGGCCCCGGCAAATGCCGCCACGTCACGCGCATTGGCCGCTAGCAGTTCCGGCTGGGCGGCGCGCAGGGCCATGGCGGCGGCAGTCAGGGCTTTATTACGGGTTTCGGTCGTGCTGCGGGCCAGCACGCGGGCCGCCGCGCGGGCGGCAAGCGCCATGGTGCGGATCACGTCCGGCTGCGGTGCGTCAGCCCGCGTGGGGGTTGCAACAGCCTGGTCCATGATCCGTAACTCCCTGATCTATCCCTGAACGGGCACCGCGCCCGTATCAGACGTTGAAGCGGAACAGCAGGACATCGCCATCCTGCACCACGTAATCCCGCCCTTCGATGCGCAGCTTGCCCGCCTCACGGGCACCTGCCTCGCCATTGCAGGCGATGTAATCATCATATGCAATGGTCTCGCACGCAATGAAGCCCCGCTCGAAATCGTTATGAATGACGGCGGCGGCCTGCGGGGCCCTGGTGCCTTCGGTAATGGTCCAGGCCCGCGTCTCCTTCGGCCCTACGGTAAAGTAGGTGCTCAGGCCCAGCAGGCGGTAGCCTGCCGCGATCACGCGGTCGAGCCCGCTATCCTTCAGGCCAAGGCCTTCAAGGAACTCGACGCGGTCTTCAGCGCCAAGCTGGCTTACTTCGGCCTCGATCGCGGCGGAAACGACAACCATTGCTGCCCCTTCCTCTTCCGCCCGCGCACGCACACGCTCGGAAAATTCGTTGCCCGTGGCCGCCGAGGCTTCATCCACGTTGCACACATACAGCACCGGCTTCGAGGTCATGAGCTGCAGGCGGCGCACGGCCTCCTCCTGCCCCGCCGGGATGGCCTTGCGCGCGGGCAGGCCCTCACGCAGGGCTTCGATCAGCGGCTCCATCAGCTCAACCTGAGCTGCCGCCTCGCGGTCATTGCCGCGCGCCTTCTTCTGCAGCGCCACGATCCGCTTCTCCAGCGATTCGAGGTCGGCCAGCATCAGTTCGGTCTCGATGATCTCCGCATCGCGGATGGGGTCGACGCCACCTTCCACATGGGTGATGTCATCATCTTCAAAGCAGCGCAGCACATGGATGATGGCATCCACCTCGCGGATATTGGCCAGGAACTGGTTGCCCAGCCCCTCCCCGCGCGAGGCGCCGCGCACCAGGCCCGCAATGTCCACGAACTCAAGGCTGGTGGGCAGGATCTTCTGCGATTTGCCAATCCGCGCCAGTTCCGCCAGCCGCGCATCCGGCACGGCCACGCGCCCGACATTGGGCTCGATGGTGCAGAACGGATAGTTCGCGGCCTGCGCCGACGCGGTCTCGGTCAGGGCGTTGAACAGCGTCGATTTGCCCACGTTGGGCAGGCCCACGATGCCACAGTTAAAGCCCATACGCCCTTACTCCCCGGCCTGCGCGGCCATTCTTGTCATGAACAGTTCCGGCTTGCCATCCGCCAGCAGCGTGGCTTCATCAGCCAGCGTATCAAGCATCGGGTCCAGCCACTCACGGTCCGTGCGGGAAAAATCGCCCAGCACATGGCCCGTCACACGCTCGCGGCTGCCGGGATGCCCGATGCCAAGCCGCACGCGCCAGTATTCTTTCGTGCCCAGCATGCGGTCCATCGACCGCAGGCCGTTATGCCCTGCCGCCCCGCCGCCACGCTTTACGCGGATGCGGCCCGGCTCAAGGTCAAGTTCATCATGGAAGGCCGTAATGGCCTCGGGCGGCAGCTTGTAGAAGGCCGCCGCCTGCTGAACGCTCTCGCCCGAGAGGTTCATGTAGGTCATGGGCTTGAGCAGCAGCACCTTGTGCCGCCCCACCATGCCTTCGGCAATTTCGCCACGGAAGCGCTTGCGCCACGGGCCAAACCCGTGGCGCTGCGCAATCCGGTCCACCGCCATGAAGCCGACATTATGACGATTCCGGCTCATCCCCGTCTCGGGATTACCAAGACCGGTCCAGAGCAGCATCGTTCAGTCTCCTGTCAGGGTTCGTGGCGGTGGGTAAGCAATCAGCCTTCGGCTGCGGCTTCGGCGCCTTCAGCGGCCTCGGGCTCTTCATCAACGCTCGGCGGGGCCACGTTGGCGATGACGAAGTTGTTGTCCTGCAGCACGGGGGTCACTTTTTCCGTGCCCTTGAGGTCTTCCCAGCGCACGTTGTCGTGGAAGTCGAGCTGGGACAGGTCGGCGGTGAAGAATTCCGGAATATCGGCCGGATCAACCACGACATCGACCGTGTGACGGACGATGTTCATCACGCCACCGCGCTTGACGCCCGGCGAAACCTCTTCACCCGTGAAGCGGATTTCCACTTCCACGTGCACCTTATGGCCAGCGGCGAGGCGCTGGTAGTCCACATGGATCGGGGCATCGGTTACGGGGTGCAGCTGGATCTCGCGCAGCAGGGCGTGCACGGAGGCACCACCTTCAACGGAGATGTCATAGATGCGCGAACGCCAGCCGGACTTGTGCAGCTCACGGTGCACGATGCGGGGGTCAAGCGCGATCAGGGTGGGTTCCTGGCCGCCGCCATAGATCACGCCGGGCACGTGGCCGGCACGCCTCGTTGCACGCGCTGCCCCCTTACCAGCCTTCGCGCGCGAAGAGACTTCGATTTTGGTGAATTTGGTCACTTGTCTGCTCCTGAAACACAAGCGCGCGGGCCTCCAGGGGTGCCAGCGCGTGCGCGGCGTTTAACGGAAAACCGCGCCTTATGCAATCACCAAGCCCGGACAGGCCCGGTTTTTCAGGAAAGCGCGGTGAGACTCCACACCCCGGTCGCCCCCGGCTCGGCCCACATGGGGGTGGCGTTGGGCAGGCGCACGTTGGGCTTGAGGTGCATGGCCGCGCGCAGGGCGCGGAACATCGCGCCGTGGCACACGATCAGCGGCACGCCATCGAGCTCAAGCGCGCGATTGACCGCCGAGACCGCGCGCTCGCGCAGGTCGGCAAAGCTTTCGCCATCAGGAGGCGTGTACTCGCCTGCAATCCAACTGTCGTACCACGAGCCCATCGGCTTGCCTTCTTCCGCCCCGAAGCAGACTTCCTTCAGCCCGTCATCAAGGGCGACCTCAAGGCGGGGGGCACCGTGTGCCGCAAGCTGGTCGGCCACGATCTCGGCCGTGCGGCGCGCGCGCACCAGCGGCGAGGCAACAATGCGCACGATGGGCGCATGATCGCGCCAGTGCCGCGCCAGCAGCAGGCCAGCGGCCTCGGCCTGGGCAATGCCCGTGGCGTTGAGCGGAATATCGGTGCGCCCCTGCGAGCGCCCCTGCGCATTCCAGTCCGTTTCCCCATGGCGCAGGTACCAGTATGGCCGGGTCATCAGATCAGTCATGCGTCGTTCCTTCACTCTACTACGCCCTTGGGGGTAGCGCCGGGTGGCCGGGGCGGTCAATCCCGCCCCCTGCCTCAAACCGTATCAGTCGAACAGCGAGGAGACGGAACTTTCATCCGATATGGCCTGCATGGCGCGTGAAATCAGGGCCGCCGTGCTGATCTGGCGGATATTGGCCGCGTCCTTCACCGCCTCGGTCGCCTTAATGCTGTCGGTCAGCGTCAGCATGCCCAGCGGCGACTGGCCCACGCGGCTCACCGCGCTGCCGGTCAGCACGCCGTGGGTCACGTAAGCCTCGACGGCTGCCGCACCATGCTTCATCAGCGCTTCGGCCGCGTTGCACAGCGAGCCGCCGCTATCAACGATATCATCGACAAGGATGCAGTAACGGCCCCGCACGTCGCCAATCACGTTCATCACCTCCGACACGCCCGCACGCTCGCGGCGCTTGTCGATGATGGCGAGGTCCACGTTCAGCCGCTGCGCAAGCTGGCGGGCACGCACCACGCCGCCCACGTCGGGCGAAACGATCATGAGGTTGTGCGGGCCGCCGGGAATGTCCATCGGCGGGGCGTCATAGGGCAGAGGGGGTTCGCCCTCGAGCTTCATGCGGCCACGGATATCGCGCGTGAACAGCGGCGCTGCGTAAAGGTTATCAACGGGGATGTCGAAGAAGCCCTGGATCTGCATAGCATGCAGGTCCATGGTCAGCAGGCGGTTGGCGCCGGCCTCGACCAGGATATTGGCCACGAGCTTGGCGCTGATGGGCGTGCGCGGGCCGGATTTGCGGTCCTGACGGGCATAGCCAAAATACGGCATGACCGCCGTGATGCGCCGCGCCGAGCCACGGCGCAGGGCATCGAGCATGATCAGCAGTTCCATGAGGTTGTCATTGGTGGGCGAGCAGGTGCTCTGGATGACGAACACATCCTCGCCACGCACGTTCTCATGAATCTCGACAAAAATTTCCATGTCGGCAAAACGCCGCACGGTCGCGTTACAGAGCGGTAGCCCCAGTTCCGCCGCAACTTTCTCGGCGAGAGGCAGGTTGCTGTTACAGGCGACAATTTTCATCGTGTGACGCTCCCGGGCGGCGGTAGAGGCGCTGGAGGGCGGTTTTTTCCGCCCCCGTTGTGTATGTGCGGCGTTCTATCAACCGGCACATGGCCTGTCACCTGCCTAAGGGTATGCAAACCTGCACGTCTGCCCCCCGTTGCCGATCCGTCACACCCGTGTGGCCTGCGCCCATAATGCCCTGCCGGGCAGGAAAGCGGGTTCTGGCCCAGATTTTTTCTACAGGTTTCAGGGCTGCGTAGGGGCAGTGGGGGATGCGCCGGCTGCCGGGGCGGGGGCCGGAGCAGGCGCGCTGCCCGGCGTGGGCAGGGTGCCATCGGCGGCAAGCGGTGCGTTTTCGCGGCCGGAATAGCGGGTGATGATCTGCCGCACGGCTCCTGCCGCTTCATCAGCAGCGGCCACGGCCACGTCGCCCCAGCGGGAATCCAGCGAATGGGCCGCGATGTCATGAATCTGGGTGGCGGCACCGGCTTCGGCGCCCTGCGCGTCAAGCACCTTCCATGTCAGCACGATATGCTGCTGGGGCGTGGTCGAGGTGGTGGTCACCGCATCATTGAGCACCACGGTGCAGCGCACCGTGTAATCCGCGCCCGTGGCCGCATGCCGCAGGTCTTCATGCGCATCGGGGAAGGCTGCGGTAAAGGCGCGGGCCAGCGCGTGATCGCCATCGCCCGGCGCACCCTGCACGCCCGCGAAATAGACATGGGCGGGGCGATTCTTGAGGCTGTTGGGGTCTTTTTGCATCTGCGCGGCCTGGATGCCGGTCAGCAGTTCGGCAACCCCGGGGGCCACCTCCTGCGCCGAGCGGGTCTCGGCCTGCCCATCCGCGGCCTGCCACTGTGCCGCAGGCACCGCGGCACCGCTCATATGGCCGCGTTCCTCGCCCTTGGGGGTCATGACGGCATAGGTGGGAATAACCGTATCATCCTGCGCCGTGGTGGTCATTTTCAGCCACCAGTCACCGGGCTTGGCGGGCTGGCCCATGGCTGGCACCGACTGCGCCAGCATGGCCTCGACCATGGCGTGCTGCCAGGCCTGCGCGCCAGCCTCATCCGTGCCGGATGCGGTGGAAACCGGCACGGCCAGCCGCGCGGTGGGGGGCTGCGCGCCGGAGCCATCATGGCGGAAGGGGTGCGGCACATCCACGCAGCCACCCAGCAGGGAAAGCCCCACAAGGGCCGCGAGCGCGCCCGACCGGCGGGCAAGAACGTCTGACATCATGGGGCCCCTTATACCGCCCGGCAGGCGATAACGGAAATCTGGTGCCCGATCGGGCCGCCACCTGCCAGCGTGCGGCGGCGATGGCTGAAAAACCGCTCTTCATCATGCAGGGTATCAAGGCCCAGCGCCATGGCAGACCCCACCCCGCACCGCGCGAGGCGCATGACGCAGTAACCCGGCAGATCGAACATGAAGTGCCCCGCCCGCGCGGCCGGGCTGAAAAACGTATCCCCCGCCACGTCACAGGCCAGCACGGCATCGCGCATGTCCGGCCCGACCTCGTAACTGGCAGGCGCGATACAGGGGCCGACGACAGCGGTGATCTCACTGGCACCGCAGCCCAGCGCGCCCATCGCCGCCACCGTGGCCTCGATAATGCCGCCACATGCGCCCCGCCAGCCCGCATGGGCCGCGCCCACCACCGTGCCCTGCGCGTTGCTGAACAGGATCGGCGCGCAATCCGCCGTAATCACGCCCAGCGCCAGGCCGGGCGTGGCCGTGACAAGCGCATCCCCCTCCGGCCCAGCCCCTGCGGGCCAGAGAACGGTCGGCGTCAGCACGCGATCGCCATGCACCTGGGTCAGGCCCAGCAGGTGATCGGGCAAAACACCGACATACTGCGCCACGCGGCGGCGGTTTTCGCGCAAGGCACGCGGATCATCCGCCGAGCGGGTCGAGCAGTTGAGTGTGGCATATGGGCCGGTGGAGACCCCGCCAAGGCGGGTGAAGAACCCATGGCGCACGCCTTCAAGGGCGGAGGCGCGCACTACCTGCGCATCCGTGATCGCGCTATCCGTCATCCGTGTTTCCCCTCAATCCCGTAGCGGACAAATTTACAGAAGCTTTTTGGATGCCGCCTTTTTTCAGAAAGCTTCACCAAAAACTTCCTTATGCTGACTGCGGGGCACTCCTGTCGCGCAATCCCGCAAAACCCGGCAACAGGCCCGACATGCCCACCGACAGCCCCAGCACGCGAAACAGCCGCCCCATCTGCTCAGGCGCTGCCAGCCGCCGGGCGGCCGCCCTTATGTCGTGCGCCTGGTCGGGAGCCGCGCGCGCAAGCTGCTCGCAACGCGCACCCAGCCCGAGTGCCGCGAGAAAATCACCCTGCTTCACGCTGCCCCACACATCAACGCCACCCGCCGCCTGCGCCATGCTGGCAAAATCGACATGGGCAGTCAGGTCCGCCATGCCGGGATCACGCAACGGATCAGCGGGCTGGCCCTCACGGAGTGCCTGCAGGCTGTCGCCCCAGGCCGGGGCATCGTAACCGTAATCAATCAGCAGCGCCGCCCCGCGCCCGCGTTGCAGGCGGGCGGCAAGGGCGTGCACAAAATCGAGCGCGGGCTGGCAGGTCTCCAGCACGCTGCCCTCCGGCACGGGCCGCGCCAATGCCGGGTGGCCGGACGGCAGCACAGCCGCCTGCTCCACAAACCGCCCCGCCTGCACAAAGCGCTCCGCCCAGCCCTGCCCATGGCGGACAAACTGGCGAATGGGCAACGCATCGACAAACTCGTTGGCCAGCAGAACCACAGGCCCCTCGGGCAGGCTGGCAAGGCCATCATGCCAGTTGACAGGGTTTGGCGTGGCGTCCGTCAGGGCCGCGTTCTGGCAGGCCCGCAGGCGGGGCGAGGTCTCGATCAGATGCACCCGCGCGGCCTTGTGGCAGTCCGGGGCCACGCGGCGCAGCAGGCGCAGGGCATCGGCCATGAGCGTGCCCCGCCCCGGCCCCGCCTCGGCCAGCACGAAGGGATCGGGGCGGCCAAGCTGACCCCACACCACGGCCACCCACGCGCCCAGCAATTCACCAAACATCTGCGAGATTTCGGGCGATGTAATGAAATCGGCAAACGGGTCGCGGCCTGCGTAATAGGCGGCATTGGCCCGCGCCATGAAGTGGTCCAGCCGTTCGGGCTGCCCGGTCATGCCTTCCCCTCGGCGGCCTCTTCCGCCGGTTCCGCCATCACCACCGTGCGCGCGGGGCGCATATACGCATTGAGCATCAACCCCAGCCCGCCAATGGCCATGGGCACGCACAAAACCTGCCCCATGGTCACGCCAAAGGGCAGGAAGCCGATGAACGCATCGGGCTCGCGGAAGCATTCGCACACCGTGCGCGCCACTGCGTAGCCAAACAGGAACAGCCCCGCGATGAAACCGGGATGCTGGCGCACCCTGAGGCTGCGCGAAACGCACCACAGCAGGGTGAACAGCAAAAGCCCCTCGGCAAAGGCTTCATAAAGCTCGGATGGATGGCGCGGCTCCGGCCCGGCATCGGGGAAGATCATGGCCCAGGGCAGCGAGGGCGGGGCGGGCCTGCCCCACAGTTCGCCATTGATGAAGTTGGCGATGCGCCCCAGCCCCAGCCCGATGGGCACCACCGTGGTGATCCGGTCGGAAAAGGCAAGGAAACTCAAACCATTGAGCCGCGTGAATGCAATCAGCGCAATAATCACGCCCGCAGCCCCGCCATGAAACGACATGCCCCCATGCCACACCTGCAAGATGGCCAGCGGGTGCGAAAGGTAATAGCCGGGCTGATAGAACAGGATGTAGCCCAGCCGCCCGCCCAGCACCACGCCCAGCGTGGCCCATGTCAGAAAGTCATCGACCTGCAGCGCCGTGGCCGCCCGGGGGGCAAGGGCCGCAAGGCGGCGGGCAATGCGCCACCCCGCTACCAGCGCCACGATATAGGCCATGGCATACCAGCGTATGGCGAACGGCCCGAAATGGACCATTACCGGATCAAACTGCGGAAAGACCAGAACAGGCAGCATGGGCCGACTTTCAGTAATCAGGGAGGAAGCAGGGGCAGCGGTCGATGCCTAGAGATAGGGATCGGGCGTGGCAAGATAGTCATGCACGTAACGCCGCACGCCATCTTCCAGCGTGGTGAAGGGATGGCTGTAGCCCGCATTACGCAGCCTGCGCATGTCGGCACAGGTAAAGGACTGGTACTGCCCGCGCAGCGATTGCGGCATGTCGATGAATTCGATTTTGGGCGCAACACCCGCCGCATCGCACACCGCATGCGCAAGGTCGGCATAGGTGCGCGCCATGCCGGTGCCGCAGTTGAACAGCCCGCACACATTCGTATGGTCAAGCAGCCACAGCATGACATTGACCACGTCACCCACCCATATGAAATCACGCGCCTGCGCGCCATCGGGCAGGCCCGGCACGTCGGAGCGGAACAGCGTAAGCGGGCCGCCTGCCCGCGCCTCGTCATACTTGACCTTGACCACCGAGATCATGCGCCCCTTGTGGTACTCGTTGGGGCCATAGACATTGAAGAACTTCAGCCCCGCCCATGACAGGCCCGACAGCTCGCCCCGGCCCAGCCGGTGCAGCAAAATCTGGTCAAACGCCTGCTTGGACCACCCATACAGGTTGAGCGGGCTGAGCCTGCCCAGGCCCGCCGGGTCATCGCTGAACTGTTCGATCTTGTCCGCAGCGCCATAGGTGGCGGCCGATGACGCATAGATGAAGCGCACGCCCTCATGCGCGCACCACTCGGCCAGCCGGCATGACAGGTCGACATTGGTGCGCCACACCAGGTCGCCATCGCTTGCCGTGGTCTCGCTGATCGCGCCGAGATGCACCACCGCCGACACATCGGGCCGGGTGGCCAGCCACCCCTCAAGCGCTTCGGGCGCCACGATCCGCACCGGGGCATGGTGGCGCAGGTTGCGCCATTTGCCCGCATTGCCCAGCCAGTCCACCACCACCGTATCGACACCGCGCGCGTGCAGGGCCTGCTGCATGCATGAACCGATAAAGCCCGCGCCCCCCGTAATCACGATCACTGCCCGCACCCCCGCATTCTGCCTGCACATTGATTATGCCGCCCCGAAGGCCGCCACAATCGTGCGGATAGCCCTGAGGCGGCAATGTGTCTATAGTAGCGCCTTTCACCTTCGCGCCGCAGCCGGGCTCCGGTAGTGCGCGGAACGTCATGGAGTATCCACTATGTCCGACAGGCCCCGCATTTTTGATGATCTTGCCGGTGTGGCCGGCGGCGCGTTCTCGGCACTCGCTGGCGTGCGCGAGGAAATCGGCGCCATGGTCCGTGCCCGCGTGGATGAAACACTCGGCAGCCTGAACCTCGTGCGCCGCGATGAATTTGAAGTGGTGCGCGAAGTCGCCACCCGTGCGCGCCTGGCACAGGGCGAGATGGAAAACCGCATCGCACGCCTTGAAGAGCGCGTGTCCGACCTTGAAGCCAGCCTGACCACCCCCGCCCCCCATACCGGAAGCTGAACGAGGCTTGCAGCCAATGCCTGCGGGCCATAGTGTAACAGGATGGTCCGCGCCCTGATTCCCCGTAACAGGACACGGACCGGGTTGCAGAGACACGGAATCCGGCGTCATGCCCGGATCTCCTCCACGACGGCTTCGGGGAGTGCCACATGCCTGCTCTGACTCAGATCACCACCTCTCGTAATACGAACCCGCTCGACCAGATGGAACAGATCGTGGGCGGCTACGACTGGAATTTCGAGCGCCGCAGCGATTCGGAAATGGCAGCCGAGGCACCGGGAAAATGGTGCGATTACGGCCTGTTCTTCTGCTGGTCGGAAGAGGTGAACGCCATGCACTTCACCTGCACGTTCGACCTCAAGGTGCCGCCCGAGCAGCGCCGCAACCTGTTTGAACTCGTGGCCCTGGCCAATGAGCGGCTGTGGATCGGCCATTTCGGCATGGATCTTGAACACGGCACGCCCGTGTTCCGCCATGCGGTGCTGCTGCGCGGCTCGCGCGGGGCGTCGATGGAAAGCCTTGAGGACATGATCGACATCGCGCTGACGGAATGCGAGCGGTTCTATCCCGCCTTCCAGTTCGTGCTGTGGGGCGGCAAAAAACCGGCGGAAGCCCTTGAGGCCGCCATGCTTGACTGCGCGGGGATGGCGTAATGGGCGAACTCCTTCCGCCGCTGCTGCTCGTGGGCTGCGGCAAGATGGGGGGCGCCATGTTCGATGGCTGGCTGAAGGAGGGGCTCGCCCCTTCCTTCATCGTCGATCGCCATCGCGACTCGGTGCCGCCGCCACATCAGCTCGTGCGCAGCCTCGACGCGGTTCCCGCCAGCTTCCGCCCCGGCATGATCGTGCTGGCCACCAAACCGCAGAAAGTGGATGCGGTGCTGCCCACCCTCGCCCCCTTTGCCGCCCACGCCCCCGTGCTGTCCGTGCTGGCAGGCCGCACGGTGGAGAGCCTGGCCACGGCCACGGCCCTGCGCGCCTGCCTGCCCGCAGGCAGCCCGCCTCCTGCCGTGATCCGCGCCATGCCCAATACGCCGAGCGCCATCGGGCAGGGCATGACGGTGTGCTACGCCCCGCCGCCTGCTACCGCGGCCGATCGCAGGCTGTGCGCGCGGCTGATGAGCGCGGTGGGCGAAGTGGCCTGGATCGAGCATGAAGACCAGATGGACATGGTCACCGCCATTTCAGGCAGCGGCCCGGCCTACGTGTTCCTGCTGGCTGAACTGCTCGAGCAGGTGGGCATCGACCACGGCCTGCCCGCCGCCCTGGCCCGCCAGATCGCGCGCCAAACGGTGGCAGGCTCCGGCGCGCTCATGCAGGCCAGCGGGCTTGATGCCGCCACCCTGCGCCAGAACGTGACCAGCCCCGGCGGCACGACGCAGGCCGCCCTTGCGGTGCTGATGGCGCCCGATGCCTGGCCCGCCACGCTCGATGCCGCCCTTGCCGCCGCCGCGCGGCGCGCGCGCGAACTGTCAGGCCCGCAGCCCGTTTCATGACCCAGTGGCAGCGCACGGCCCCTATTTCTACGACCCCCAACCCGGAAGATCAGACCCTCCATGGATAACGACCTGTTTGACGCCACCCTTCTCCGCTCCGCGCTGGAGCGTGCCGGTTCGCACGGATGGCGGCGCACCACGGTCGTTGATGCCGCGCGCGATGCCGGGCTGAGCCTCGAGACCGCGCGCAAGCGTTTTGCGTGCAAGACCAAGCTGCTGTTCACGCTCGGGCGGCTGGCTGATGAATCCGCCCTAGTGGAAGACGAGACGGAAGGCAACGTGCGCGACAGGCTGTTCGACATGCTCATGCGCCGACTTGATGTGTTCCAGCAATACCGCGAGGGCGTGCGCAGCGTGCTGCGCGCCCTGCCCACCGACCCCGCTCTGGCCCTGCTGCTTGGCGGTGCGACACTGGAGAGCATGAAGTGGATCGCCACCGCCGCCGGCGTGGACACCAATGGCTTGGCCGGGGCGGTGCGCCTGCAGGCGCTGGTGGGCGTATGGACCCTGACCCTGCGCACATGGGACCGTGATGACAGCGTTGACATGGGCCAGACCATGGCGGCACTGGAGGAGGCGCTCAAACGCGCGGGCCGCTTTGTCTCCTTCGGGCCTGAGGCCGTCGAGTCCACGGTGCCTGCAGGCCACGACACCGACCCGCTGGTGGACCTGCCGCTTGAGCCTTCAGCCTGACGGGTCCGGACCGCTGTTAAAAATAACGCCTTGATAAAACAGAATGGACGTTTTCGGGTGTCGCCTTTTTTTCAAAAGGCGGCGTTCTTTTGAAGCTTTTTGAAAAAAGCTTCCCCAAAAACATCTTTCTGATGGTCCGGATGTTTTGAGGGCAGACTTTTCAAATCGCGCCTGAGATATTAGAACTGCATCACGCCATGCGAATCGCGTAGCGTTAGCCTGTTGGGGCGTAGCCAAGTGGTAAGGCAGCGGATTTTGATTCCGCCATGCGGAGGTTCGAACCCTCCCGCCCCAGCCAGTTTTTTCCTGAAAAAACGGCCTCTACCAATTTCAGAAACAAAAGTTTCCGGGTGCCGCCTTTTTTCAAAAAGACGGCGTTGCCCGCGGCTTTTCGCCGTTAGCCGCCACTGACCGCCTGCACCGCCACGGGCGGCCAGAAGGCACCCGCGATCTCGTTCTGGATCAGCCGCAATTCGCGCTGGATCCAGTCCATGTATTCATGCAGGCCGCGCAGGATGATGTCCTCCACCGTCTGTTCGGCCAGCGTCACGCGCAGTTCCTCCACCCGCTCCAGAATCGGCCCGCAATGGCGCAGTCGGTATTCTCCCGCCAGTGAGCCGAGCACGCTGTAAACACAGCGCAGGCTGGTAGAGAGCGAACGGGGAAACCCGTCATTCTTGAGCAAAAAACCCACGATATTGGCAGGCGTCATGCCCTCGGGCAGCACGCGGCGAAAGGCGTGGTAGGCCGCAGCCGAACGCAGCACGGATGTCCACTGGCTCATGTCGATATCTGACCCCACCCCTTCGCCGCTAGGCAGCAGGGTGTGGTATTTGATGTCGATCAGCCGCGTGATCTGGTCCGCGCGCTCAAGGTTCTTGCCCAGCAGGTAGAACAGCCAGGCCTGGTCGCGGTACAGCGTGCCCTCGGTAATGCCAAAATGGGTCTGGCAATCCTGCTTGAGCCGCGTGCACAGCGTGGACAGATAGCCCGCCCCCACATCGTCAGGCCCAAGGTCCATGGCCCAGCGGGTAAACATGTTGAGGTGCATCCACATCTCGGTCGAGATCAGGGGACGCAGCACGCGGGCGTTCTCGCGCACGCACCGCGCCATGGACACGATCGAATCCGGGTTATCGGGATCGGTAATGTAAAAGCCGACCACGGTGCGCTCGGTCGCCACCTTGTGGCGCAGGAAGAATGTATCCTCATCGGCATTGATGCGGATGACGCTGTCCCATCCTGCATCCAGGTTGCTGGCATGCACCGATGTGCCCGTGACCTCGATCAGGCGGGCCATGTTCTCGATGCGCTCCATGTAACGCGCCAGCCACATCGTGCTTTCCGCATAGCGCGAGAGCAGGTTGCGCAGGCCCGGCAGCACCGGGGTAGGAAAAACCGAAACCTGTGTCATGACGCCAGCACCCACGTATCTTTCGCCCCGCCACCCTGCGAGGAGTTGACCACAAGCGACCCCTTGCGCAGCGCCACCCGCGACAGGCCACCGGGCAGCACCCATGTCTCCCGCCCGGTTACGGCAAAGGGGCGCAGGTCTACATGCCGCGCCTCGACCCCTGCCGGGCACAGCGTGGGCGAGACCGACAGGCTGATGACGGGCTGGCTGATGTAATTGGCCGGGTCCGCGCGCAGCCTGCCGCGAAAATCCTCCAGTTCGGCCTGTGTGGCATGCGGGCCGATCAGCAGGCCGTAGCCGCCGGATTCGCCCACCGGCTTGACCACAAGGTGCTCAAGGTTGGCCAGCGTATAGGCCAGCCCCTCGGGCTCGGCGCAGATATGCGTCTCCACATTGGTCAGGATCGGCTCTTCATCGAGGTAGTAGCGGATGATGCGCGGCATATAGGCATAGACCGCCTTGTCATCGGCCACCCCGGTGCCGATCGCGTTGGCCAGCGTGACATTGCCGCGCCGGTAGGCATCGACCAGCCCCGGCACGCCGAGCAGGCTGTCGGGGTTGAACACCTGCGGGTCAAGGAAGTCGTCATTGAGCCTGCGATAGATGGAATGGACCGGCCGCAGCCCGGCCACGGTGCGCATGTACACCCGCCCGTCCTCCACGGTCAGGTCGCGCCCTTCCACCAGCGGAATGCCCATCTCGCGCGCAAGGAACACATGCTCGAAATAGGCGGCATTGTAGATGCCCGGCGAGAGCAGGACCACCTGCGGGTCATCCACGCCAGCGGGTGCGACTTCAGCCAGCGCGCGGTGCAGGCGGGGGCCGTATTCATCCACCGGGCGCAGGTCCAGCCCGGAGGCGAGGTCGGGCATGAGGCGCAGCATCATCTGCCGGTCCTCGAGCACATAGGATACGCCTGAAGGCGTGCGCGCGTTATCCTCAAGCACCAGAAAGCGGCCATCGCGGTCGCGCACGAGGTCGGTGCCATTGATGTGCACGTACACCCCGCCGGGCACGTCCAGCCCGACCATGGCCTGGCAGTAATTGGCGTTGCCCAGCACCAGCTGCGCGGGGATCACGCCATCACGCAATATGCGCCGCTCGTGATAGATATCGTGCAGGAACAGGTTGATGGCCCTGACGCGCTGCTGCACGCCGCGCTCGACATGATCCCACTCGGGCGCTGTCAGCACGCGGGGAATGACATCGAACGGCAGCACGCGGTCAATCGCCTCACGGTCGGAATAGACGGTAAAGGTGATGCCAAGGCGGTAGAACTGCGCCTCGACGGCGGCAGCGCGGCGGCGCAGTTCGGCCAGGTCAAAGCGGGCCAGCCGGTCGCGCACCTGTTGCAGCCCGGGGGGCGGGATGTCCTTGCGGTTGAGCAGTTCACAGAAAAAATCCGGGACATCATACGTCGCGAACAGCCCGGCGGCCTGTGCCGCCATCTTCATGTCACTCATGCCCTGCCTCCGTTTGCGGGGAGGAGGATCAGGCGTGAAGGAATCATGTCCACCCACCTGCTGTTTCATTTCGATCCGTTACTAGCGGAGCAAGAAAATCACCTCTTGCCAAGAACGAATCTGCAATCTCTTCCCTTTCGGGCCAAAATGCCGAAAAAATACGATATTGCTGCCACCGCCAATCCTGATACCGTGGGAGTGGCATACCAACCATATCCGAACCGTAACCATCGCCGGGATCACGCACCGGAGTCACGATGGCCGGCATGCGGAACAGCTTACCGAGGCTCAGGATTATATGAACGCGCGTGCCATGCTGGTCCACCACACACGCTACCGCTACGACCGGCCTGTCCACCTCGGCCCGCAGACCATCCGCCTGCATCCCCTGCCCGGCTGCGCCACAATGATCGCGCACGGGCTGGAGATCAGCCCCGCGCCCAGCACGCAGGCATGGTGCCACGACCCGTTTGGCAACCGCGTCGCCCGCGTCACGTTTGATGGGCGTGTCACGCATTTCGATATTACCGTAGCCCTCACCACCGACCAGACGCCCACGACGCCCCGCCCCCTTGCCGTGGCGCCGACCGCCCGGATCTGGACGGCGCGGAGCGTGGATGACAGCCCGTCGCTCATCGCGTACAGGCAATCCGCCCTCACCGATGCGACCACGCCACGGCTTGACGCGCTGGTGGCAGACTGGCGCGCGCGCCTGCCCTGCCCCACGGCCGATCTGCTCATGGACCTGACACGCGCCATCGCGGCCGGCATCACCTACCGCATCCGCACCGAGGCTGGCGTATGGTCGCCCGAGGAAACCCTGCGCCACGGCGCGGGATCATGCCGCGATACCGCATGGCTGCTCATCGCCATCCTGCGCCGCCTGGGCTTTGCCGCGCGTTTCGTGTCCGGCTACCTGTTCCAGCCCGAGCGCTGCGCGCCCGAGCAACTGGGCTGCGAACTCCATGCCTGGGCGCAGGTGCACGTGCCCGGCGCCGGATGGGTGGGGCTGGACACGACATCGGGCCTGCGGGCGGCACAGGGGCATGTGCCGCTGGCTGCAGCCCCCCGCCCGCAGCAGGCCGCCCCCGTGAGCGGGCTGCTTGACCAGTGCGAGGCGACATTCGAGGCGACAATGCAGACCACCGTGCTGCCCGCGCCCGCCGCATGCGGGCCACTGCGGTCGAGCCTGTCTTCATGAAGCTGTTTTTCTGCCAGTCGTGCCAGCAGATCCTGTTTTTCGAGAATACGGCCTGCGAACGCTGTGGCCACACGCTGGGCTACCTGCCCGAGCTGACTGAACTCAGCGCGCTCGATGCCCTTGGCGGTGATTTATGGAAACCACTCGCCGCCCCCGACCAGGCGCGCGCGCTGTGCGCCAACAACGCCCATAGCGCGTGCAACTGGCTGGCACAGCCAGGGCAGGCCTACTGCATCGCCTGCAGCTTCAACCGCACCATCCCCAACCTGTCCGTGCCCGGCAATATAGAACGGTGGCAGAAGCTGGAGGTGGCCAAGCACCGGCTGTTCTACACCCTGCTGCGGCTGGGCCTGCCGCTGCGCAACCGCAGGCAGGACCCCGAGGGCGGGCTGGCGTTCGACTTTCTCGACAGCCTGCCCGATGGCACGCCCGCCATGACCGGGCACATGAATGGCATCATCACCATCGCCATCCATGAGGCCGATGATGCCCAGCGCGAACGCCTGCGGCTGGAAATGGGGGAATATTATCGCACCCTGCTCGGCCATTTCCGCCACGAGATCGGCCATTATTACTGGAACGTGCTCATCCGCGACGCAGGCCCCGAACGCCAGGCCGCCTGCCGCGCGATATTTGGCGATGACCGGCGCGACTATGCCGCAAGCCTCAAGGCCTATTACGCCACGGGCGCCAGCACCGCATGGCAGGGGCGGTATGTCAGCCAGTATGCCACCTCCCACCCGTGGGAGGACTTTGCCGAGACATGGGCGCATTACCTGCACATCATCTCGACGCTGGAGACCGCCTGGACCTACGGCATGTCGATCAACGCGCGGGGCGCGCAGGCCCCGCCGCTACGCGCCAGCGTCACGCGCGACCCCTATACCGAGATGACCTTCGACGAGATCACGCAGGGCTGGCTGCCGCTGACCTATGCCGTCAACAGCCTCAACCGCTCCATGGGGCTGCCTGATTTCTATCCCTTCGTGCTCACGCCCGACATCCTGCGCAAGCTTGCCTTCATCCACGACCTGATCCGCGAGAGTCGGGTGGAGTAGTCAGCAGGGTTTCCAAGAAAGGTTTCCGGGGGACGCCTTTATTTCAAAAAAACGACGTCTGCCGCAGCTTTTTGAAAAAGCGTCCCAAAAACCTTTATCATTTTCCTTCAGCTTCATCGAAAGCGATGGCCTGCGTACCCGCATGCATGTCACGGCAGCACGCCCGCAGGGTCGCGATGAAATTGGACAGCAGCGGCACATGCTGGCCCGCGCGCATGGCAATGGCCAGTTCCGCCCGTGGCGCCTTGGCGCCGAGCGAATGATAGGTCACGCCGCCGGAATGGATCTGGTGCAGCGAGCGCGGCACGACCGAAACGCCAAGCCCTGCCGCAACGAGCGGCACGGTCGAGGCGATCTGCGGGGCCTGCTGGCCCATGCGCGGTGTAAAGCCCGCATTATGGCAGGCGGAGAGAATGGCATCATGAAAGCCCGGCCCCAGTTCGCGCGGGAAAATGATGAAGGGTTCATCAGCCAGCATCTCGAGTTCCAGATGCGGGTTGACGGCCAGCGGGTGCCCTTTGGGCAGGGCCACGACCGTCTCCTCCTCCAGCAGCGGCGAGACCAGCAGCCCTGCCCCATCAGGCACCGGCGGCCGCACGATGGCGATGTCGATCGCGCGGTCATGCAGCGCCTTGCGCAGGGCGGGCGTGTTGCTTTCCTCAAGGTAGATGGTCACGTCGGGCCACACTTCGCGGAAGCGGCGCACGGTCAGCGGAATCATGGGCAGCAGCGAGACCGCGCCTGCCAGCCCCACGCGGATATGCCCCTTCTCACCCCGCGC
This sequence comes from Komagataeibacter sucrofermentans DSM 15973, assembly GCF_040581405.1. Taxonomy (NCBI): domain Bacteria; kingdom Pseudomonadati; phylum Pseudomonadota; class Alphaproteobacteria; order Acetobacterales; family Acetobacteraceae; genus Komagataeibacter; species Komagataeibacter sucrofermentans. The sequence continues at coordinate 2,565,552 of NZ_CP137157.1, forward strand.
CAGCCCCGTGGCGGTGGCGATGAACTGCTGCTGCATGCCCAGAAGCGCGCGCGCCTGGTCAAGCAGCACAAGGCCGATATCGGTCAGCTTGACGCCGCGCGTCAGGCGCTGGAACAGCAATACGCCGAGTTCGTTTTCCAGTTGCTTGATCTGCTGGCTCAGAGGGGGCTGCTCCATGCCTATCTGCTCTGCAGCCCGCGTGAAGCTCCCGTTCTCGGCAACTGCCACGAAATATCGTAAATGCCTTAAATCCATATTCCATATAAATTATATATGGGAATCTTCTTCAATATATATTTGACGAAATAACATGCCATGCGCCACGTTTCGCGCCAACCGTGCTGAGGATGAGTATCCCCTGATGAAAATTGGCCTGTTCATTCCGTGTTATATCGACGCATTTTATCCCGATGCCGGGATTGCCACGCTGGAGCTGCTGGAAAAACTGGGGCAGGATGTCGAATATCCGCTGGACCAGACCTGCTGTGGCCAGCCCATGGGCAACTCCGGCTGCAACTCGGATGCCGCGGCGGCTGAAGCGCTGTTCGTGCGCAACTTCGCCAAATACGACAAGATCGTCATGCCTTCGGGCAGCTGCACGCACCATGTGCGTGACAATTTCGATGCGATTCCCCAGACGGATGAAGTCCGCCATGTGCGTGAAAATACCTACGAACTGGTGGAATTCCTGCACGATATCCTGAAGGTCGATGCCTTCCCCTGGGCCGAGTTCAACCACACCGTGGGCCTGCACAACAGCTGCGGCACCCTGCGCGCCCTGCGCACGGCCAGCATGTCGGAACTGGGTGAAAAGCCTTTCTCCAAGCCGATGGACCTGCTGAGCAAGGTCAAGGGCATCCGCTTCGCCACCCCCAGGCGGCCGGATGAATGCTGTGGGTTTGGCGGCACCTTCTCGGTCACGGAAGAGGCGGTGTCGGCCAGGATGGGCGTGGACAAGGTGCGCGACCACCATCAGGCAGGCGCGGAATACATCGTCTCGGCTGATTCATCGTGCATCATGCACCAGCAGGGCTGCGCCGAGCGCGCGGGCGTGCCGATCCGCTTCATTCACATCGCGCAGATCCTCAACGGAGCAGCTCAATGAGCAACAAGCCCGTCAATCACGCAAAGGCGGCGGAGCATTTTCTTGAGGATGCGCCCCACCTGCAGTTCCATGATGAACGCCTGTGGGACATGCGCCAGAAGCGCGATGCCCAGATGCACATCCTGCCCGAGTGGCAGGAACTGCGCGAGGAAGCCTCGCGCATCAAGGAACACACGCTCTCGCGCCTGCCCGAATACCTTGAGCAGTTCGAGACCAATGCCAAGAAGAACGGCATTCACGTGCACTGGGCGCGCGACGGGGCGGAGCATAACCGCATCGTGGGCGAGATCCTCAAGGCCCATAACGCACGCAACCTGATCAAGAGCAAGTCCATGGTCACCGAAGAGTGTGACATGCGGCCCTATCTTGCCAAACAGGGCGTGACGGTAACCGAGACCGACCTTGGCGAGCGCATCCAGCAGCTTGATGACCAGCTGCCCAGCCACATCGTGGTGCCGGCAGTGCACAAGCTGACGGCGGACGTGGCCAAGATCTTCGCCAAGGACTACCACACCGACCCCAACATCCGTGATCCGCACCTGCTTGCCGAAGCCCAGCGCCAGGCCGCCCGCCCCGTGATCCTGCACGCCGATGCAGGCATGACCGGCGGCAACTTCGTGGTGGCGGAAACCGGCACGTTTGTCGTGTGCACCAACGAAGGCAATGCCGACCTGAGTGCAACGGTTCCCAACCTGCACATCGCCACCATCGGCATCGAGCGCCTCGTGCCGCGCATGGCGGATATGGGCGTGTTCATCCGCCTGCTCTCGCGCAGCGCGCTCGGCTCACCCATCACCCAGTACACCACCCATTTCCGTGGCCCGCAGAAGGGTGGCGAGATGCATGTGGTGCTGGTTGATAACGGGCGTTCCGCACGCCTGGGCATGGAAGATTTCTGGACCTCGCTCAAATGCATCCGCTGCGGCGCGTGCATGAACACCTGCCCGGTCTATCGCCGCTCGGGCGGCTTGTCCTATGGGGCGGTGTATTCCGGCCCGATCGGCGCGATCATTGACCCGACCTTCAACGAGCGCAAATACAGCACCCTGCCCTATGCCTCCACGCTGAACGGCAGCTGCACCAATGTCTGCCCGGTCAAGATCAACATCCACGAGCAGCTTTACAAATGGCGCCGCGTGCTGGTGCAGCACCATGAAATGCCGTTCGTCAAGCGTGAGATCATGCACATGGCGGGCAAGCTGATGGGCCAGCCCAAGATGTACCGTGCCGCCATCAAGGCCACCGAGGTCTCGCTCAGCACCATGCCGCGCTTCGTGCTCTATAACTGGCTCAACCCGTGGGGCAAGCACCGCGAGAACCCGCATCCGGTCAAGCAGACCTTCAATGACTGGTATCGCAAGAACCGCGAGACCGCCAAGCCCGCCGCCGCACCGGAGACCAAGAAATGACCGCCGCACGCGACGAGATCCTGCAGGCCCTGCGCAATAACCGCCCCACGCCGGAAAATCATCCGCTGCCGCCGGTTGCCACCCTTGGCGACCTCGATGCCAGCCGCGAGCGCTTCATCACCAGCCTCAAGATCCTGGGTGGCGACGTGCTTGAGCCGGTGGAGGGTGAAACGCTGGATCAGGCCATCCTGCGCCGCCACCCCGATGCCAAGGTGATCTGCTCAAACGTGCCCGAGGCAAAAGGCACGCTGCCGGTCGAGAAGGTCAAGACCCCGCAGGATGCCGCCACCATTGACGTAACGGTGGTGCGCTCGCCCTTCGGCATTGCGGAAATGGGCTCGATCTTTCTGAGCGAGGCCGAACTGCCGATCAATTCGTTTGCCCATCTTGGCCAGCATATCGTGGTGCTGCTGTCAGTTGATCAGCTGACTGCCAACATGCACACCGCCTATCAGGAGCGGCCCGAATTCAAGACCGCCAATTACGGCGTGCTGATGAGCGGCCCCTCCGCCACGGCGGATATTCAGGGCGTGCTGATCCGTGGCGCACAGGGCGTGCGTTCACTTTCGGTCTGGTTTACCTGACCGCAAAAACGGCTCCTTCCTCACGGGAAGGGGCCGGACATCAAAAGATCAGACAGCCTTTTTCAGGTTCGGGCTGGCCTTGAAGCGCACCGTCTTGCCTGCCTTGACCTTGACCGGCTCGCCCGTGCGCGGGTTGAGCGCCTTGCGGGCCTTGGTCTTCTTGACCGTAAACGTGCCAAAAGACGGCAGGGTAAAACCACCCTCGCGCTTCAGTTCCTTGACAATGGCGGCAATCAGGTCAGATGCGGCCTGATTGGCCGCAACGCCAGTGCAATCGATCGAATCCTGAATGACGGCTGCAATGAAGGCCTTACTCATCGGAACTGCCTACTCCTTCCGGGCTGGAAATGAATTTCGTAAATATCCTGTGCCTGTCTTGAAAAACAGGCCAGTCGCCCCACCGGGCCGGACGGTCGCGGCTTGTAACCTGATGACTGAGGTTAGACCAGCAATTTTTTGTTATCACATGAAAATTATCGCTGATTTGTGCAGCAATAACCGACTGAATTCATAAAATGGCAGTCGTGGTCACCGATATGTTCCAGCATGGAGACTTTGTATCGATGAAGCATCATTAATCGTTTTCTTTGAATCAACTCATTGATAAAAAACGATAAAAATTTATGAAAATTTTCTTTTTTTAAAAAACCATGTTGTCTGAAGCTTTTTTGAAAAAAGCTTTACCAAAAAACTTCCTTTAATTTGCATGAGCGCTCATCAGCAGGCTGTTCTGGCCACCTTCCGCGCTCGTGCAGGCTGGTTGAGGGGCGATTCCGCCCCCCGGTGTCAGCTTTTGAAATTCTGCGCCTTAAGGTCGGTCACACCCACGAAGGTGATCTTGGTCTGGTCATCAAGGCTTACGGTTGTATTGCCCCCGCCAACGGTGGCCTGATCGAGCATGGACTGGATGGAAGCCGGAGTCGCATCATAGCCGGACAGGAGAATGGCGTTACCGGCCGACTTGCCAAAATCCTGGATGATGTCGGTGCCGCTATTCTTGCCCTTGATGAATTCGAATTCGGTCGCACCCTTGCCGCCCGCAAGCGTATCGTTGCCCATGCCGCCAACAAGCGTGCTGCTGCCCGCACCACCCACAAGCGAATCATTGCCCCTGCCCGCCACGGCATAGACACTGCCCGCTGCGCCACCGTTGAGCGTTTCGTTGCCGCTACCGGCATAATACGTGGTCGTGCCGCTGGTGACGGCAGTCAGGTCCAGCCCCGCCGCACCAAAAATGGTGGCCTTGGCGCCAGTTACGGTATCCGACACGGGCATGGACGACGCGCCGCTGATGAAGGTCAGCGTGCCCCCCACACTGACGCTGCTCTGGTCCACGCCGACCAGCGTGGCGGACTGGCTGGCTGAAATCGTGTCCTGCATGCCACCCGATACCGTCAGCCCGTGGCTGGCGTTGATCGTGCTGTCGCTCAGTTCGCTCACATTTAGCGAAGTACCGCCGTTGATGGTGTCATCCATACCACCTGTGATGGAGACGGTGGCGTTGCCCGACCCGCTGTTGAAAAAACCATCGGCATTCGTGGTATTGACCGTATCAAACTGGATATCCTGCACCACGACGCCATTGTACACATCGAGCGTGCTTCCATCGCCGTCGAACTGCGTGGGGGCACTGCCTTCCGGGCCGGGAGCCGTCCAGTCGCCTGTCACGGTAGGGGTGCTGTCATAGGCAAAGATGGTGTCCGTGCCGCCCAGGGTGTGGATGACATCCTGCCCCTTTCCGCTAAGGAAGAACGTGTCGCCCGCAGCGGCATAATAATTTACATTGCCCGACCCGCCCGCGTAGACCACCGTGCCCGCATCGCCATCCATCACATTGGTCGCATCGGATCCGCCCCGGATGTTGATCGACTGGTCGAGCACGCTGCCGGTCTTGCTGCCGATCTCGATCGTTCTGGCCGAGGCATCATAGGTGCCCGCTCCGGCCAACGTTTCGATACTGCCGCCTGAAGCCTCCTTGAGTGCCCCGTCAATGGCAACCACGCCCACGGCCTGGTCTGCCAGCGCCGCCCCCCATGCGGGGTTGCTGCTATCCCCTTCCAGCGCGGTGATTTCGTTCCTGGAGATCCCTTCATTAATGGCATTCAGCATATTCTGGGCATTCTGCGCCGCATTCTGCTGCAGGTCCTGCATCTGCGCAGTCGTGTCCTGATTAAGCCCCAGCGTGAGCCCGGTGGCACCGGCTACGGTCACGTATCCCATTCATTCCGTTCCTTGTCTCACGGCGGCAGGAACCGACCTCGCCGCAGATGATCCGCTGCCCCTTCCCTGCCGGTAGCCGGAGGAAGCATTCTTTCAGGACCGTATTTGTCAGGAATGGGTTAAGAAATTCGGAATCAAGATTGATCTGGATCAATCTTTTGGTACGCGCCGCTCCAGTTCTTCCAGCCACAGGCGGGCATTGCCATCCGAGGGCGCGCGCCAGTCACCGCGCGGCGACAGCGCGCCCCCGGCCACCACCTTCGGCCCGTTGGGCATGGCCGAGCGCTTGAACTGGCTGAAACCAAAGAAACGGTTGAGGAATACCCCCAGCCAGTGGCGTATTTCCGCCAATGTGTAAGCCCGCCTGTCATGCGCCGGAAAGCCGGGGGGCCAGTCCCCGCTCGTTGCATCGCCCCAGGCATGCAGCGCCATGAACGCGATTTTTGAAGGACGGAACCCATAGCGCAGCACATGAAACAGGGTGAAATCCTGCAACGCGTAGGGTCCGATCAGCGATTCCGTGCTCTGCACCGCCTGCGTTGCGGTGGCGGGCACCAGTTCGGGCGAGATCTCGGTGCACAGAATGGCCTCGAGCACCGTGCAGGTGCGTGCCTGCTCGCGGCCGCTGCCCATGACCCAGCGGATCAGGTGCTGGATCAGGGTCTTGGGCAGCCCGGCATTGACGTTGTAATGCGCCATCTGGTCGCCCACGCCATAGGTGCACCACCCCAGCGCCAGCTCTGACAGGTCGCCCGTGCCGATCACGATCCCGCCCGACTGGTTGGCCAGCCGGAACAGGAAATCGGTGCGCAGGCCCGCCTGCACGTTCTCGAATGTCACGTCATACACCGCCTCCCCCGCGGCGAAGGGGTGGCCCATCTGCTCTAGCATGAGGCGGGCTGCGGGGCGGATGTCGATCTCGCGCGCCTGCACGCCAAGAGCAGCCATGAGTTCATGCGCGTTGTCGCGCGTGGCCCCCGTCGTGCCAAAACCGGGCATGGTGTAGCCCAGCACCGCCTGCCGCCCCAGCCCGCATTCCTCTGCCGCGCGGGCGGCGACGAGCAGCGCATGGGTGGAATCCAGCCCCCCCGATACGCCAATGACCAGCGTTTTGGCGCGCGAGGCCAGCAGGCGGCGCTTGAGTGCAGTGACCTGAATGGTAAACGCCTCGTAGCAGTCCTGATCGAGCAGCGCGGGATCACTGGGCACAAAGGGGAAGCGTGGAATGTCGCGGCGCAGCCCCATATCCGTTTCAGGCGGGGTGATGGCCAGGTCAATGCGCCGCCACGTGCCCGCCGCGCTCTGGGCGCGATTATCGGCAAAGGTGCCCATGCGCAGGCGTTCCTGGCGCAGCAGGTCCAGGTCAACATCGGCCATGAGCGTGACCTGCCCCGAGGGGAAACGCCTGCTTTGCGCCAGTGTCACGCCATTTTCAAAAATCGAGGTCTGGCCATCCCATGCCACGTCGGTGGTGGATTCGCCCTCGCCCGCCGCCGCATAGACATAGGCGCACAGGCAGCGCGCCGAATGCGACTGGCACAGCAGCGTGCGCGTGCGCGCCTTGCCCACGGTAATGTTGCTGGCTGAAAGATTGGCAATGACCGTGGCCCCGGCCAGGGCAGCATCGACGCCCGGGGGGTGCGGCACCCACATGTCCTCGCAGATCTCGGCGGCCACGACCAGCCCCTGCACCGCAGGCGCATGGAACAGGAGATCGGTGCCAAACGGCACGGCCTCGCCGCCCAGGGTGACCATGCCACCGCGCAGCCCCGCGCCGGGGGCGAACTGACGCGCCTCGTAAAACTCGCGGTAATCGGGCAGGTAGGATTTGGGCACCACGCCAACCACGCGCCCGTCATGCAGGGCAACGGCGCAGTTATACAACGCATCGCCCACGGCCAGCGGCGCGCCGACAAGCACCAGCGGCAGCAGGCCTGCCGTCTGCCCGGCCAGCCAGCCAATCGCCTCGTGCACGCCATCGAGCAGCACATCCTGCTGGCGCAGGTCATCAATGGCGTAGCCCGACAGCCCGAGTTCGGGAAATACGGACAGCACCGCCCCGGCCTCGTGGCAGGCCCGGATGGCCTGTAATGTGTGGCGGGCATTTTCCATCGGGTCAGCCAGGACAACGGGCAGCGTGCAGGCCGCCACCCGGGCAAAACCATGGTGGTACAGGCTATGAAAACCTGCCGTGTCCGTGCCGTCTTTCATGGGCTGCCTCCCGCCTGATCTGCGCGAAACCCCGCTCGGGTCGCGACCGCGCCGGGGCCAAAATAACGTATTGCGATGAACCCGTCGCCCTCTGGCGCATTGTTAAAGGGCGGATGTCATGCCCGCGTCTGTCACAACATCGATCGGAAGGAACCGGATCATGGACCTGTTACGCTGGACCATCACATTCCTTGTTCTCGCCCTGATCGCCGCGGTTTTTGGCTTCGGCGGCATTTCGGACACGTTTGCCTATTTCGGCAAGGTGCTCTTCTTCATCTTCATCGTGCTGTTCATCCTTGGATTGTTTTTCGGCCGCGGCCGCGGAACTTCGCCCTGATCCGTAACCCCCGGCGCACGACAGGGATCAGCGCCAGCGCGTAGATCCCGCCCAGCGCCGCCATGGAAAGCGGCACGCCGGGCACAAGATAGGTTGCCGCATCGCACGGCTTGGCCGGGCGGCGCGGCATGGACGCCAGACGCTGCGCGAAACTGCCGCCATGAAACGTGGGCGCGCGGCATTCGGGCAGCGGACTGGGCCACCAGCCCTGCTCCACCCCTACATGCAGCCCGCCAAGAAAAGCTGCCACCAGCAGCACCGGCATGCAAAGCCATAACGCGCCGCGCGCCGCATCACGCGGCAGCACGAGGCCAAGCAGCCCCAGCCCCGCCAGCACCCGATAGGGCCAGCGCTCCCACAGGCACAGCCCGCAGGGCACATGGCCCAGCGTGTATTCACTCCACCAGGCCACGCCAAGGGCGGCGCACCCGGCCAGTACCATCAATAAAGCAGTTGAACGCATGGGCGGTTACGACCGCCCCGCAACAGGTGCCGCCTCAAGTGCCTGCAGGAAATCAGCCGCCCAGCTGATGGCCGTGGTGCTGCTGACTTCCTGCTCCAGCGCCTGCCAGCGCGTGCGCCGCTCCGCCAGCCCCATGGTCAGGGCGGCATGCAGGGCATCGGCAATCTCATCGGGATCATAGGGATTGACCAGAATGCCCTCATCCATTTCCGGCGCGGCGCCAGCAAAATGCGACAGGATCAGCACGCCCGGATTGTCCGGGTTCTGGGCGGCCACGTATTCCTTGGCCACGAGGTTCATGCCATCGCGCAGCGGCGTGATCAGGGCGGCTTCGGACCGGCGGTAGAACCCGGCCAGCACCTCACGCGGGAGCGGACGGGTGATGTAGCGGATCGGCGTCCAGTCAAACTCGGAATAGGCGCCATTGATCCGCCCGGTCAGCTCATCAAGCTGGCGGCGCAACTGGCGGTATTCCTCCACGCTGCCGCGCGAGATGGGGGCCACCTGCAGGAACGTGACCTTGCCACGATGCTCGGGGTAGCGCGCCAGAAGCGCCTCATAGCCACGAAACCGCTCGGGCAGGCCCTTGGAATAATCCAGCCGGTCCACGCCCAGCACCAGCTTCGCGCCGCGCAGGCTGCCTTCAAGCCGCTCGACCTCCGGGCCTTCCATGCTCTTTTCAGCCTGTGCGCGGAACTCATCGGGGTCGATGCCGATGGGGAAGGCCTGGCCCCGCGCATCAAGACCATTGGCCTGAAGGGAATGGTTGAGGTTCTCGGCATCCTCTGGCGTCTGCACGCCAATCAGGTCGTAGCTCTGCATATCCTCAAGCAGCAGGTCAGCACCGGGCAGCGAGCGCACGAGGCTCCATGGCGGGAACGGAATATGCAGGAAGAAGCCGATGCGGCACTTCACCCCAAGGTCACGCAACGCCTGCCCAAGCGGGAACAGGTGGTAGTCATGCACCCAGATCGTGTCATCAGGCTTGAGCAGGGGCAGCAGCGTGCGGGCGAACATGGCGTTGACCGCCAGATACGTCTTCCAGTCCGTGCGGGAATAGTTCATCAGCCCGACGCGGTAATGGAACAGCGGCCACAGGATGCCGTTGGAGAAATTCTGATAGAACCCCTCATATTGCAGCGGGGTCAGGTCAATGGTGGCGTAGGTGACGTTATCAACCTTGTCGAGCCGGGGCACCGGGTCGCCGCCATGTAGCTGCACCTGCTTGCCCGACCAGCCGAACCACAGCGATTCCCCCTCGCGCAGGGCATCTTTCAGCCCTACCGCCAGGCCGCCCGCGGGCTGGCTGCGCTCACGCGGGGAAGGCACGCGGTTGGATACGATTATCAGCCGCCCCATGCGCCATCGCCCCCCTGCGCCAACTGGGCCAGCCATGCACGGAAAGCCGCCGGATCAGGGAAATCATTGGGAATGCGAAAACCCACGCCTCCAAGCCTGACCGCTTCACGCATGCCATCCTCATCGGTCACGTCATCACCCACGAAAATGGGCAGCCGGCCTGCAAACGGCGCGCTCTGCATCACCGCTTCGACCGCATGGCCCTTGTCGATGCCAGCGGGGCGGATTTCCCACGCCATCTTGGCGGCCTGCACATGAAATGCGCCACTGGTGGCCTTAACCCATTCATCCGCGATCCGACCCAGAGCCGGGCCCGCATCGGGCGCGCCACGATAATGCAGCACCAGCCCCGCCTTCTTGTGTTCGATCCGCACGCCGGGGTGGGAGGCGGCCAGCTTCTCCGCCTCATCAATCCATGCCCGGGGCACTGGCGGCAGTGCCGCGCGCTCGATGGGCTGGCCCGGCGCATGACGGATGGCGATGCCATGCTCGCCCGCCACGGCATAAGGCACATCAGGCAGGAAATGGTCGATCTGCTCAATGGGGCGGCCCGAGATGACCGCGAGCGCATTGCCGCATTTATCGCGCAGGCGGCGCAGGGTATCGCGCAGGCCGGGCGCCACGACCACGGATTCGGGCGTGGGTGCGATATCCACCAGCGTGCCGTCAAAGTCCAGAAGGAAGGCCGCCCGCGCGGGAGGCGGCAGCCGATCGAGCGAAGGGAGGGAGGGTGTCTTGCTCATGGTAGGTCTAGCCTCTGGCAAAGCTGGATAATACGCAAGCCCACAAGCGTGCTGTCAGGGCTGCAGCATTTATACGACACAAATTAAATAATTTTCTAATGCAACATCAGGGGGGCTGCCCCTTCATCAGCAGGTTCGGGCGGCATGGCGGGCATCGGTGGTGAAACCGGCTGCGGCGCGGCCTGGGGCGCGATGGGCGCGGCATTCCCCCCACCCGCTTCAGGCGGTGCGGGCTGGCCATCAGGCGTGGTCATGGCGGGTGCGGTCGCCGCAGGCGCGGCGACAGTGGCGAGTGGCGGCGGAGTGGGCGCGACATTGTCACCCGCGCAACCGACAAGCTGCACATCATAAAGCGGATTCTGGAACACGCCGGTCGCGGGCTCGGCTACCGCCATCCAGCCCTGAAAGGCGGCCATGCCCTCATGCGCGTCGTGCACGTCCAGCCACGCGGCGCTATCGGCTGGCAGGGTGGCGGGGCGCTGCAGGCATGACGTGGCGCGCAGGGTCAGGCTTTTATAGGGCATGTCCTGGCCTACGGGCACGTTGAGCAGTTCGGTATGGGCATCAAGCTTGTCGAGCACGCGCACCACCGCAACCGTGCGCCCCTGCCACGTATCGGGCGGGTACATGGCAGGTGGCGACAGCCATTCGGTGGCGTGGGCAAGGCCCGGCAGGCCAGCAAGCAGCAGGGCGGGCAGGCAGCGGAGCGCGCGCCTCATGCGTGGGGGCTCCGCAGGGTGTTGATTACATCGATCAGGATCTGGCGCATGGCCGCCTCATCCACGCCCATCAGCACGGCATCCTCGAACGCATCTTGCAAGATACCCTGCACTTCCGCATGATTTTCCTGCAGGACCAGCAGTTTGTCGCGGCATGAAACCGGCGTGCCATCGCGCTGCGGCCACATGGCGGGCTGGGTGCTCCCATCACTCATGGCGCGTCTCCGCCCGGCGCAGGGGGCGTGGCCTGGCTGGCCTTGTCCTGCCGGGCCTTGGTCAGCGTATCGGTTACCGAGAAAATGAATTTGCTGAGCAGTTGCTCAAGGCTGATCGCGCCCTGGGTCTCGCCAATCGTGCCACCGGGGGCGAGCATCTTGTCATCGCCGCCGGGCGAGAGGGCGATGTATTTGCCGCCAAGCAGGCTGTCGCTGGTAATGATGGCCGCCGTATCATCAGGCAGCCTGATGTCGGGGCGCACGGTAAAGGTGACCTGTGCGGCATAGGTTTTGGGGTCGACGCGCTCATCGACCACCTGCCCCACCGTAATGCCCGCAAGCCTGACATCCGACCCGATGGACAGGCCATCAATATGGGCGAACCCGGCATTGAGCCGGTAGCCGGTTTCATGCGGACGGCCCTTGTCGAGCACGGCATAGGCCAGCAGCCCCGCAAGCCCTGCAAGCACGGCAAACCCGGCAAGAAGTTCCGCTGGCTGACGGCCCGCGCGCCCTGAAACAGCAGCAACCATGGTGGCAAAGCTTCCCCAATATCCAATGGCGCACACCCTAGCAGGTTACGCCACGGGTTTCATCCCTCGGGGTACCATGCCTCATAATCACTGGTGGTTGAAGCCCGCTGGCCACCCCGGCAGTCGCTGCCGGGCGGATGATAGGCCCCCACTGTTCCGGTCTGGTTGGGCTGCCAGGGCTGCTGCCACGGCTGGCGCGCGCTTTCGGGCAGGGGGGCGGCCTCCATGTGGTGCAGCCAGCCCCACCATTCGGACGGCACGGCGGATGCGTCCTCGCCCTTATGATAGATGACCCAGCGCTCGTGGCGCTTTTCCCCGCCGCCGGTGCGGTTGGGGGTGCGGGCCTCATAATAACAGCGGCCATCGGCATCCTTGCCGACCAGCCGCCCCCTGAAGCGGGTATAGATACGGGTGCCTAGATTTGCCATGCCGCAAGCCTAATCCGCCAGCAACCGTATGGTCCACGCGCATCTGCGCGCGCGCCCGTCACATCTGCGGGATCAGCGTGGAGAGGATCAGCGCAGGGAGTGCATTGCGGCTGCCAGCACTTTCAGGGACGCCGCCTTTTTGAAAACGGCGGCCACCCGGCAACCCTTATTGGCAAGGCGCACGGAGCACCCGCCTCACGGCGCGGTGATGAGGGTGGATGCGCCTTGTGCACAGTTATCCCCCATATCCACTGTATTCAGGGGCATGTATAGTTGCGACTCCGTTGTAAGCGGGTTCCGCTGGTGTGCGACCGACCGGTAAACAGGAAGCATGACAGCACGAAGCCACTGGAACGGCGTGCGTATGCGTACCGTTGAAGCCGCAGCGGACCCAGACGACGCGCCGCGTTCCGTAACCCTGCCCGCCGACTGGGATGACACGGCAGCCGAGGCCGTGGCCCGGCTGGCCCCCGGTCATGGCCCCGCCAACCTGCCCGAACTCGCGGCGCGATGGATCGATGACCTGTGCGCGGGCGAGGTGTCCGGCCCGGTCATTGGCCCGGTCGCGCGTGCGCTGTCGTGCCTGCTGCTCATGCGCCAGGCCGCGCCCACCGAAAGCCTGTGGCATGGCCACCATGACCGCAGGCCCGCCTTCGTGATCAACCTCGCCGCCTTTGTCGAGGCCGATAACAGCTTCATGGCGCGCGACTTCGTAGCCGCCCTGCGCCTGCTTGCCCGCGTGCTGCGCACCCTTGCGCACCAGAAGCTGCACATGCGCAATGGCGAACTGCCCCTGCCCGAGCCCGCGGGCGGGCCGGTGGCCCACCTGCGCGCCGTGGCCCCGCCCACTGCCAGCGAAAGCCATGAACGCCCCCCCGTTGCGGGGGCGCTGCTGCTGACCAACCTCGATGCGTGTCTGGCCGGGCTGGGGCTCGATTATGACAGTGAGGCCGGGCGCGACGCGGCGTGCAGCATCGTGGCGCTGGCCACCCTTGTAGCCCATGCGGGCGAAGGGGCGGACGCCATGCCGCTGCCCCCCGTGCGCAGCATCCTGCCCGGCGTGAGCCAGATCGCGCGCAGCGTGTGGCAGGAAGCGGCGGTCGAGACCGACCAGCCCGCCGCCCGTGTCGAGACCGGCTTTTCAACCCCTGGCCCCATCGATGCGCTGCTGGGCGTGGAAGCGTGCGGACTGGCCCCCGTCTTTTCCCCGCTGCGCGCTGACGGGCGGCTGGCCATGAGCACGCTGGCCCGCCTGGCCAGCCGGGGCCTGACGCTGGAGGCCGCCTTTGCCGCAACCCTGGCGGGCGAGAGCGTGCTGCCCCTGCCGGGTGCGGTATCGCATCAGGCCATGCACCGTGCGCTCAGTGGCTTTGTGGACCGCGTGCCCGCACGCCCTGACGCCACGCGCGACACGCTGGCCACCCGCGCGGGGCTGGAGCGCGGCGTGCGCCGCCACCTGCCCGCCCGCCATGGCGGCTTTACGCAGAAGACCCGCATCGGCGGCCACCGCCTGTTCCTGCGCACGGGGGAATATGCCGATGGCTCGCTGGGCGAGATCAGCCTGACCCCCACGCGTGAAAGCCCCATGGTGCGCGGCCTGATGGACACGCTGGGCCAGGCCGTGAGCATTGGCCTGCAATACGGCGCGCCGCTGGAAAGCTACGTGGAGGCCTTTGCCTACACACAGTTCGGCCCCGCCGGCACGGTAGAGGGCGACCCGGTTGCATCCTACGCCACATCCATGCTCGACTACGCCTTCCGTGCCCTGTCAGATGCCTATCTGGGCCGCAGGCTACCCGATGCCCCGCATGAGGACGCACTGGCCGAAAGCCCCGCCCCCATGCTGCCGCTCGACCTGCCCGGCTCCGGCAATGACGATGGCGATGACACGCCCCCCCGGCGGCGCGGGCTGCGGCTGGTCGGATAACCCGGCGCAGCACCCCGCCGCCTGAATGTAAGGATTGTTGCCCATGCCCGATACAACACCCGAACAGCGCCTCAGGCAGCTTGGCATCGTGCTGCCCACGCCTGCAACGCCCGTGGCCAATTACGTGGGCACCGTCATCAGCGGCTCCTCGCTGGTGGTGTCCGGCCAGTTGCCGCTGGTTGATGGCAAGCTGCTGACCACCGGCAAGCTCGGCGGCACCGTGGCGGTGGAACTGGCGGTGGAAGCCGCACGCTACAGCATGATCAACGTGATCGCGCAGGTTAAGGCCGCCCTTGGCGACCTCTCGCGCGTCAAGCGCGTGGTGCGGCTGGGCGGGTTCATTGCCTGCACGCCCGACTTCACGCAGCATGCCGCTGTCATGAACGGGGCCTCCGACCTGGCGGTGGCCGTGTTTGGTGATGCAGGCCGCCATGCGCGCTCGACCGTGGGCGTGCCCTCGCTGCCGCTCGACTCCGCTGTCGAGGTCGAGGGCCTGTTCGAAATCGGCTGATGTAACCGCCACGCATAACAAAGGGAGCCTGTCATGACCGCACCGCCCCGCACAGCCTGCACCAAGGCGCAGGCGTCATGACCGGCACCACCATGACCCTGCACCGCCGGATTGCCGAAATCCCGGCGGCGCAGTGGGATGGCTGCGCGGGCGATGAAAACCCGTTTGTCAGCCACGCCTTCCTCTCCGCTCTTGAAGACAGCGGCTCCACCGGCCCCCAGACCGGCTGGATGCCCCAGCACCTCGCCCTGCGCGATGGTGAAGGCCGCCTGCTGGCAGTCGCCCCGCTTTACGCCAAGGGCCATTCCTTTGGTGAATACGTGTTCGACCACGCCTGGGCCCGCGCCTTTGAGCAGACGGGCGGGCAGTATTACCCCAAATTGCAGGTGGCCGTGCCGTTCTCGCCCGTGCCGGGGCCGCGCCTGCTCGTTCACCCCACCGCGCCTGATGCCGACAGCCTGCGCCTGCTGGCGGGCCGCGCGCTGCGACAGGCCTGTGGGGAGATGGGGCTTTCCTCCGTGCATGTCACTTTCTGCACCACGCATGAATATGAACTGCTGGGCGAAGGCGGCTGGCTGCAGCGCCTTGGCGTGCAGTATCACTGGGATAATCAGGACTACACCAGCTTTGACGATTTTCTGGGCATGCTCGCCTCACGCAAGCGCAAGGCCATAAGGCGCGAGCGGCGTGACGCCAATGCCTGCGGGCTGAGCTTCCATACCTATCGCGGCGCAGAGATTACCGAGGCGCTGTGGCAGGATTTCCATCACTTTTACCTTTCCACCGTAGATCGCAAATGGGGCAGCGCCTATCTGCAACCTGCCTTCTTCCCGCTGCTGTCCGAACGGCTGGGCGACAAAGTCGTGCTGATGATTGCCAGGCAGGACGGCGTGCCGGTGGCGGGCGCGCTCAACCTGATGGGGCGCGATACGCTGTATGGCCGCAACTGGGGGCGGCGCGATGGCGACTGGCCGTTCCTGCACTTCGAGCTGTGCTATTACCGCGCCATCGACTTCGCCATCGCCCACGGGCTGAAACGGGTGGAGGCAGGCGCACAGGGCGAGCACAAGCTGCAACGTGGCTACCGCCCGTGCCTGACCCATTCCGCCCACTGGATCAGCCACCCCGGCCTGCGCGAGGCCGTGGCCGAATTCCTGCAACACGAGCGCGCGGCCATACGGGCCGAACTCCCTGCCCTCGATTCCATGACCCCTTACCGCGCGGAGGAATAGGTCCGGAATTCGGTTAAACGTTTTTGGAAAAAGGCGGCATCCAGGAACTGCTGTTTTCTGAAGCAGGACAGCACGATGATGCAGGTCATGCCGCAGGCGCCGCTGCCATGCTAGCCTGCGCATCATGGCACCAGCGGCCAGCAGGCCGCACCTGTACAGCCAAAGGAGCGCCACCATGTACGCAATGCGACTGCTCGCCCCCCATACTCCCCTGCAATGGACCGAACTGCCCGACCCGCAGCCCGGACCGGGGCAGATCCGCGTCACCGTAGGCGCGTGTGGCGTGTGCCGCACCGACCTGCACGTGGTCGATGCCGACCTGCCCTTCCCCGGCCATGCGCTCACGCCCGGCCACGAGATCGTGGGGCGGATCGACGCCATCGGCCCCAATGTGGAAGGTCTGCACATGGGCCAGCGCGTGGGCATTCCGTGGCTTGGCCATACCTGTGGCTGCTGCCACTACTGCCAGACCGACCATGAGAACCTGTGCGACCACCCGCTATTCACCGGCTACACGCGCGATGGCGGCTACGCCACCAAGGCGGTGGCGGATGCGCATTTCACCTTCCCCCTACCTGATGGGGATGACGACGTGGCCACGGCCCCGCTGCTCTGCGCGGGGCTGATCGGCTGGCGCTCGCTGGTCATGGCGGGCACGGAGGCGCGCAGCATCGGGCTGTATGGCTTTGGGGCAGCGGCCCATATCATTGCGCAGGTGGCGGTGTGGCAGGGCCGCAAGGTCTATGCCTTCACCCGCCCGGGTGACACGAAAACCCAGGAATTCGCCCGCTCGCTGGGCTGCGTATGGGCCGGTGGCTCGGATGAAGCCCCGCCCGAACAGCTTGACGCCACCATCATCTTCGCCCCCGTGGGGGCCCTTGTGCCCGCGGCCCTCAAGGCCGTGCACAAGACGGGGCGCGTGGTGTGCGCGGGCATCCACATGAGCGAGATCCCGGCGTTTTCCTATGACCTGCTGTGGGAGGAACGCCAGATCATGTCGGTGGCCAACCTGACCCGGCAGGACGGGATCGACTTCCTTGAACTCGTGCCGCACGTGGGCATCCGCACCACCACCACGCCCTATCCGCTGAAGGACGCCAACAGGGCGCTTGATGACCTGCGCCATGGCCGCTTTGAAGGCGCGGCCGTGCTGGTGCCCTGAAAAAGCTGGAAAAAGTTTCTGGCGAAGCTTTCTTCAAAAAGCTTCGCCAGAACGCCGATTTATAAACCGGGGCAGCACCCGGAAACTTTTTTCCCGCCCCCTGACCCGCATTGAGAGTGCCTGCGTGCACGCGCAAAAACGCCCGGCCCATTATTAATTCTGGCTTTTGGGGCAATCATTCTTTATGCACCGGCCTTCTCCCCTGACGCATGAACACGGCCGGCGGCCAGTTTCCTTCCTGCGTCGCCCATGTTCTTCATGTTTTTGTCCGGATTACCCGATACATGCCGTTTCCCGAAACCCACCCCGCCCTGCAACGCGCGCTGGACGAGCGTGGGTACGATAACCCGACTCCCGTCCAGAAAGCGGTCCTGGATGTCGCAGCCGAAGGGCGCGACCTCCTCGTTTCCGCCCAGACCGGCTCAGGCAAGACCGTTGCCTTCGGCATCGCCATGGCCGACACCCTGCTTGGCGGCGCGGAGCACTTTGGCCCCGCAGGCCCACCGCTGGCCGTCATCATCGCGCCCACGCGCGAACTGGCCATGCAGGTCACGCGCGAGCTGACCTGGCTCTACGCCCCCGCAGGCGGGCGCATCGTGTCGTGCATTGGCGGCATGGATGCCCGCCGCGAGGCACGTGCGCTCCAGATGGGTGCGCACATCGTGGTCGGCACGCCGGGGCGGCTGTGCGACCATCAGTCCCGTGGCCGTCTGGACATGTCGGACCTGCGCGTGGTCGTGCTTGATGAAGCCGACGAGATGCTTGACCTCGGCTTCCGCGATGAACTCGAGCAGCTACTCGACGCCATGCCCAAGACGCGCCGCACGCTGCTGTTCTCGGCCACCATCGCCAAGGAAATCGCATCGCTTGCGCGCCGTTACCAGAACGACGCCGTGCGCATCGACACTCTTTCGGGCGCCAAGCAGCATGCCGATATCGAATATCGCGCCATCGTGGCCGATGCCCGCGAGCTGATCCCCGCCGTCGTCAACGTGCTGCGCTATACCGACAGCCAGACCACCATGGTGTTCTGCGCCACGCGTGAGATGGTGCGCCACATGCAGGCAGCCCTGGTCGAGCGCGGTTTCTCCTCGGTCGCCCTTTCGGGTGAACTGGGGCAGAACGAGCGCACGCGGGCCATCGACAGCCTGCGCAAGGGCCAGGCCAACGTGTGCGTGGCCACCGACGTGGCCGCCCGCGGCATCGACATCCCCGCGCTGGCGCTGGTGGTGCATGCCACCCTGCCGACCGACCCCGCCACCCTGCTGCACCGTTCGGGCCGCACGGGCCGCGCGGGCCGCAAGGGCGTGTGCGTGCTGATGGTGCCCATGTCGCAGCGCCGCCGCGCCGAGCGCCTGATGCAGGGTGCGAAAATCACCGCCACATGGTCCGGCGTGCCGACCGCAGCCGAGATCCGCGCGAATGACGCCAAGCGCCTGCTGGCCGACCCCGTGCTGAACCAGGACGTGGCGGAAGCCGATGCCGAACTGGTGGGCCAGCTTGTGGAAGGCCGCACGAGCGAACAGCTTGCCGCAGCCCTTCTGCAGATGTACCGCGCCCGCCTGCCCGCGCCCGAAAACGTGCGCCACATCACGCCCGACGCCCCGCGCCCCGTGCGTGAGCGCCCCGAGCGCGATGGCCCCCGCCCCCCGCGCGAGAGCTATGGCAGCGGCGAGCCGGGTGCCTGGTTCGCCATGAATGTGGGCCGGCAGGAAAAGGCCGACCCGAAATGGCTGATTCCGCTGATCTGCCGCCTTGGTGGCGTGCGCAAGGCAGATATTGGCGCCATCCGCATCAACGACAGCCAGACGCTGTTCGAGATCACGCCGGAATCGACCGAGAAGTTCCGCTCGTGCATTGCCGCGATCGAGAATGACGAAGTGCAGATCTCGCCTGCCGCCGCTCCGGCTGGTGGCGCGGGCCCGCGCCGCAGCGGCCCGCCGCGCGGTGGTCGCCCCTTCGCCGCCCGCAAGCCCGGTGGTGGCGGTGGCCGCCCCGCTGGCGGATTTGGCGGGGGGCCGCGCGGTGCTGCTTCATCGCGCAAGCGCCCGCCGCGCCCGTAAGCGCAAACGTCTTTCTGTCATCCTTCATGCCCGGCATCGTCCGGGCATGTTGCGTTTCAGGGCCGTAAAACAGCGCTGCCCCATACGGCGCACTCTTTTGTGCCTTTGCAACCGCCTGCCCTGCGCGTTCGGGACCAGGCCACGCATGAGCGTGCTGCTGGCACAGCATATTTCCAAAAACACTTCATCAACGCAGCCCGGCGGGGCCTTTATTGGGAAGGTTCAAAAAAAATGCCGCCTTCCGAAAGAAAGGCGGCATCTGAAGACTTTTATGTGACCTATTATAAACCAGTTCTTTACTGGCTGTTCTGGCCATTGCCGCCAAACAGGCCGCTCACGTCGGAGTGGGTCTGGCTTTTCAGGTTATCCCAGCGCTGGCGTTCTTCGCTGCCTGCGTCACGCAGCTTGTCGAGGCGATTTTTGGGTGTATTGCGAATCGCATCAAGCCGGTCACGGCCGTTCTGGATCTTCTGGTCCACGCGGTCGCGGTCATCGGTCAGCTTCTGCTTTTCATTATCCCACCGGCCTACCGTACCCTGGCGCAGCTTGTCCTTGCGGTCCTGATAACCCTGCTCGACGTTCTGCCGTTTGTCTTTCCACGCCTGCTCGCGGTCCTGCACCCGGGTGTTGGCACAGTCACCGGCCTGCGCCACGCGGCCGAGCACATCCCATTTGGAGGTGGTCTGGCTGCTATCGCAATCAGCGGCCCGCGCCGTCATGGAAACGCCCGTGCCTGCCGCCACAACTGCCAGAACAAGCATATATTCACGAAACTTCATCAACGGGTCCTTGTACAAAATGGTTTCTACCTGAAAATTTACAGCAACATATGTCAGGTTCCGGTCAGAAACATGACAATGCACTGTCATCATTCCTGAATATAGTAATCAAACGCTGAAAGCGTAACGCCTGCAGCACATGCCACCTGCCCTGCAAACGCAGATGAACCCGAGACCCCTGGTGGACAGCCCGCCATAATGGCACTATGTGACGCATTAACACGTATACCAGCTATCCCGAACCATAACCCTGAACCCGGCTGCGCCCCACCGCCCTGTTGCGGCAATGCGACTGCCTGCCTGCCTGCGATGGTCCCTGCCGCAATGTGGAACGAACCATACCTTGAAACCTGCTGCCGCTCGGCCCTGCACCGGCTGAAGCTGAGCGGGGAAAACGGACGCCCGACCGGCCTGCGTGATGATCCCTGCCTGCGCAGGCTCACCGGCATGGGTCTGGCGCATATGCATGGCGAGACCCGCTTCACCATGACCGCACAGGGGCAGACCCGCCACCGGACAGAAATACTGAAACTGGCCCCATGATCACCCATGCCAACATCTGGCGCGCAATCGACCGCCTGGCCGCCGAGCGCGGACTGACCCCTTCAGGCCTTGCGCGGGCAGCAGGGCTGGACAGCACCACCTTCAACCCGTCCAAGCGGATCACCTCCTCGGGCCGCCCCCGCTGGCCGGGTACCGAAAGCCTTGCCCGCACGCTTTGCGCCACCGGCATCTCCTTCGAAGGGTTCAGCCGCCTGCTCGCGGGCCATGGCGACCCCGAGGTGGAGGGCAAGGTGCATCATTCCCACCTCAAGATCGCTCCGTTTTCGCAACTCGCCCACCCCGAACTGTTTGATGAAACCGGCCTGCCCGAGGGCGAACGGTGGGAGCAGTGGGATTTTCATGGCATGGCCGACCACCATTCCTATGCCGTGCATGTGGATTGCGATTCCATGGAGCCGATCTTCCGCAAGAATGGCACGCTCATCATCTCGCCCACGGCGGCCATACGCGTGGGCGACCGCGTGCTGCTCCATACCGCGCAGGGCATGACCTGCTGCGGGCATGTGGTCGAGCGCTGGCATGATGCACCCGTTACCGCCCCGCTGCATGAGCTCGTGCGCATCCGCGGCCTTGGCGCCATTGACGGGCAGGAAATCATCCTTGATGGCAATACGCGCATCCATCGCATCACGATGGCGTGCATGTAGGCCCGCGCGCAGCGCGGCCCCGATATTTTCCTGCCCGGCATGACAGGTAGCGGCTGACTTTCGTGCAAATTTACACTATGTCTCGCCCATGACCGACACGCCCCTCTCCCTGATCCGCAATTTCTCGATCATCGCGCATATCGACCATGGCAAATCAACCCTGGCCGACCGCCTGATCCAGGCCTGCGGCGCGCTGACACAGCGGGAAATGACCAATCAGGTTCTGGACAATATGGATCTGGAACGTGAACGCGGCATCACCATCAAGGCCCAGACCGTTCGCCTGACCTATCCGGCGGAAGATGGCAAGACCTACGTGCTCAACCTCATGGACACGCCGGGCCATGTCGACTTCGCCTATGAAGTCAGCCGCTCGCTCGCGGCATGCGAGGGCTCGCTGCTTGTCGTCGATGCATCGCAGGGGGTGGAGGCGCAGACCCTGGCCAACGTGTATCAGGCCATCGACGCCAACCACGAGATCGTGCCGGTGCTCAACAAGGTTGACCTGCCCGCCGCCGACTGCCCGCGCGTAAAGGAGCAGATCGAGGAAGTGGTGGGCATCGACGCCGAGGACGCCGTCGAGGTCTCGGCCAAGACCGGGCTGAACATCGAGGCCGTGCTCGAAGCCCTCGTCAAGCGCCTGCCGCCGCCCACGGGCGATGCCGAAGCCCCGCTCAAGGCGCTGCTCGTCGATAGCTGGTACGACCCGTATCTGGGCGTCATCACGCTGGTGCGCGTGAAGGAAGGGCGCCTCAAGCGCGGCATGCGCATCCGCATGATGTCGTCCGGCGTGGTGCATCTTGTTGACCAGGTGGGCGTGTTCGCGCCGCGCATGACCAACGTGGCCGAGCTTGGCCCGGGCGAGATCGGCTACATCAACGCCGCCATCAAGACCGTGGCCGACACCAATGTGGGCGACACCATTACCGATGACCGCCGCCCCGCCGAGACCCCGCTGGCAGGCTTCAAGCCCTCCATCCCGGTGGTGTGGTGCGGCATGTACCCCATCGTGGCCGATGATTTTGAAAAGCTGCGCGACAGCCTGGCCAAGCTGCGGCTCAATGATGCCTCCTTCCATTACGAGGCCGAGACTTCCGCCGCCCTGGGCTTCGGGTTCCGCTGCGGGTTCCTTGGCCTGCTGCACCTCGAGATCATTCAGGAGCGGCTGAGCCGTGAATTCGACCTTGACCTGATCGCGACCGCGCCTTCGGTGGTCTATAAAATGCGGCTGACCAATGGCGAGACGGCGGAACTGCATAACCCCGCCGACATGCCCGACCTGTCGCTGATCGAGACGATCGAGGAGCCATGGATCAAGGCCACCATCATGGTGCCCGATGAATATCTGGGCGCGGTGCTGACCCTGTGCAGCGAACGGCGCGGCGTGCAGGAAGACCTGACCTATGTGGGCAACCGCGCCATGGCGGTCTACCGCCTGCCGCTCAACGAGGTGGTGTTCGACTTCTATGACCGGCTGAAATCCGTCACCCGCGGTTATGCCAGCTTTGACTACCAGATGGATGGCTATGAGGAGAGCGACCTCGTGCGCATCTCCATCCTTGTCAACCAGGAGCCGGTGGATGCGCTGTCCTTCATCGCCCACCGCTCGGCCGCCGAGACGCGCGGGCGCTCCATCTGCGCCAAGCTCAAGGAACTGATTCCGCGCCAGCTGTTCAAGATCGCGGTGCAGGCCGCCATTGGCAGCCGCATCATCGCGCGCGAGACCATTGGCGCCATGTCGAAGGACGTGACGGCCAAGTGTTATGGCGGTGACATCTCACGCAAGCGCAAGCTGCTCGAAAAGCAGAAGGAAGGCAAGAAGCGCATGCGGCAGTTCGGCAAGGTCGAGATCCCGCAGAGCGCCTTCCTCGCAGCGCTCAAGATGGACCAGTAACCCCTGCCCCGACCGCGTGCCGCGCCGAATTGCGGCGGGCGGTCAGGACATGCCGTTTTTCGCTTGCGCGGACGGAATTTGGTGATATGTTCCGCACCCATCGGATACCGCCACCCCACGGGCGTGGCCAGACTTCGATACGGCTGGAGAGATGGCCGAGCGGCTTAAGGCGCACGCTTGGAAAGCGTGTGTACGTTAATAGCGTACCGTGGGTTCGAATCCCACTCTCTCCGCCACGCCATATAAGGCATTGATTTTCCACCACAATTTAGATGGCTTCCCGCAGTGTGACACATGCTTGTGACACACGGATCGACATGGCCACACCCTATATGACCCAACGTGGAAACACCTGGTTTTTACGTGTCAGGGTTCCTTCCGACCTTCGCCCGGTTGCCGGGTGCTATGTTGTCAGGACACTGCGAACCCATGATAGGATGACGGCACGAAACAGGGCCGTAGCCTTGGTGGCGACACTGTCGGGACTCTGGGATGAAATGCGTCTGAAGCTGGCCCAGGCCATCAAGGCTTATAACGACAACGACATCACGCTGTCGGACCTGAAAGCCTTCCTGCGCGAGCATCGGGACGAAATCGACCAGTTGCCCCAGACCGACCTGAAGCTGGTGGCCGACTGGATGAACGCCAGAAGCGACCGCCTGGACGGTGAAAATCGGGCAGAACGGGCCAATCTGGAAAACATCCGTATCCTGACCGATGCGTGGGCCGATGCTCACGGCAAGGGCGTTACGGAAGGGCTGGAACGGGCCATCAGGCTTGGTGGTCTGGGTGCCACTGCAAGCAGAAGTGGTCCCCATTTTTCGGACAGGGCGATAAGCTATCATCTGACCTGAACGAGGACGGGTTTTATGGGCAAGGTTACGCGGAAACGGTATGCGGCGGAGTTCAAATCACGGGTTGCCCTGGAGGCGATCCGTGGCGAACTGACGCTGGCGGAACTGGCGTCGAAACATGGCGTGCATCAGACGATGATCGCCCAATGGAAGCGCCAGGCGATCGAAGGCATGGCAAGCCTTTTTTCTGGTAAGTCAGTAACGGAACCTTCAGTCAGCCCTGCTGATGTAGAGAAACTGCACGCCAAGATCGGCCAGTTGCTGGTGGAACGGGATTTTTTGCGGGATGCCTCTGCTCGGTTGGGCGTGATCAGAGGCGGCAGATGATTGACCCGAAGCGAGCGCGCCTGCCGATAATCCGGCAATGCACGCTGCTGCAACTCAACCGGTCGGGCGTCTACTATCGACCTGTGCCACAGAGCGAGGCCAATCTGGAGCTGATGCGGCTGATCGACGCCCAGTTCCTGGAAACGCCGTATTATGGCTCACGGCAGATGACATGGTATCTGCGCCGCCTGGGACATGAAGTGGGCCGCAAGCGGGTCCGGCGGCTCATGGCGATCATGGGCCTGCGGGCGATCTACCAGAAGCCGCGCACGACCGTGCCCCATCCGGAACATCGGAAATATCCATATCTGCTACGGGATCTGGTCATCAATCGGCCTGACCAGGTCTGGTGTTCCGATATCACATATATTCCCATGAAACGGGGATTTCTCTATCTTGTGGCGATCATGGACTGGTTCACGCGCAAGGTCCTGTCCTGGCGTCTGTCGAACACGATGGACGTGGAGTTCTGTATCGAGGCGCTACAGGATGCCCTCATGCGCTATGGCGCCCCGGACATTTTCAATACTGACCAGGGGTCGCAATTTACGACACCCCGTTTCACCGGGATACTGGAAGAGCGTCAGATCCGCATCAGTATGGACGGGCGTGGGCGATGGCTGGATAACGTGTTCATCGAGCGTCTGTGGCGGTCGCTGAAATATGAATGCGTCTACCTGCACGCGTTCGAGACCGGATCAGAACTGAGGGCCGGGCTTGGCAGATGGATCGCCCATTATAACGAAAGGCGTCTGCATGCGGCGCTGGCTGGACGAACGCCCGATGAGGCGTATCATAACGTGCCGACGCCCTCTGGTCCGGGGTTAACCCCGGACCAGAGGGCCAACAGCAACGCCGTCAGAAGGGCGGCATAACAACAACCGGGTATAGCTTATCAAGCCCGCAAAACTGTCCGAACGGACGGGACCACCTCAGCAGGCACGGTGTGATGATACGTGCAGGTTTTGCAGTAGCCGGCATTTCCCGGCGGCGGGCGCTGCATACGTCTAAAGTATAGATGCACAAATCTGCCAATGACGTGCCGGCACAATCAAAACATGCCGTTCATATCCTTCCCTTTCCCTTTCATGAGTGGAAAAGGGCTGCGCGCGCAGGCTCTGTCGTTGCGTCAATCCGCACGGCCGTATCGTAACAAAGAATGACTGTGGCTTATCGACGGATTATTTTATTCCAGATAGCATGGTCCCATGGCCGCCACGAGGGTGACATGATTCCGTCATGGCACGACAAAACAGCTTGCGGAATATCCGGTCTGGCGCGTATCAGGCGCGACAACAGGCATTGCGCTCAGGGAAGTACGAAGATCATTGGAAAAGAGTGCGTTAAACGAAAAACCTGGTGCAGGTGAAGGCCGGGTTGCCGTTGTCACGGGGGCAACGGGTGGTATCGGGCAGGCTCTCGTCCGCCTCATGCGTGCGCGGGGCTACGCCATCATCATCCTGTCGCGTCAGGCACGGGCCGCGAGTCCCGGCATTACCAATGTCGTGTGTGACCTGACCGATAGCGAGAGCATAAAGCAGGCCGCAACCCATATTGCAGCCCAGACCTCCAGGGTTGATGTGCTGGTGCACTGCGCGGGCATCATCACGCCGCAGGTCGTGGGCAAACTCGACAGCGCCACGATTACCAGCCAGATTGCCGTTGACCTGACCGCGCCGATCGAACTGACCAATGCCCTGCTGCCCATCATGCGGCGCGGGGGGCATATTGTTTTCGTCAATTCCATGGCGGCGGCCTTTCCGCTTGCGGGCAGCAGTGTCTATACGGCGGCCAAATTCGGCCTGCGCGGGTTTGCGCGCGCGCTCGAGCAGGAACTGCGGCCCCGGCGCATACAGGTTTCCTCGATCTATCCCGCCAGCGTCAACACCCCCATGCTCAGCCAGGAAATGGCGGCGGGCGGGTCGATCTACAACTTCATCGACCCGCCACAGGAACCCGATGTCACGGCGCAGCGCATTCTTGAATGCTGCGAGCGTGGCAGCCGCGAGGTCTTCAGTTCCGTATTCGACAAGCTGTTCACCCATGCCTGCCTCACCTCCATGGGACTGCTCAAGCTGAGCCTGCCCATCATGAAACTGCTCGGGCGCAGGGGCTACCGCCGCTACCAGCGCGGCCTCACCACCCGCCCCTGATCCCAGCGGGGCCGGATTCAGGCCTTTTGCAGCAGTTCGCGCGCCAGTTCATTATGCCGGTGCGCCAGGCGATCAGGGTCATGTTCGGTAAACTGCCCGTCACGGATCAGCACGCGCCCGTTGACAATGGTGCAGGCCGCGCGGCGGGGCGTGCAGAACACAAGGGCCGCCACCGGGTCGGCCTGCGCGCCGGCATGGTCGATGCCACGCAGGTCAAACGCCACGATATCCGCCGCCATGCCCGGCGCGAGATGGCCAATGTCGTCACGCCCCAGCACGGCCGCCCCGCCGCGCGTGGCCAGTTCCAGCACTTCACGCGCCTGCATCATGGGCTGGCCCTCCGGCGTTTCGATCAGGCGGCCAAGCAGCATGGCCTGCCGGGCCTCGCCCAGCATGTGGCTGCCATCGTTCGAGGCCGAGCCATCCACTCCCAGCCCGACCCGCATGCCCGCCGCCACCATGCGCCGCACGGGCGCAATGCCCGAGCCAAGGCGCATGTTGGAGCACGGGCAATGCGCCATGCCGGTATGGGTGGCGCCAAAGCGGTGGATGCCCGCATCATCCAGCCGCACGCAGTGCGCGTGCCATACATCGGGGCCGATCCAGCCGGTATCCTCGGCATATTCCGCTGGCGTCATGTTGAATTTTTCGCGGCTGTAGGCGATGTCGCTGGCGTTTTCAGCCAGATGGGTGTGCAGCATGGTGCCGGTGGCCCGCGCCAGGGCGGCGGCATTGCGCATGAGGTCGCGACTGACCGAAAATGGCGAGCAGGGCGCCACCGCAATGCGCTGCATGGCCAGCGGTTCGGGGTCATGATAGGCCGCGATCACGCGCGCGGTGTCGGCCAGGATCGCGTCTTCGTCCTCCACCACGCTGTCAGGCGGCAGGCCGCCCTTGCTTTCGCCCACGCTCATGGCGCCCCGGGCGGCATGAAAGCGCATGCCCATCTGCCGTGCCGCCTCGATCTCGTCATCGAGCCGCGCGCCATTGGGGAACAGATACAGGTGATCGCTGCTTGTGGTGCAGCCTGACCACAGCAGCTCGGTCATGGCCGTGCAGGCAGAAACCCGGATCATCTCGGGCGTCAGCCCCGCCCAGATGGGATAGAGCGCCTGCAGCCACCCGAACAGCGAGGCATCCTGCGCTGCGGGAATGACGCGGGTCAGCGTCTGGTACATGTGGTGATGGGTGTTGACCATGCCGGGCATGACCACATGGCCGGTCATGTCCATCACGTCATCGGCGGCGGGCAGCGGGTCGGTAGCAGTGCCAATGGCCGCCACCTGCCGGTCACGCACAAGCACCCACCCGCCTTCGATCTCACGCCTTGCGGCATCCATCGTGACGAGACGCAGTGCATTCTTGAGCAAAAGGGTACGAGCCATGGGCCATCACCATACAGAAACGGGAAAACGAATGCTTATGCCCCATTTTGCGTGCCATGCCCATGGAACCACGCGAACGGGTATGGTTTCTAGAATTCTGAAACTGGCCTGTTCCCCTTCAAGGAGTTCGCACCATGGCAACACCCGCCGATACCCTGCATGTCGATCCGCTCGTATGGGGTCATGGCCCAAAAGTATTCGAGGCGTTTTTAGAGCCGACCTGCCCGTTTTCCGTCCGGGCCTTCACCAAGCTGCCCGAACTGCTTGAGGCGGCGGGGCCGGCGCGCATCACCATCAAGATCCGCCTCCAGTCACAGCCGTGGCACATGTTCTCGGGCGTGATCGTGCGCTGCATCCTCGCCGCAGCAACCCTGCCAGACGGGCGGGAAGCCGCCCGCGCCGTCATGGCTGCCGTGGGCGCGCACCGCGAGGAATTCGAGTTCACCGACCACTGCGCCGGGCCGAACATGGATGCGACCCCCAACGACATCATCCGCCGGATCGAACGCTATAGCGGGCTGCAGCTTGCCACGGCCTTTGCCGTGCCCGCATTGCAGAAGGCCATCAAGTGGCAGTGCAGATATTCCCGCCAGAACGGCATTCACGTCTCGCCCACCTTCATGGTCGATGGCCTGATCGACCCTGCTATCAGCAGCGGCGATACGGTGGAAGAGTGGGTGGCGCGTATTTTTGCCTGACCAGCCATAAAGGGCAAAAGGCTGGAAGCGCTGCCTTTATTTCAAGATAAGGCAGCGTTCTCTGAAGCCTTTTGAAAAAAAACTTCACCAGAAACTGTTCATGATTTTTAGGGGATATGGTGCCGGGTGAGGGATTTGAACCCCCGGCCTTCGGTTTACAAAACCGCTGCACTACCACTGTGCTAACCCGGCATTATAGCACTGCTGCTATGCTGTTTTCCCTTTTTGCCGAAATGTCCCGCACGGTCAAGCAGGGATTCGCGGGGCTGGTGGCTGCGTGAAAAGCCCATGCGAAAAACAGAAGAAAGTTTTTGGTGAAGCTTTTTTCAAAAAGCTTCAGAAGAACGCCGCCTTTTTGAAAAAAGGCGGCGCCCATAAACTTTTATCATTTATTATCAATGCATTGATTCCAATAATCCCTTAATGCGCCGCCATTTTCTTGGCCCATGCGGCATGGATACGCGCGCGTTCAGCCGCACTCAGCCCACCATTGCCAACCGACGGGGCCAATGCAGCCGGAGCCACCGTGCGGGCATGACGCCCATGGCGCACCGGGCGCGAGGCATGGGGCGCAATGCCTGCAGCCGGGTTCTCGTTCACATCGCGGATCGCGCTGGCGCAGGATGAGTTCTTGCCCACGCCACCTTCAATGGTAGGCAGCAGGCCGATAGGCGAGAACACGAAGCCCGTCAGCACCGAGGCCACGGCGCGGCCAATAATCTCGGCGCCGGGGCGGATATTGGGGCTTTTGAGCGGGCCGGTGATGTAGAGCGGGCCGGGAAAGGACGCGATAGCGAAATGCCGCGAATGCGTGAGCAGCGTATAGTCGATGGTGTTGTTGCTGAACTTGATGTCGCCCTTGCCCACGGTGCGCGTATCGCCTGTTTCAAGCAGCATGGTGCGGGTGTGGAAGACGCCCTCATTGAGCGGCATGTCGGCTATGAGGCATTTGAGGTCGGTGCGCGCGGGCAGGCCAAGGGCCGAGAGCAGCGCCTTGCCGAGTTCCAGCCCCAGCAGGTCGGGCAGTATGGCGGAAATATCGCCGCCATCATCAAGCGCCACGGTAATGCCACCATTGCCGCTGCCCACGATCTGGGCCAGTGACTGGCCATGGCCATGCACCATGATGTGCCCGCCAATAATGCCCTGCCCGTGCAGGTTGCGGCCCATCGCCTTCATGAGGCGGGCAAGATCGATCTGTTCCATGTCGATGCGGATGCGCGCATCAACCCCGTTGCCCTGCGGCACGAAGGTGCCACTACTGGCCAGCCGCCCGCGACCCACGCCAAAATTCAGGTGGTGCACGTCAATCGTGCCATCGCGGATATCAGCCAGCACATCGATGTTGTCGAGCGGGACGTGCTGGTTCTCGATATGGTCGCCATGATAGGCGAGATGGACATTGGTGGCCTTGAGCTTGGGCATGTTGATGGGCGTTGTGGGCAACACGGCGCCGCTGGCCTCATGCGCCTTCTCTTCAGCCGCCTGCTGCGGGGTCGAGGGGTGATCGCCCGGTGTTGCGCCAAAGAAACCGCCCAGATCGGCCAGGTCCACATGGCGCGAATGCAGGTCGGTATCGACAAAGGTCACGGCCTGATGCGGGTCCACGCTGATCGTGCCACCCAGGTCGCTGGAGCCGACCTTGCCCTCGAATTCATGAAAGCGCACCCGGCCATCGACATAATCAAGCCCGCCCGCCACACGGTATGCCGGGGTTTGCGGAATTACCACGCCGGTCAGCGGGTAGAGCAGCGACATGTCCGGCCCCGCCAGCGTCAGCCGCAGCCGCGCGCCCCTGAACGAGAGCGGGTCATCCACCGACCCCACCAGTGTCAGCCGTGTGGGGCCGTGGCGCACGTCCACATCCACCGGGTAGGGCCTCGTCCGGTCCGCCAGCGAGACCAGCGCCCCACCGGAAACATGCCCGGTAATGGCCTGCCCGGTATAGGTGCCGCGTATGTCGGCCACGATGCGGGGCTGCACGTCGCCCTTGCCGGGCGTGGTGTGCACCGCAGCCCGCATGTCGCTGCGCAGGCCCGCATGCACGAGGTGGAGCTGGCCGTCATTGATGGTGAGTTCGCCAATCTGCGGCATGCCGCCCGACGAACTGTCGCCGCTGGTGGGGAACTGGTAGTTGGCCCGGCCCCCGCGCTGCTCGTTGAGTTCAACCACCGGCTTGTCGAGCGCGATGACCGGCAGGTCGATCCGGCCGCCCAGCAGATGCCACAGGTTAAGGCCCACCATCAGGTGGTCGGCGGTGGCGAAGGGGGGCAGCTTTTCAAACCCGTCCGGCTCGTCAATCCGCACGCCATCCGCCGTGACGCGGATCACGCGCCCGATATGCACATGCAGGTGAGCCACCGTAACCTTGCGGCCCAGCGCAGCCCCCGCCCTGCGCTCCACGATGGGAATGAACCAGTCCCATGACCAGAAGATGACCAGCGCCATAATTGCAATGGCCAGCACCCCCAGAACCGGAAAACGTATCTGCGCCAGCACACCGCGCCGTACCGTGCTGTTCTTGGGTTCCGGTTGAGGCATTGCTGCTTGTGCTCCTTGTGCAGATGGGGATCAGCCATCAGATGAACGACTGGCTACGGGGTGGAGTTGCGCCCCACTCCCCGCAGCCTTGCACACCCCCGGTTAACGGCTGGTTCAGGCCAGTGCGCTTTGGGGTGGCGCGGGGAGCGTGCGTCCTGTATGCGATCAGGCAACTTTATCCCCTTCTGTAACCAGATTGACGCGAGAGGTCACTGTCATGCCCGCCTATCGTTCCCGCACTACGACCCATGGCCGCAACATGGCCGGTGCGCGCAGCCTGTGGCGTGCAACCGGCATGAAGGATGGCGACTTCGGCAAGCCCATCATCGCCATCGCCAACTCGTTCACGCAGTTCGTGCCCGGCCATGTCCACCTCAAGGATATGGGCCAGCTCGTGGCGGGCGCCGTGGCCGAGGCCGGTGGCATTGGCCGCGAGTTCAACACCATTGCGGTTGATGACGGCATCGCCATGGGCCATGGCGGCATGCTGTACAGCCTGCCCTCGCGCGAGCTGATTGCCGATGCGGTGGAATACATGGTCAACGCCCACTGCGCCGATGCGCTGGTGTGCATCAGCAACTGCGACAAGATCACGCCGGGCATGCTCATGGCGGCGATGCGGCTCAACATCCCCACCATCTTCGTCTCTGGCGGGCCGATGGAAGCGGGCAAGATCCTCAACAACGGCACCGAGCAGCAGGTTGACCTCATCACATCCATGGTGGCGGCGGCCAACTCGGATGTCAGCGATGAGCAGTCGGCCACGATCGAACGCTCTGCCTGCCCCACCTGCGGCTCGTGCTCGGGCATGTTCACCGCCAATTCCATGAACTGCCTGACCGAGGCGCTGGGCCTGGCCCTGCCGGGCAATGGCAGCCTTGTCGCCACCCACACCGACCGCCGCGAACTGTTCGAGCGCGCGGGCCGCGACATCGTGGCGCTGGCGAAGCGGTGGTATGAGAACGATGACGCCACCGCCCTGCCGCGCGGCATCGCCACCAAGCCCGCGTTTGAAAACGCCATGACGGTCGATGTCGCCATGGGTGGCTCAACCAACACCGTGCTGCACCTGCTGGCCGCAGCGCACGAGGGCAAGGTGCCCTTCACCATGGCCGATATCGACCGCCTCTCGCGCCGTGTGCCCAATCTGTGCAAGGTCTCGCCGTCGCGCATGGACATCCATATGGAAGACGTGCACCGCGCGGGCGGCATTCCCGCCATCATGGGTGAACTGGCCCGCATGGGGCTCCTGCACATGGACGTGCCGAGCGTGCATGCAGCCGATCTCGGCACGGCGCTGGGCCAGTGGGATATCAGCGCCACAACGGCGGATGAGGCGGCGCGCACCTTCTTCAGCGCGGCACCCGGCGGCGTGCGCACCACGCAGGCGTTCTCGCAGTCAAGCCGCTACAAAGCACTTGATACCGACCGGGCGAATGGCGCGATCCGCGATGCGGAGCACGCCTACAGCCGCGATGGCGGGCTGGCCGTGCTGTTTGGCAACCTGGCGGAAGATGGCGCCATCGTCAAAACCGCAGGTGTTGCCGACAACTTGCTCACCTTCACCGGGCCTGCCCGCATCTTTGAAAGCCAGGATGCCGCCGTCTCGGCCATTCTGGGCAACGAGATCGTGGCGGGCGACGTGGTGGTGATCCGCTATGAAGGCCCTAAGGGCGGCCCCGGCATGCAGGAGATGCTGTACCCCACCAGCTACCTCAAATCGAAGGGGCTGGCCGAGAAATGCGCCCTGATTACCGATGGCCGCTTCTCGGGCGGCAGTTCGGGGCTTTCGATCGGCCATATCTCGCCCGAGGCGGCGGAAGGCGGAATCATCGGCCTGCTCGAGGAAGGGGACACGATCGAGATCGACATCCCCAACCGTATCCTGCGCACCACCGTAAGCGATGCCACGCTGGCCGCCCGCCGCGACGGCATGGAAGAACGCGGCGAGCGCGCCTGGCAGCCTGACCGCACGCGCACGGTCTCGGTAGCACTACAGGCCTATAGCGCGCTGACCACCAGCGCGGCCCGTGGCGCCGTGCGCGATGTCAGCCAGCTTGGCCGCCGCACCAGCCGCTAGAATGCACAGGTGCCGCCGTGACCTGTCACGGCGGCACCATTGTCGAAGCTGTTTGAAAAAAACGCCTTACGCGCCCGGCAGGCAGGCCCTGCCACGCCCCATGCGGCGGAACGTGGCCGTGACATGGTGCCGCAGCGCCGCAAGGTCTGGCAGGATGGCGTTATGCAGCGAGCGCACGCTTTCATGCGTGGCATAAAAGCGCAGCGACGTGGCCAGCCCGGTGATGATGGCAGCCCCCACGAACACGCCATCCACTTCTATAATCTTTGAATCAAACATAACTTCCTGCCCTGAACGGCCCTTTACACCAGCGCACCGTGCGGTTCTTCCCCAGGTGGAGAAAACCCGCATGCCGGTCATGGCCTGTTTCTTGCTATTGTCGTAACGCGCCAACGCGGCCCGGACTGAAGGGTTGCCGGGCGAACTGGCACTTAAAAACATTTTTTTACAGACACTTGCGTCCGATTTCGCAACGCCGCGCCGTATCATGTTGCCGCATGCTGTAGCACTTCATGGCAAGGATAGAAAGAGCGTTATTGTGGCATTTCAAGGGC
This sequence comes from Komagataeibacter sucrofermentans DSM 15973, assembly GCF_040581405.1. Lineage (NCBI taxonomy): Bacteria > Pseudomonadati > Pseudomonadota > Alphaproteobacteria > Acetobacterales > Acetobacteraceae > Komagataeibacter > Komagataeibacter sucrofermentans. The sequence continues at coordinate 2,599,249 of NZ_CP137157.1, forward strand.
CATTTTTATATCATGACAAAACGATACTGGAACAATACATACGAGATATAATATATTTTTAATAAATGTCGAAAGATGCGTTTCAATTACATAGATTTGATATGCAACCCTGCCATGAGGCATACCCCGCCTGCCGGGCAGGGCTGGCATGAAGCCGCTCTTCATGACAGGAAAGAAGCCAGAACTGTTTCCTTACCTTCAATACGGACTGGTCCCGCCTTGCACCGCCCTGCATGCCCTTCCCTACCGCAACGCCTGCGTCGCCTGCTTCAGGGCGCGGGCGCCTGTCTTGCCGTGACCCTGCTGCCTGCGCCGGGCCATGCGGCACCGGCCTATCCCGCGGCGATCATGGGGCCGCAGACCACGGCCCATGCCTGGGGCATCGAAACCCGTTTTGCCCAGAGCACGCCCTGCCGGGTGGACATGACCATCAACCAGACAATTTTCATGGCCCACATGCCGGAAATGATTCAGGCCGGGCTATTCAACACGCAGGTCACGCCCGCGCTGCAAAAACAGATCCCGCACTATCTCATGAATACATTGCAGATCGATGTGACGCCGGGCTTCGTGCATGCGCTGTTCACCCAGCGCGGCGCGCCCGCAGGCTGCCATTTCGACTGGTTCTATATCGCCCCTGATGGCACCCGCCACCCCATGGTGGGCTTTGACATGACACGCGCGGCCGATGCGCGGATTGACTGGGCACATCTGCGCTTTGGGGATATGGCGGCAGCCACCCGCAACCCGGTGATAGACCCCCGGTTCGATGCGCTGGTCAATCAGGAGACAGTGGATGTGACCATTGCCCTGGGGCAGAACCAGAACGCGGCGGAAAGCGAGTTGCCGCCCCCTTCAAACGCAGGCAAGCCCGCGCAATAACCGGTTGCCCCCAAAGCTTGAAGGCGTTGTCTTTTTTTTAAAGGGCATTACGCTTTCAAAGCTTTTCTCATTCTTCTTTGCACGCGCTAGGCGCGGTGCCTGATGAACTGGAGCATGAGATCAATCAGGGCTGCCACCGCCAGCAGCACCGTCACCACGCGCAGCACCAGCCGCAGCCGACGCTCGCGCGGGGTCGGGGCCAGTTCGCGCCGGTTCATGATAAGGGGCTCCGGCTGGCGCGGAGTGCCTTGATCGGGTCGTTCAGCCATTGCCCTGTGCCATCAGATGTTTCATGGATAGGCCGCCGTTTTACCAGAACAGATGGATAACACCAGAGCGTGCCCCTTCCCTTTCTCCGCCCGCGCGCAGCTTGGTCCGCGCTGCTTTTTTCCGTGGTTCTACTGGCCACCGTGCCCAACCGCGCGGCTCATGCCCAGAACTGCACGGAACTCGGCGCAGGCCAGCAACTGCCCGTAGTGGATAACCCGAAACTGGCGCGTGACACGCAACTCCTGTGCAGCACCCGCTTTGCCGTGCTGTATTCCGCTCTGGCGCGTGAGCCGCTCTGGGTGGCCGAGCATCTCGATACCGCCATGGTCCGCGCCGCCATGCAAACCCCGCGTGAAGGCGAATTTCACCCTGACACGCGCATTGCCCCCGGCGCGCGCGCGGAACTTGAAGATTACGTGCGCTCGGGCTTCGATCGCGGGCACATGGCCCCCTCGGGCGACATGCCCGACCGGCAGACACAGCAGGAAACCTTTGCGCTCTCCAACATCGTGCCCCAGCGCGCGACACTGAACCGGGGCCGCTGGGCCGAGATCGAATCCGCCGTGCGCGGCCTGGCCCTGCGCACGGGCAACCTTTACGTGGCCACCGGCCCGGCTTTTCACTCAAGCAGCCTGTCAGCCATCGGGCCGGACCGGGTGCTTGTGCCCACTTCCACATGGAAGGCGGTCTATGACCCCCGCAGGCAGCAATCTGGCGTGTATGTCTGCCATAATGTGGCGCGCAGCCCCCGGTGCAGCCATGTCAGCGTAATGGAACTGACTCGGATTACCGGGGTCGATCCCTTCCCCGCGCTGCCAGCGAACGTCAAGCAGACCTGCATGACGCTACCGCTTGGCCATGCCCGCACGGCCACGAAGCATGCGCGGCGCCGCACCCGACGGCGTGTCTATGCACGCTGGTAAAAAGCAAAAAATAAAAGTTTTTGGGTGCTGCCTTTTTGCAAAAAGGCGGCGTTTCCTGAAGCTTTTTGAAAAAAGCTTCACCAAAAACTTCTGGTTTTTTCACCGGCCCTGCAAGAAATATTCTGGATGAAGGAGACATGACCATGACCGCCCACTCCCCCAAATCCACTACCCTCGTGCCCTTTGCCGATAACAGCGCCAGCCGCACCATTGCCGGCATGACGGTGGAAAACGGCACCGATAGCATCGCTTTTTATGGCCAGACGGATTTCAGCCGCGACAAGGCCGGCCTGGCACGCGCCCAGGCGCTGCTGGCCTTCATGCAGCAAGTTGTCACGACGCTGGAGGCACAAAAAGACCTGCCCGATGCCCTGCCGCCGCGCAAGCCCGCCAAGGTGGACAATCCCTTCATGTAAAATCTCCCCCCAACGCACAACGGGGCCGGTCCATTGCTGGACCGACCCCGTTGAAAAACCCGTTCCCCGCAGCACAGGGCTGCGGGAAAAGCCGGATCAGCGCTTGCTGAACTGGAAGGAACGGCGGGCCTTGGCGCGACCGTACTTCTTACGTTCAACAACACGCGAATCGCGCGTCAGGAAGCCAGCGGCCTTCAGGATGCTGCGCAGCGCGGGCTCATAGTGGGTCAGCGCACGGCTGATGCCGTGACGGACCGCACCGGCCTGACCGGACAGACCACCACCAACGACCGTGCAGTACACGTCGAACTGGTTGTAGCGGTCAGCCACCAGGAAGGGCTGCGTGATCAGCATGCGCAGCACGGGGCGCGCGAAGTAGGTGCCGACCGGACGGCCATTGACGATGATGTCGCCCTTGCCCGGCTTGATCCACACGCGGGCCACGGCATCCTTACGGCGGCCGGTGGCGTAGGCACGGCCCTGCGCATCGCGCTTGGCTTCATAAACCGGAGCGGCTTCCTGCGCGGACGTCACCTGACCGGAAGCAACGGCTTCCTTGAGGTCAGCGAGCGTGCCTGTACGTTCTTGGGTTTCAGACATATGGTTCAGCCCCCGACCTTCTGGGTGTTGACGGCATTCTTGCGGTTGAGCGATGCAACATCGAGAACCTGCGGCTTCTGCCCGTCATGCGGGTGCTCGGCGCCGGCATAGACATACAGGTGCTTCATCTGCGCGCGCTGCAGCGGGCCGCGCGTGATCATGCGCTCGATGGCCTTGCGCACGACATGGCCGGGGTTCTTGCCGGTCAGGCGCTGGGTGATGGTGCGCTCCTTGATCCCACCGGGGTAGCCGGTGTGATAATGGAACAGCTTCTGGTCAACCTTGTTGCCGGTCAGGCGAACCTTCTCGGCGTTGATGATGACGATATTGTCGCCACAATCAACGTGCGGGGTGAACTGCGGCTTGTGCTTGCCGCGCAGGCGCTGGGCAACGATGGCGGCCAGACGGCCAAGAACGAGGCCTTCGGCGTCGATCAGGGTCCAGCCACGCGTCACCTCGGCGGGCTTCAGCGAAAGTGTGGTCTTCATGGATCTAGTGTTCCGTCCAGTAATGTAGCGGTAACAGGTGGCGCGTTATCAGCCGCATCATGTGCAAACGTCAAGCACATAATCCGTTCCGAGCGGCATTTTTCCGCTAAAAAATCGTGTGTGGTATCATGATACCGCCATCTTTCGCATCACGACCTTTCCACGAGCGATTGCCGAGGGGGGGCACAATGCGATAGCAGTCAGTTCAAGGTCATTACGGATATCAGCCTCGTGAAGAAACTCTACCCTGCCATTCCCCTGCTTGTACTGGTGCTGCTGGTTGGCAGCTGGGGGGTGCATCACTTTGCCCAGCACAGGCTTGAAGCCGGCATAGCCGACTTCCGCGCCTCCATCGGGCCGAACGCCACGTTCAGCTACGCCACGGCCCGGCCGCGCACGCTGGCGCGGGGCGCGCATTTTACGGCCGTTACCTACCACAACCCCGCCATGACGCTGATCGCGGCTGACGTGCGGCTCGGCGGGCTGACCGGCAACAACGTGCAGGGCGAGAAGATCGGCAGCATCGTGCTGCGCGATGTCAAGATCATGACCCAGACCAGCACCATCTCGCTCGATGAGGTGGACCTGCGCAACCTGGTGCTGCCCAATACCGACCGCGCGAGCGCCGATTCCAGCCGCCCGCTGGGCTTCGATTCCCTCGTGCTTGATAACGGCACGTTTGCCAACATGCATCTGGCCATGCCCGCCAGCCAGACCGATGTCACCGTCGCCCGCATGAGCGTGGAGCAGTACGGGATGGGCCGCGCCTCGCATCTCGATCTCGACCGGCTGGCCACCCAGATCAACCTCACCCCCCCGCGCCGCATCTCGGTCGAGCACATCAAGATCGACGGACCGGATTTTGCCAGCGAGGTCGCGAGCCTGATCCAGTCGGGCCACCTGATCCATGAAAGCCATCCGCACACGATGGACCTCAAAAAGGTGGAGATCGACAGCACCCACCCCATGCTCCAGATCGACCATGTCGCCACCTCCAGCTTCTCCACCGCGACCGAGGACAAGATGGACACGACGCTGGGCAACCTCACGCTGTGGTCCACCGGCACGGATAACCAGACAATCCTCAATGCGTTCGGCTATGACAGTTTCAACGGCAACATCCATATCAACAGCACCAGCGACCGCAGTGCCGGGCGGGTGCATCTCGAGCCGATGACCATCGAGTCGGCCGACATGGGCAACCTGACCGTGGTGGCCGAGCTGGACCAGATTCCCTTTGATGACATGGCCATCATTCCCGAGACTGCCCGCATCGTCTCCGCCGCCATGACGTGGGAGGACCGCTCGCTGGCCAGCCATGTGCTGGCAGGCCTGGCCAAAAGCCGCAATACCGACCCCGAAATCTACCGCCAGAACCTGCTGGCCACGCTGGCCGCATCCGATGATGCCTCGATGCGCGCCATGGGCCGGTTCCTGCAATCACCGCAGGACCACCCGCTGCAGATCGCGCTGCGCCCGATGAAGCCGGTCAACCTGATGATGCTGGGCGTGGCCCTGTCGATGGCGGGCGATCCGTCGGTCGCGGCCCCGCTGGGCCTGACCATTTCCACGCCCTGATGTCCTGCCCCGGCCCCGTGCATGTCATCGGGGCCAATGGCCGCTCGGGGCTGGCGCTGTGCCGGGCGCTGCAGGCCGAAGGCCGCGATGTCGTGCCCATCGTGCGCGACAGGGCACGCTGGCAGGCAACGCACCTGCCCATGCCCGCCCGGCTAGCCGATCTTGCGCATGACCCTGGCCGCCTGCGTCACGCTCTGCTTGACGCCACCACCATTGTCCTGACCGCCCATGCCCGACACCTGCCCGCAGTAATCGCAGCGGCTCCCCCACAGGCGCGACTCGTTGCCCTGGGCAGCACGCGCATCTTTACCCGCTGGCCCGATGCCCATGCGCATGGCGTGCTTCATGGCGCGCAGGCGCTGGCCCGCTCGGGCCGCGATGGCGTGCTGCTGCACCCCACCATGATCTATGGCGCAACGGGCGAGAACAATGTGCAGCGCCTCGCCGCCCTGATGCGCCGCCTGCCGGTGCTACCGCTACCCGGCGGCGGACGCGCGCGGCTCCAGCCCATATGGCAGGGTGACGTGACCCGTGCGCTGCTCGCCGCCATCGGGCGCGCGTGGCATGGGCCGCACAGTCTGGTTATCGCAGGGGGGGATCAGGTCAGCTACCGCGATTTCACGCGCATGGTTGCCGTGGCTGCGGGGCTGAGGCCGCGCCCGGTGCTGCCGGTGCCGGGTGCCGTGCTGATGGCGCTGGCGCGTTTCAGGCTGCCGGGGCTGCCCACCATTACGCCCGCCGAGGTCCGGCGGCTCATGGAAGACAAGATTTTCGACATTACCCCCATGCGCGCGCAACTCGGGCTGACGCCCCTGCCGCTGGCAGCGGGGCTTGCGCGCACATTCGGGGCCGCAGCTATTTGCTGAAACGCGACAGAAGGCAAAGCCTTCTGGGAAAAGCTTCAGCAAAACATTTCTGATTTTCAGGGAATTACGGGTTGGGGCGAACGACGGGGCTCGAACCCGCGACCACCGGTACCACAAACCGGCGCTCTACCAACTGAGCTACGTCCGCCACAACTGGAGCGGTTATTTAGAGAAGCCGGGCAGACCCGTCAATTACCCTTTTTGCATTTTCATGACATTTTCCGCGCAGAGCTGTCCGCGCACGTTCTGCAGCCGCTGCACCGCCTGCGAAATGACGCCCGTTTTCTTGCAGAACGCAAAACGCACATACCGGTCGGGAATATCCGCGCCCGTATCATCATAGAAGGCCGAGACGGGAATGGCCGCCACCCCCACCTTGCGCGTCATCTGCTGGCAAAAGGCCACATCGCCCCCCGCAAAGCCCAGCGGCGCGATATCCGCGATCAGGAAGTAGCTGCCATCGCATGGCAGCACGTCGAATCCGGCCCGGCCCAGCCCTTCGGCCAGCCAGTCGCGCGCAGAACTCATGCTCTCGGCCAACCGCTCGAAATAGGCCGTATCCTTGTCCAGCCCCACCGCCACGGCGCGTTGCAGGTTGGGCGCCACGGTAAAGGTAAGCAGCTGGTGCGCCTTGGCCACAAGGGCGGCAAGCGGCGCGGGCGCGGTGACGTAGCCCACCTTCCACCCGGTCATGGAGAAGCTCTTGCCCGCGCTGCCAATGCGGATGCAGCGCTCACGCATGCCCGGCAGCGCCATGAGCGGCACGTGGCGGGCAGGGGCGAAGGTCAGGTGCTCGTACACCTCGTCACACACGGCATAGGCATCATGCCTGGCCACCAGCCCTGCGATGAATTCCAGCTCATCACGCGTGAACACCTTGCCGGTGGGGTTCATGGGCGTGTTGAGCAAGATGGCCTTGGTGCGCGGGGTAAAGGCGGCTGCGAGTTCCGCGCGCGGCAGGTCCCACCGCGGCGGGGCGAGGCGCACGGTGCGCACCACGGCGCCAAGCAGGCGCAGCACCGGCAGGTAGGTGTCATACAGGGGTTCGAACACCACCACCTCGTCGCCCCGGTTGACCAGCGCCATGAGCGAGGCGGTGATGGCCTCGGTCGCGCCACAGGTCACCACCACTTCACGCGCGGGCTCGACGGCAATGCCATAAAAACGCGCGTTTGACCGCGCCACCGCGCCCTGCAGCTCGGGCAGGCCGGCAAGCGGGGGGTACTGGTTGCGCCCGTCGCGCAGGGCGGCTGCCGCGGCATCGACAAGGTCGGCCGGGCCTTCGGTATCGGGAAAGCCCTGGCCGAGATTGATGGCGTCATGCTCCACGGCCAGCGCCGACATGACGGAAAATATGGTGGTTGGCAGCCCCGAAAGCATCGCGTTGGCGGGTTTCATCGTCTTATCCTGTCCGTGTGCGCATGGGTGTGGGCAATGCGCATTTTTGCCCATATCACCCGATTGCCTGAAAATGAAAGCCGTGCAACCCTGCCACGGCAACACGGGCGGCATGCGCTACAGATGCCATGAGACGGAAGACAGACCAACAGGCATGAAAAAGATCGAGGCCATCATCAAGCCCTTCAAGCTCGACGAGGTGAAGGACGCCCTGCATGAGATCGGCCTGATGGGCATTACCGTCACCGAGGCCAAGGGCTTTGGCCGGCAGAAGGGCCACACGGAACTGTATCGCGGCGCGGAATACATCATCGACTTCCTGCCCAAGGTCAAACTTGAAATCGTCTGCCCCGATGACATGACCGAGCGCGCGGTCGAGGCCATCATGGCCGCTGCCCGCACCGGCCGCATCGGCGATGGCAAGATCTTCATCACCCCGGTGAGCGAGGTGATCCGCATCCGCACCGGCGAGCGCGGGCCTGACGCCATCTGAGGGTTGGCCTGCAAACATGGGTCTCATGGCGGCTGGCCTATCGACAGCGGCCCTGCGTTTCCGTAACCATAACCGCCGCGCCGCATGGAACGGCACACCAAAGTCAGGACAGGTAATTAACATGGCAAAAAAAGCACAGGCTTCAGCCTCGGTTTCGACACCGTCGCATTCTGCTGAAGCCATCGCGAAGGTCTTTGAAATCATCAAGGAAAACGCGGTCGAGATGGTTGACCTGCGTTTCACCGATCCGCGCGGCAAGTGGCACCACACCACCCAGTACGTCACCACGATCGAGGATGACACCTTCCGCGAAGGCTTCATGTTCGATGGTTCCTCCATCGCGGGGTGGAAAGCCATCAACGAAAGCGACATGATCCTGTTGCCTGACCCGACCACCGCGGTGATGGACCCGTTCTCCGCCAAGCCGCAGCTGATCCTGATCTGCGATATCGTGGAGCCCTCCACCGGGCAGTTCTACAACCGCGATCCCCGCGCCACCGCCAAGCTGGCCGAGCAGTACCTCAAGTCGACCGGCCTGGGTGATACCGCCTTCTTCGGCCCCGAGGCCGAGTTCTTCATCTTTGACAGCGTGCGCTTCGGCACCGGCCCGAACTTCGGCACCTACGAGCTGGAAAGCATCGAAGGCCCCGGCGCGTCGCTCAAGGACTACCCCGAAGGCAACATGGGCCACCGCCCCGGCGTGAAGGGTGGCTACTTCCCGGTTGCTCCGGTTGACAGCGAAGGCGACCTGCGCGCCGAAATGCTGACCACCATGGGCGAGATGGGCCTGCCCATCGAGAAGCACCACCATGAGGTCGCGCAGTCGCAGCACGAACTGGGCACCAAGTTCGACACGCTGGTCCGCTCCGCCGACTTCATGCAGATCTACAAGTACTGCGTGCACAACGTTGCCCATTCCTACGGCAAGACGGCAACCTTCATGCCCAAGCCGATCTATGGCGATAACGGCTCGGGCATGCATGTGCACCAGTCGATCTGGCGCGACGGCAAGCCCACCTTCGGCGGCAACGGCTATGCCGACCTGTCTGATGAGGCGCTGTACTACATCGGCGGCATCATCAAGCACGCCAAGGCGCTCAACGCCTTCACCAACCCGTCCACCAACTCCTACAAGCGCCTGATCCCGGGCTTCGAGGCCCCCGTGCTGCTGGCTTACTCCGCCCGCAACCGTTCCGCCTCGTGCCGTATCCCGTATGCGACCAGCCCGAAGGCAAAGCGCGTCGAGGTCCGCTTCCCCGATCCGACCGCGAACCCCTACCTCGCGTTTGCCGCCATGCTCATGGCCGGCCTCGACGGCATCAAGAACAAGATCCACCCCGGCGATGCCATGGACAAGGATCTGTACGACCTGCCGCCCGAGGAACTGAAGCAGATCCCGACCGTGGCCGGCTCGCTGCGTGAAGCCCTGACCGCGCTGGAATCCGATTACGAGTTCCTGCTCGCCGGTGGCGTGTTCACCAAGGACCAGATCGAGAGCTACTGTGAAGTGAAGTGGCAGGAAGTCTACACGTTCGAGCACACGCCGCACCCGGCCGAGTTCGAGATGTACTACTCCGTCTGATCCCGCCTTCCCCCACGGGGAACGGAACTGACACGAAAAGCGCCGGAACCTTGCGGGTTCCGGCGCTTTTTTCATGTCTGGCCCACGGCACGCGCACGTTTGCTCGATTATGCAGCCCGCGCACTGGTCGCAGCCGTCATATCGCCTACACCTTGGGAGCCTCCATCAGCACAAGGACAGACCATGACCCAGCCACCCCCCGCCACCATGCAGGCCGTGACCGTGAGCGAACCGGGCGGCCCCGATTCGCTGCACATCGCCACCGTGCCCGTGCCGATGCCCCGCGCGGGCGAGGTGCTGGTGCGGGTCATGGCGGCAGGCATCAACCGCCCCGACATCATGCAGCGCCAGGGGCTGTATCCGCCGCCGCCGGGGGCAAGCCCCCTGCTGGGGCTGGAAGTGGCGGGCGAGGTCGTGGCGACTGGCGAAGGCGTGCCGCCCGATGCCTTTCCCGCACCCGGCGCGCGGGTGTGCGCGCTGGTCAATGGCGGGGGCTATGCGCAGTACTGCACCGTGCCTGCGGGGCAGTGCCTGCCCTGGCCCGCGGGGTTTGACGCGCTGCACGCCGCCGCCCTGCCCGAAACATTCTTTACCGTATGGTCCAACCTGTTCATGACAGCGGGGCTGAAACCGGGCGAGAGCATGCTGGTGCATGGGGGCACCAGCGGCATCGGCACCACGGCCATCCAGCTTGTGCGCGCCCTGGGCGGCACGGTTTACGCCACCGCTGGCACGGACGAGAAATGCACGCTGTGCACCACGCTGGGCGCAAAAGCCGCCATCAACTACCGCACCGAGGATTTCCCCACCCGCATCAGGGAACTGACGGATGGCACGGGGGTCAATGTCATCCTCGACATGATTGGCGGGGCCTATATGGAGGGCAACCTCAAGTCCCTTGCCGTTGCGGGGCGGCTGGTCATCATCGCGCTGCAGGGCGGGGCGAAGGCGGATGGCGTCAGCCTTGCGCGCATCATGACCCGCAGGCTGGTGGTGACCGGCAGCACGCTGCGCCCGCGTGAGGCTGCCTATAAGGCCGAAATTGCCCGCGAACTCGAAGCCCATGTCTGGCCGCTGCTGGCGCGGCGGGCCATCCGCCCGCTCATCCATGCCACCTTCCCCTTGGCGCGGGTTGCTCAGGCCCATAAACTCATGGAAAACGGAACCCATATGGGCAAGATCATGCTGGACCTGCAACAACCGCCCCGACAGACGACCGGACGATAGGAACACAAGCTGGTGCTACTGAACGTCATTGAGCGCGGACCCGAGGAAACCGGACCCGACACGGCCGGCAGGCCCCCCATTGTCCTGCTGCATGGCCTGTTCGGGCGGGCGCGCAACCTTGGCTTCTTTCAGCGCAGGCTCGCGCGCACCCGGCGCACGCTCGCCATCGACCTGCGCAACCATGGCGACAGCCCGCATGGCCTGATGGACTACAACACCATGGCGGGCGACCTGCTGGAAACGCTGGCCCACCACAACGCGCTGCCCGCAACGCTGGTTGGCCACTCCATGGGCGGCAAGGTGGCCATGACCCCGGCCCTGACCCGGCCGGGCATGGTGCACAGCCTGCTCGTGGCCGACATTCCGCCCGCGCGCACCGGCCACGGGCAGTTTGCATTGGGCGAGCAGATGCTGCGGGTGCCGTTTCCGCCCTTTCTCAACCGGGCGGGGGCGGAACGGCTGCTCCAGCATTACATCCCCAACACCGATGTGCGCGCGCTGATGCTGCAGAACATCCGCGTGGGGGAAAACCCCGGCTGGAACATCGGCCTGCGCGAGATGGTGGACTCGATGTCCAATGTCGAAAGCTGGCCCTACATCCCTGAAGGCTATACCTATCCCGGCCCCACGCTGTTCCTGGCGGGGGGGAATTCGCCCTATATCCGCCCTGAACATTATGCCATCATGCGTAGGCTTTTTCCGTGTTACCGGCTGGAACTGATCGAACGGGCAGGGCATTGGCTGCATGTCGAAAATCCGGAGAGATTCGCCGAATTACTGGAAAATTTTGTCGAAAGCTACTGAAGTAGCCTCCGTTACGCATCCGGTCCTTGACAGGCCCCCCCCCCGCGTCAGTTATGCTGGCAACATGCCAGGGCAGGCAGGCAGGCCCCGGCAACAGACCCACATGGCGGAGACCCGCAGCCTTTCATGACGGTGACACTCAGTCCCTCCTCCCGGCGGCCAGACGCCGTGGAGCCCGTACTGATCCCCCGCGAGCCGCCGCCTGGGGGCGGCCTGCCACGCAATGGCCGCACGGAACAGTACAACCCGCCCGCGCGTGAAAGGCTGCTGCCCGGCAACGCCGTGCCGCCGCCACCCGGCTACCGCAAGCTACGCCCCATGATGTCGGGCCTGATTCGCCCCGACACGGTGGAAACGCCGGGACCAGGGCGCGCGATTGCCATATCGGGCCTGCTGCATGCCGCCCTGCTGGCCGCGATCCTGATCGAATCCGCCCATCACAGCCAGCACGGCACGCCCGACGCCACGCGCACGGAGCCGCAGGTTGAGATGGTGTTCTCGCCGCCCACCTCCAGCGGGTTGCAGGGCCAGTCCTCGCCCGATATGGCGGGCGGCCAGAACGCGCCCCGGCAGCAGCAGACCAAGGAGCAGCAACCCAGCGCGCAGGAAAAGACGAACAACCCGCAAAAGAACAGCGAGGATTCGTCGCCCTCCGCCAATGCCTCCAGCGAGGATACCCCCTCCGCCCCGCCGCTGAGCGATGCGCCCTCCGACCTGTCGGTGCCGCAGTCGCAGCAGCAGGACAGGTTCAACCCTGCCATGCAGAACTCCGGCCACGGCAACCGCGCGGCCCAGCAGGCACAGAACCAGTCCTCGCCCAATGCCTATGCGGCGTTGCAGCACCCGATGAACTGGTCGCTCTCTCCCTCCCCCCTGCCCCGGCGCAGCAAGCAGGGCCGTGCGGGCGGCACGGGCGGGCCGATCGACCTTTCGCTCGGGCCGGTAGTGCAGAATGGCAAGATCAATGCCCCCTACTCCACCACAACCCAGATCAAGGGCGTGAGCGACGATTATGGCGAGGAACTTGAACGCTGGATCCGCAGCCACCTGTACTACCCCGAAGAAGCCCGCCAGGCAGGCGAAGAAGGCGCGGCCTCACTGCATGTGGAAATCGACCGCGACGGACACGTGACCAAGGTGCGCCGCACCGGGGCGTCCGGCTCGTTTTATCTTGACGCCGCGGCGATGAGCATATTCCGCAACGCCCAGTTGCCCCCCGTGCCGCCCGACATGCAGGGCAACAACTTCCCCATTGACCTGACCATCAACTACATCCTGCTCCGCCGCTGAAAGCACGGGCAGAAGGAGATTTCATCGCCATGGACACAGCACGACTCCTGCAGCAGGCCGGGCATGACTTCCACGCCTTCGACAATGCCGATGCCGCCGTGGCCCGCATTACCGAGCTTTATGACCAGGCCGCCGGGCTGATCCGCCATGCATTCGCCACGCGCGATACATCGGGCCTGGCGGATGCGGTCTATCCCTACCTCGCCTTCATGCCCGCCACGGCCCTGCCCCCCGATGGGCCGCGCCCGCCCTTTGACGTGGTGCTCGAGCCCGGCTTCTATGGCACCACGCTCACCCGCCCTGCCCTGTTCGGCGCCTACTGGCGCGAGCAGATCGAAAGCCTGCTGCGCCATTACCGCACGCCGGTCATGGTCGGCCTGTCGCGCCAGCCCATCCCGCTCTCCTACGTGATGGAAGAGGCGGTGACCTCGCTGACCGAATCCGACCTTGCATGGATCCAGACGCATTTCGCGCTGCCCGACCTGCACGTGACCGACGATTCGATCGCCAATTGCGAATACATCCCCCGCCCCGACGTGCCGCGCCCGCTTGCGCTGTTTACGGCCCAGCGCACCGATTACTCGCTGGCGCGGCTGCACCACTATACCGGCACAGCGCCACGGCATTTCCAGCGTTTCATCCTGCTGACCAACTACCAGCGCTATGTCGATGCATTTCGTGAATACGGGCATGCGCAGGTGGATGCGGGGTCGGAATACACGGCCTTTGTCGAGCCGGGCGAGATCATCCACACCCGCGACGCCCCCCACGCAGCCACCCATGCGGGCCAGAACCTGCCGCAGATGCCCGCCTACCATCTGTGCCGCCCCGATGGCGATGGCATAACGCTCATCAACATCGGCGTGGGGCCTGCCAACGCCAAGACCATTACCGACCATCTGGCCGTGCTGCGCCCGCATTGCTGGCTGATGGTGGGGCACTGCGCAGGGCTGCGGCGCAGCCAGAGGCTGGGCGACTACGTGCTGGCGCATGGCTACCTGCGCGATGACCATGTGCTGGACGACGACCTGCCGCCCTGGGTGCCCGTGCCCCCCATTGCCGAGGTGCAGATGGCCCTGCAGGACGTGACCGCCCGCGTAACCGGCCTGCATGATGCCGAGGTGAAAACCCGCCTGCGCACCGGCACGGTCATGACCACCGACAACCGCAACTGGGAGTTGCGGCTGGGTGCGCTGTTCACGCGCATCAACACCTCACGCGCCATTGCGGTGGACATGGAATCGGCCACGATTGCGGCGAACGGCTTCCGCTTCAGGGTGCCTTACGGCACGCTGCTGTGTGTTTCAGACAAGCCGCTGCATGGCGAACTCAAGCTGCGTGGCATGGCCAATGCCTTCTACCGCGAGCGCGTGCGCCAGCATCTGGTGGTGGGAATCGAGACCATGCAGCAGTTGCGTGCGCAGGGCGTGGACCGGCTGCATTCGCGTAAGCTGCGCGGGTTTGACGAGCCTGCCTTCCGCTAAATCGTTAAAATCATAAAAGTTTTTGGGTGCCGCCTTTTTTCAAAAAAAGGCGGCGTTCTTTTGAAGCTTTTATCCGTTGATCAGAAATCCGGCAGCGTGGGTGCCAGATGCCCCCCCTGCCGCACCGGCGCCATGCGGCGGGCCAGGCCGGTGGCATCATCGGTTTCCACCATCATGCCCGCAATGCTGGCATCCCCCTCGGCGGGTTGCAGCCGCTCACCGGGCATCTTGCGCACGAATCGGGCAATAGCCGCCTCCTTGCCCATGCCGATCACGCTGTCATAGTCGCCACACATGCCCGCATCGGTCTGGAAGGCGGTGCCGTGGGGAAAGATACGGTGGTCGGCGGTGGGCGTGTGCGTGTGCGTGCCAATAACCAGCGACACGCGGCCATCAAGGAAATGGCCCATGGCCCATTTCTCGCTCGTGGCTTCGGCGTGCACGTCCACTACGGCGGCGTGCATGGTCACGCCCAGCCGGTGGCGCGAGAGGATGTCGGTCACGCTGCGGAAGGGGTCATCCATCGCATCCATGAACTGCCGGCCCATGATGCTGACCACCAGCGCCTTGCGGCCATCGACGAGTTCCACCACCACGCTGCCCTGCCCCGGCGTGCCGGGCGGGTAGTTGGCGGGGCGGATGATGCGGGGTTCGCTGTCGATATGGCCGATCAGGTCGCGCCGGTCCCAGCTATGGTTGCCCAGCGTGATGACATCGGCCCCCGCTTCGAGCAGGTCGCGGCCAATGGCGGGCGAGAGGCCAAAGCCGTGGCTGGCGTTCTCGCCATTGACCACCACAAGGTCGAGGGCAAGATCACGCCGCAGGGCGGGCAGGCGGGAAATGACGGCCTCGCGCCCGACGCGCCCGACAATATCGCCCAGAAACAGTATTCTCAAGAAAACAGCCTTTATCTACCGCGTCCGCCCGTCACCACGACACCGGATCCATTCACGCTCGGTCACGATCGCGGGCAGCGCCACGTCATACCGGCCGGTCGGGATGCACGCCACTTCCTGAAAGGAAAAGCCAAACCCCACCGCCCGCGCGGCAGGCAGGCTGGCCAGCGTGCGATCATAATAGCCCCCGCCATATCCCAGCCGCATGCCCCGCCTGTCAAATGCCAGCAGCGGCACGCACACCACATCAGGCTGCACGATGGGGCCTTCGGGGTGGGATGTGCCATAGCGGCCCGCCTGCATGGCGCAGGCCGGCCGCCACAGGCGGAAGGTCAGCTTATGGCCCTTGGGCGTGGTTTCGGGCAGGGCAATGCACAGGCCATCGGCGTGGAGCGCGTGCATGACGGGCTGGAGTTCGCTCTCGCCGGGCAGGGGCCAGACAAGGGCTACCGCATCACCGGGCGAGGCCATGGCGCGCAGGGCGCGGACCATGCGGTGCTGGAGGGATTTCTCGGCCATCTCGCGCCCGGGCGCTGTGGCGAAGGCGGCCCGCCTGCTGGCCATGACGCCACGCAGGGCCTGTTTGGCATGTGCGGTGGACCACGATTCGTTTGCGATGGAAGTCATGGAAAATGATACGGAGCCGCCATGGCCGTTGGTCGGATCAGCCCTCCCGGACCTGCTGACGCAGGTGGGCGCCAGATAACGTGACCACGATCACGACAGTGCCAGCTCCCTAGGAAGTGCTTATCGGCCCAGGGGTTGAATCATGCCTGACGCACCCGGCAGCCCCGCCCTTTCTATTTAGTCCTCTTCCAGTGCGTCCGCAATGTTTTCCGCACGTTCGACAAGGTGGGCGAGCTGCTCCTTGCGGCGTTCGTTCTCGAGACGCGCCTGCCGGCCCTGTGCAAGCTGGTGGGCGGTGTCCGATGACATCTTTTCCGCCGTCAGGTCATGGATCTCGTCGGCCATGAGCAGGGCGGCAAGCGCCAGCAGCCGCCCCTCGCCGCTATGGCCGCCGAGTTCGCGGATGCGCTCGATCCGGCGCTCGACTTCCTGCGCCATGGCCTGGAGGTGTTTCTCCTGCCCTTCCTTGCACCCCACGGCGTAGGAAAAACCATTGATGCGCACGGTAACCTGGCTCATGGCCTATTCCTCCCCGCTAGTGGTTTCCCCACCTTCATCAAGCACGTCGCGCACGCGGGCAATGAGCACATCGATATTGGCGGCAAGCGCCTGCAGGTCGACATCAGGCGCTGCCGGCGGCGCGATGGCGGCCTGCGCGGTACGACGATCAAGGGCGAAGGCAATGCGATTGAGGGCGAGTTCAAGGCGGTCAGCCGGATTCTCTCCAGCCTCCGAGGGGGAGCGCGCGGCGTCCTGTTCCGGTGGCATGATAATATCAGACACGTTCATCCTTTCCCTCGTTCCTCCCCTTGAACTGATCGCGCGGTGCGGTTTCAACGTCAAGCATGATCGACAAACATGACCATTATATGCCGCTTGTCACGGTTTCAGGCGCGGGGGAGCTGGCGCTGGTCACTGCCACGGCGGCATCGTTACGCATGGAGTGCGCCGTGGTTTCCCCGCCCGGCGCGGGGTGTTTCATGGGCGTGCCATGGTGGGCGGCGCTGGTGGCGGGCTGCCCGCTGCCCGCCTGGCTGGACTGCGGGCAGGCGGCGGGCCATGCGGCAGCAGCCCTGCGCGCAGGATTGAGCGGTGTCATTGTCAGCGCCACGGCCCCGCAGCACCATGCGCTCGCATCACTGGCACGCATGACGGGTGGCCATGTGCTGCGCGCGCGCCCCCACGCGCTGGAACTGCCCGCAAGGGGGGCGAGGGATGCGCTGGAAAGATACCTGAGCGCCCGCCACATGCCATGACAGAACCGTCAGGGCAGGCGCAGGATGAACGGACACCCATTTGCAAGGGGAACGAAAAATGACACTGACACCGCAGGTCAAGGCGATCCTTGACCACTACGAAAGTGACACGCCGGGCACCAGGGCCAACCTCTACCGGCTCATGAACACCGGCAAGCTCGCGGGCACCGGCAAGCTGGTAATCCTGCCGGTCGATCAGGGCTTCGAGCATGGGCCGGGCCGTTCATTCGCTCCCAACCCGCCCGCCTATGACCCGCATTATCACTACTCGCTGGCCATCGAGGCCGGGCTGAACGCATTCGCAGCCCCCCTGGGCATGCTTGAGGCCGGGGCCAGCACGTTCGCGGGCCAGATTCCCACCATCCTCAAATGCAACAGCTCCGACAGCCTGACCACGCAGAAGAACCAGGCCGTGACCGGCACGGTGGCTGATGCGCTGCGGCTGGGCTGCTCGGCCATCGGGTTCACCATCTACCCCGCCAGCGACTACCAGTTCCACCAGATGGAGCAGCTGCGCGAAATGGCGCGCGAGGCCAAGAACGCGGGCCTTGCCGTGGTGGTGTGGAGCTACCCGCGCGGCCCGATGCTCGACAAGGCGGGCGAGACGGCCATCGACATCTGCGCCTATGCTGCCCACATCGCGGCCGAGCTTGGCGCGCACATCATCAAGGTCAAGCCCCCGACCGAGGATCTGTGCCTGCCTGCGGCCAAGAAGGTCTATATCGATGAGAAGGTCGATATCGCCACCCTGCCCGCGCGAATCCGCCATGTGGTGCAGTCGGCCTTCGCGGGCCGCCGCATCGTGATCTTCTCGGGCGGCGAGCACACCACCACCGCGCACCTGCTCGACACCATTCGTGGCATCCATCAGGGTGGCGGGTTCGGCTCGATCATCGGGCGCAACACTTTCCAGCGCCCGCGTGCCGAAGCGCTGAAGCTGCTTGGCGAGATTACCGACATCTTCGCGCAGAAGGTCTGACCCTGCTGCAAATTCCCCGCATGGCGAAGCGGGCCATGCGGGGGCTGTTCGCCACCGCCACGGTGGCATAGGATCGGCCCGACATGACCGATTGCCAGCTCTATCTCATCACCCCCGAATCGCTTGATCCGGCCACCTTCGCCCCCCGCCTTGCCGCAGCGCTCGACGCAGGCCCGGTGGCGGCGGTGCAACTGCGCCTTAAAAACGTGGATGACGACACCATCCGCCGCGCGGTGGACGTGCTCCAGCCCATAACCCATGCGCGTGACGTGGCCTTCATCATGAATGACCGGCCCGACCTTGCCGTAAGCTGCGGCTGCGACGGGGCGCATGTGGGCATGGACGATACCGACGTGGCCACCGCCCGGCGCATTCTGGGCGACAACCTGCAACTTGGCGTATCGTGCTATGACAGCCGCGACATGGCGCTGCGCGCGGGTGAGACCGGGGCGGATTACGTGGCATTTGGCGCGTTCTTCCCCTCGCCGTCGAAGGAAACCGAAGTGCGGGCCGACCCGGCGCTGCTCACATGGTGGAGCAGCATGATCGAACTGCCGGTCGTGGCCATTGGCGGCATCACGCCCGATAACTGCGGCACACTGGTGCGCGCGGGGGCGGATTTCCTGTCGGTCATCAGCGCGGTGTGGTCGCACCCTGATGGACCGGGTGCAGGCGTAAAGGCCATGAACGCGGCGATTGCAGCCGCCGAAGAATAAAGGTTTTTGGTGAAGCTTTTTCTAAAAAGCTTCAGAAGAACGCCGCCTTTTTGAAAAAAGGCGGCACCCAAAAACTTTCATTATTCCCTGATGTTTTACGATCCCTCTCCCAGCCACTGCACATCCGCAATCCGGTTCGTGCCCGCAGCCAGCATCACCAGCCGGTCAAAGCCCAGCGCAATGCCCGCGCAGGGCGGCAGGTTGCCAAGGGCGGACAGGAAAGCCTCGTCCATCGGCCAGTCCAGACCGGATTCGCCGGGGTAAAGGGCTGCACGCCGCGCCCGGTCGGCCTCAAAACGCACGCGCTGCTCGGCGGGGTCGGTCAGTTCCTCAAACGCATTGGCCAGTTCGATGCCGCCCGCATAAAGCTCGAAACGCAGCGCCACGCGCGGGTCAGCAGGATCACGCCGGGCCAGCGCTGCCTGGCTTGCAGGCCAGTGGGTGAGAAAGGTGGGGCGCGTGCGGCCGATATGTGGCTCGATGCGCGCCATCATCAGGCGGAAGAACAGATCCTCCCACGTCTCGCCCCGGCGCAGTTCACAGCCTGCGGCCTCAGCCAGCGCCGGGGCATCGCCCTCATGGGCCAGAATGTCCACGCCCGCATACCGGGCAAAGGCTTCAGCCACCGTCAGGCGCTCGAACGGAGCGGTAATGCTGATTTCATCCCCGCCCGCCCGCACCACGGGCGGCAGGACCGCGCGCAGCAGGGCTTCGGTTTCATCCATCAGCCCCGCCAGCGTGGCGCCGGGGCGATACCATTCCAGCATGGTGAACTCATGGGCATGCAGCCTGCTGCCCTCGGCATTCCGCCACACCCGCGCCAGTTGATATACGGGCAGGCCGGTGGCGGCGACGATGCGCTTCATGGCAAATTCCGGGCTGGTGTGCAGCCACAGCCGCTCGCGGCTGCCATCGGCCCCCGCGCGCTCGGTCGCGAATACTTTCAGATGCACTTCCTCGCCCGGAGTCGGCACGGCATAGGGGGTCTCGACTTCCGTATAGTGCCGCGCATCAAAAAATGCCCTCACGCCACGCAGCACGAGGCCCCGGCGCAGCAGTAGCGGCAGCCGGTCGGCAATGCGGGCACAGTCGGGGCGTGAAGGCAGGGACTCGGGCATGGGGCACGCTCTTTGGTTGCAGCGGACGGATACGCGCAGTACAGCCCTTGCATGGCATCACCGGTCAATCCCCCCCAGCCCCGGCGCACGCTGCGCAGCGTGGCCGACCTGCTTGCGGCAGGGCTGATTACCCCGGCGCAGGCACCAGAACTGGAAAACGTGGCGAAGCACTACGCCACCGCCATTCCGCCCGCCTTTGCCAGCCTGATCGAAACACCCGATGACCCGATCGGCCGCCAGGTCATTCCCGATGCGGCGGAAAGCCATACCGACCCCACCGAAGACCCGGACCCGATTGGCGATGACGCGCTCTCGCCCGTGCCGGGCATCGTGCACCGCTATGCCGACCGCGCGCTGCTCAAGCCGCTGCTGGTGTGCCCGCTTTACTGCCGCTTCTGCTTCCGCCGCGAGCATGTCGGCCCCGGCGGTGGCGTGCTTGACGAGGCGGCACTCGAGACAGCGCTCGACTGGCTGCGCACGCACCCGGACATTCATGAAGTCGTGATGACCGGCGGCGACCCGCTCATGCTCTCGCCGCGCCGCATGCGCGCGATCATGCAGGCGCTTGAGGGGATGGCGCATATCCACACCATCCGCATCCACACCCGCGTGCCGGTGGCCGATCCCGACCGGCTGGATGAGGAGATGGCCGAAGCCCTCGAGACCACGCGCTCGATGTGGCTGGTGGCGCACATCAACCACGCGCGTGAACTCACGCCCGCAGCCCGCGCCGCCATCCGCCGCGTGCAGGCGCGCGCCATACCCGTGCTGGGGCAGTCCGTGCTGCTGCGCGACGTGAACGACACGCCCGAGGCGCTCGAGGCACTTTTGCGCGCGCAGGTCGCCGCCCGCATCCGCCCCTATTACCTGCACCAGCTTGACCCCGCGCCGGGCACCGCGCGCTTTCACGTGCCCATACGCGAGGGGCAGCGCCTGCTGGCCAGCCTGCGCGGGCGGGTGACGGGCATTGCGTGGCCGACCTATGTGCTCGACATTCCCGGCGGGCATGGCAAGGTGCCGATCGGACCGGATTACCTGCGCACCGGCCCCGATGGCATGCTCGGCGCACTGGCGCCTGATGGCACGCTGCACCGCCTTGCGCGCGAACAGGGCTGAAAAGAGAGGCGCGAAACCTTGCCCTTCCGCGCGCGGGGCGCTAGAAGCCGAACCGCCATACTTCCCACAACCATACAGGGACCACCATGAAGCAGCAGGCAAACCTGATCCGTGCCGGGCAGGTCATCGAGCACGACGGCCGTCGCTGGACGGTCCTGAAGCAGCAGATCATCACGCCGGGCAAGGGCGGCGCATTCATCCAGGTGGAAATGCGCGACCTCAAGACCGGCAACAAGACCAACGAGCGCTGGCGCACCGCCGATACCGTTGAACGCCTGATGACCGAGGAGAAGGAATACACCTACTCCTACATGGATGGCGACAACATCGTGCTCATGGACCCCGAGACCTTCGAGCAGCTGATCCTGCCGCTTGACCTGCTGGGCGATCAGGCCCCCTTCCTGCAGGACAACATGACCCTGGTGCTCAACCTTGTGGAAGGCGACCCGGTTGGCGTGACGCTGCCAGCCCAGGTGACCCTTGAGGTGGTCGAGGCCGATCCGGTGGTAAAGGGCCAGACGGCAAGCTCGTCCTACAAGCCCGCCCGCCTGTCCAACGGCGTGAAAACCATGGTGCCCCCCTTCATTGAAGCCGGCGAGCGCATCGTGGTCCGCACCGAGGACAGCAGCTACGTCGAGCGCGCCAAGTCCTGACCCCATAAGGGCGGCAGCCTGCCCGCACGCAGGCCGCCACCCGTTTTTTTTCTTCACCCTTCACACCCGTTCCACCGCCGAACCAGACAGGACCGATCACCGTGGCAATGCGACTCTCTCCCCATATGACGGTGATGCAGAACGCTGCCCAGAAGGCCGCACGCCGCCTTCTGCGTGACTTCAGCGAAGTCGAGCAGCTTCAGGTCAGCATCAAGGGGCCTGGCGATTTCGTCTCGCAGGCCGACCTGCGGGCCGAAACCACCATCCACGAGGAACTGGCCCGCGCCCGGCCCGGCTACGCCTTCCTAATGGAGGAAAGCGGTGCCTCGGGCAGCGAAGGCTGGACGTGGCGCTGGGTGATCGACCCGCTCGATGGCACCACCAACTTCCTGCACGGCGTGCCGCACTGGGCCATTTCCATCGGCCTGCAGCGCCGCCTGCCCGATGGCACGATCGAGATCGTGGCGGGGCTGGTGTACAACCCCGTGGCCAACGAGATGTTCTGGGCCGAAAAGGGCGTTGGCGCGTTCCTTAACGACCGCCGCCTGCGCGTATCCGCCCGCCGGTCGATGAACGAGGCGCTGTTTGCCACCGGCATCCCGTTTGCCAAGGTCTCGGCGCGCAATCGCCTGTCGTTTGCGCGCACGCTGGGCGCACTCATGCCGCAGGTGGCGGGCATCCGCCGATTCGGTGCCGCCGCCCTCGACCTCGCCTGGGTCGCGGCAGGCCGGTACGATGGCTACTGGGAACTGGGTATCAAGCCGTGGGACTGCGCCGCCGGCATCCTGCTCGTGCGTGAGGCCGGTGGTTACGCAACCGACCCTGCGGGCGAGGATCTGAACGATCTCGCGGCCTCCATCGATGCGGTGGTGGGCAACCCCCACATGCACGGCCCGCTGCGCGAACTCGTGGCCAGCAGCATCGGCTGATGCACGGCAGGGCCCCCGTGGCCCGTTTGCCGATTGCGCCCCCGCCTGTGGCCCGGTAGCCTGCCGGGCATAATGCAGCACACATTCCCCTCCCTTCCCCGCCGGTCCGCGCGTGTGCTGGCCGTGCTGGGCGTTGCCACCTGCGCCCTGCTGGGCAGCGCGCATGCACAGGTCACCACCAGCAAGAGCGCGCTTGACGCCCTTGGCGCACCCAAAAAGCGCCCTGCCATGCTGCCCGATGGCGGCAGCATGAGCCTGTCGGGCGCCACCATGCCCGACATGCCGGAAAGTGCCACCAGCGCGCCGCCAGCAGCCCAGGTGCCGCCCACGCCCATGGCCCGCCCCCGGAAGGGTGCCAGCACCCCGCCACCCGCCACCCATCATGCAGCCGCTCCGGCACCAGCTCCGGCTCCAGCTCCAGCATCGCAGGCCGCCAGCCCCGCGCCAGCGCGCGCTGCAACAGCCCCGGCCAGCACGCACGCGACAGTTCCCGCGCCCACGCCGAGCAGCAGCACCAATGCCGTAGCGCCTGCCGCCGCCATTGCCGCCCTGCCGCCCGTAGCCGCAAGGCCGCCTGATAACCCGGTGCTGCACCCGCCCGAGACGCCCGTGCAACTGCACCCCTTCACGCCCCCGCCCGAGGTCAAGGCCGACCCGCAGGCACGCGGCCGGGCGGAAAAGGTTACGGGCGGCACGCGCCTGCACTTCGCCACGCAGTCAGCGGACATGAATCCGCGCATGATTACGGCCCTGCAAACATTTGCCACAATCATGCAAAAGCTGCCCGACCAGCACATCAACATCGTGGCCTATGGCGAAGGCCGCCCCGATGATCCCTCAACGCCACGGCGGGTTGCCTTGAGCCGCGGGCTTGCCGCGCGTTCGGTGCTGATCCACGCGGGCGTGGCCCCCACCCGCATCTATGTGCGCGCCATCGGCCTGCCCGATGCAAACGCCCAGGGCGCGGGTGCGGATTGTGTTGACGTAACCCGTTCCGGTGTGGTGGCCTCAACCACCCCTACCGACCCACCGGCGCATTAAGGAAACCATTGCGTGACACGACCGACGACCTACCTTTTACGGGTTCTTGTGTTTCTTCTGGCTGTCGGGGTTGTCGCAGCCCTGCTTTCCCCCACCCTCTATCAGGCGTTCTGCAACAATCCCTATCTTGATGGCCTGATCATCGGCATTCTCGTGCTCGGGGTGGCGTGGAACATCATCATGATCCTGCGCCTCATCCCCGAAGTGCGCTGGGTCAACATCCTGCGCCACCCGCGTGAGGGGCTGACCACGCCGCCGCCGCCGCGCCTGCTCGCCCCCATGGCCTCGATGCTGGCCACCCACGACAAGGGCCGCAGGCTGACGCTTTCCGCCCCGGTCATGCAGTCGCTGCTCGACAGCCTGTCCGCACGCCTTGACGAAGGGCGCGAACTCTCGCGCTACCTCACCGGGCTGCTCATCTTCCTCGGCCTGCTTGGCACGTTCTATGGCCTGCTGCTGACCGTGGGCTCCATTGCCGATGTGATTGGCAACATGTCGGTAGGCAGCGGCGACACCAACGCCATGTTCGACCAGCTCAAGACCGGGCTGGCAGGCCCGCTGCACGGCATGGGCACGGCGTTCTCGGGCTCGATGTTCGGGCTGGCGGGCGCTCTGGTGCTCGGCTTCCTTGATCTTACGGCGGGCCAGGCCCAGACCCGCTTCTTCAACGAGCTTGAGGAATGGCTGGCCACCATCACCCGCCTTTCGGCAGGCGGCCTGCAGGTGGGCGGCAATGATGCCAGCGTGCCCGCCTACGTGCAGGCGCTGCTCGAGCACACCGCCGAGAACATGGAAAAGCTGCAGGCCCTCATGGCGCGCAGCGAGGAGACGCGCGCGCAGGAGCAGCGCCTGCTGACCGCGCTGAACGACCGCCTGGCCCAGCTGGCCGACAACCGGGGCGAGGACCACCTGCAGGGCATTGAATCCCTGCTGGCCCGCCTTGTGCAGGAATCGGCGGCAGGACGCGAGCAGATGGCAGCCGACATCCGCAACGACCTGCGCCTGCTTGCGCGCACCATTGCTGCAAGCACGCCCGGAACGGGCCACTCCGCTTCCTGACCGCAGACCAAGGCAAGGGTTATTTCATGGCGCGCCGTTCCCGTCGCTCGATCCGTTCCGAACTGAATGCCTGGCCGGGCTATGTTGATGCGCTGTCAACATTGCTCATGGTCATCATCTTCGTGCTGCTGGTGTTCGTTCTGGGGCAGGCTTTCCTGTCCGTTACCCTGAACAAGCGCCAGCAGGCCCTTGACCAGCTCGAGCACGAGGTGGCCCGACTGGCCCAGATGCTCTCGCTCGAGCACAGCCACACCACCGCGCTCCAGACCGAGATCGCCACCCTGCACAAGGAGCACGAGGCGGACGCGGCCACCGCCAGCTCGCTCACCGCCCAGCTCAACCAGCAGACCAGCGAGCGCGATACCGCCCAGAGCCATGCTTCTGCTCTTGATGCCCAGCTTGCCCAGCTCAATGCGCAGCTCAGCGCCGTCAGCGCAGCGCTCGAAGTGAGCGAGCAGGCCGTGCAGGAGCGCGACCACAAGATCGACAACCTTGGCATGCAGCTCAACGTGGCGCTGGCGCGCAAGGTGGAGCAGTTGCAGCAGTACCGCTCCGAATTCTTTGGCCGCCTGCGCAGCGTGATGCAGGATCACAAGGGCGTGCAGATCGTGGGCGACCGCTTCGTGTTTCAAAGCGAGGTGCTGTTCCCCGTCGGCAGCGCCGACCTGTCGCCTGAGGGCGTGGAGCAGATCAAGATACTGGCCAAGACGCTGCGGCAGGTCGCTGCCCAGATTCCGCCCGACGTGCCGTGGATCCTGCGCGTGGACGGCCATGCCGACCGGCTGCCCATTCACACCGCCTTCCCCAGCAACTGGGAGCTGTCATCCGAGCGCGCCATTACGGTGGTCAAGCTGCTGATTGCCGAGGGCATCAACCCGCACCATCTGGCCGCGACCGGCTTTTCGGACTACCAGCCGCTTGATAACGGCACCACGGCCGAGGCCTATGCCCGCAACCGCCGCATCGAGTTCCGCCTGACGGACCGCTGACAGGCAAGAATCAGGATCAAAAGTTTTTGGGCGCCGCCTTTTTTCAAAAAGGCGGCGTTTCCTGAAGCTTTTTGAAAAAAGCTTCACCAAAAACTTTTATCTTTTAATGATGTTTTTCAGGTGGGCTGGCCAAAGGCCTTCAGGCGCAACTGCTCGGTCTGGTGGGCTGCATCGGGAATGGTGGGCTCGAGCTGCAACACATGCTGCCAAGCTTTCCACGCTGCCTGCCAGTCGCCGCGCTGGGCTTCCGCTTCTTGCAGAATCTTCCATGCCATGACATCGCGCCCATCATGGTGCAGGGCCACGCCAAGGTCGGCCACCGCGCCATCAGGGTTGGCCGCGGCAAGGCGGGCCTGCGCGCGGTTGCGCCACAGCACCTCCACATCGGGCTGAAGCAGCAGGGCATCATCCATGTCCTGCTCGGCATCAAGCGGGCGCTGGGCGTCAAGATCATCCTGTGCGCGGCGCACCAGCAGAGTGGTGGTGGGCGCCAGATCCTTCAGGCGTAGCTGCTCGATGCGCCCGAGCAGATCACGCGCGCCACGTGCCGTGGCGGCATGGGCCAGTTCCGTCTCGAGACTGTCCAGCGATGGCTCGGCCGACGTGCTGCCCTGCGCCCTGGCGGGCGGGCCTGCGTGCCGGTCAAGCCCGTGGGCCGGAGCATCCGCCGCGCGGGCAGGCAGGGGCAACAGGCTGGCTGCAAGCATGAGTACGCACGAAAAGCCACGCACACAGGTTATTGAAAACCTGCCTGCGCGGCTTTGCGGCTGTTCAAAGATGAACCGGACGGTCAAGGCCGTCTGGCAATCAGCCCTGACGGGCCTTCATGCGCGGGTTCTTCTTGTTGATGACGTAGACCTTGCCACGGCGACGGACCACACGGCAGTCCTTGTCCCGAACCTTGGCCGATTTCAGGCTGTTTCTGATTTTCATGATCCGACCCTCGACTAGCGGCGATGTGCCGCAAAAGAGGCGCCCGAATACCCTTGCCTGCGCCAAGAGTCAACTCCAGCAGCGGATTCTGGCGCCATTTACAGCAGGGAATTCGCCTGCGGGATCGAATCTGGCATAAAAAACGGGGCAATGGCCTGAAAATCCGCAGCCCGGGGCGAGCGCGGTCGCCAGGCCAGGCCAATGGTGCGCCAGGCCTGCGCGCCGCTTACGGGGCGCACGGTCAGGCGGGTCCAGTCCATCAGCTGCGAGTCGACCGCCATCTGCGGCAGCAGCGCCAGCCCCATGCCTGCCGCCACCATTTCCACCAGCGTGAACAGCGAGGTAACGGCGCATTGCGTCTCGTCCTCCGGGCGCGGCCAGCCGCCCGCCTGGCGGCACATGGCCAGCGTCTGCTCGCGCAGGCAGTGCCCGTCCTCGAGCAGGATCATGCGCTCATGCGCAAGGTCGGGCACGGGCACCACGTCAAGGCGGGCAAACGGGTGCGCGCGCGGCATGACCAGCATGAAGGGGTCGCGCCACAGCGGCAGGGTTTCGCTATCGGCGCAGTCACACGGCATGGCCAGCAGCACGAGATCGAGTCGGCCCAGCGCCAGTTTTTCCATTACGTTATGGGTCAGGTCTTCGCTCAGCGAGAGGTTCAGCCGGGGGTACTGACGCGGCAGGCGGGCCACGAGGGCAGGCATGACAAACGGCCCGATGGTGGGAATGACGCCCAGCCGCAGCAGCCCGCTCATCGGCTCAC
The DNA here is from genome assembly GCF_040581405.1 of Komagataeibacter sucrofermentans DSM 15973. Classification (NCBI taxonomy): domain Bacteria; kingdom Pseudomonadati; phylum Pseudomonadota; class Alphaproteobacteria; order Acetobacterales; family Acetobacteraceae; genus Komagataeibacter; species Komagataeibacter sucrofermentans. The sequence goes on from NZ_CP137157.1 coordinate 2,626,625, forward strand.
GCGAGGCCACGGCCATGTCGAGCACGCCCTGCAGGGCCTCAAGCGCGTGGCGGGCCTGACCCACCACCCTGTCGCCCAAGGGGGTGAACACGACTTTCTTGCCCACCTCACGGTCGAGCAGCTTCACATCCATCTGGCGCTCAAGGGCCAGGATACCGGCGGAAAGCGTGGACTGGGTTACGGCGCAGGCCTTGGCAGCACGACCAAAATGACGCAGCTCTGCCAGCGAGACCAGATAACGGAGCTGCTGGGCGGAAGGCATCGGAAGCATCGATAATGCCGATCAATATGTCTATGAATTATTCACTGGTATGATAGCAGCATCCCCGCCATAGATACAGTTGCCGGGTTGCGATACCGACCCGTTCCATATTTTAACCCAAACAGGAGATTTCCTGATGCTGACAGTTGGTGACAAGTTTCCCGCCTTCAACCTGACCGCCGTTCCCGGTGGGCCCGAAGGGCTCAAGGGCGAGTTCGTGCAGATCACGGACGCGTGCAACGAAGGCAAGTGGAAGGTCGTCTTCTTCTGGCCGCTCGACTTCACCTTCGTCTGCCCGACCGAGATCGTGGCCTTCGGCAAGCTCAACGGCGAGTTCAAGGACCGTGACGCCGTGGTGTATGGCGTGTCGATCGACAGCGCCTTCGTGCACCTGAACTGGCGCCTGAACCACGAGGAACTCAAGAACCTCGAGATTCCGATGCTGGCCGACATCAAGCGCGAGCTGATCGAAAGCTGCGGCGTGATGGCACAGCAGGCTGGCGCCGCACTCCGCGCCACCTTCATTGTCGACCCCGAGGGCATCATCCGCCATGTCAGCGTCAATGACCTGTCGGTTGGCCGCAACCCGCAGGAGGTGCTGCGCATCCTCGACGGGCTGCAGAGCGATGAGCTGTGCCCGTGCAACTGGAACAAGGGCGACGCCTTCATCAAGGCCTGATCCTTACAGCCGGTTCAGGTTTCCGCGCGGGTCATGCCCCCGCGCGGCAGCCCGCGCCGCCTGCCCCGACACCTGCCGCCAGACCGCGCGCAGGCGTGGGGACAAGCGGGGCCATGCCCCCTGCCACCCCTGACACTTATGGAGAAAGCCCATGTCGATCGACTCCATCAAGGCCGCGCTGCCCGATTACGCCAAGGACCTCAAGCTCAACCTGAGTTCGCTGGCCAATGACATCACGCTCACGCCCCAGCAGCTTGGCGGCACGTTTGTCGCTTCCGCCATTGCCACGCGCAACACGGCGCTGACCCATGCGCTCGTGGCCGAGTATGGCCCGAAGCTCACCCCCGAGGCGCTCGAGGCCGCCCGCGCGGCAGCCGCCATCATGGGCATGAACAATGTCTATTACCGCTTCGTGCACCTTGTGGGTGGCGACTATGCCAAGATGCCCGCGCGCCTGCGCATGAACATCATTGCGCGCCCCGGCGTGGAGAAGGCTGATTTCGAGCTGTGGTCCATGGCGGTCTCGGCCATCAATGGCTGTGGCATGTGCATGGAAAGCCATGAGCAGCAGCTCCGTGCGGCAGGCATCAGCACCGAGCAGATCCAGACCGCCGTGCGCATTGCCGCAACCGTAAGCGGCCTGGCTGTTGTGCTCGAAGGCGTGGAAATTCCCGCCTGAACGCACCCACTACCCTGAAAAACGCCATGAATCGGAAGATCATGGCGTTTTTTTTCGCCTGCCCTGTTGCCATGACGGGGCCAGCCTGTTATTTGCCCTTTCACCGAATGGTTGCCACCCCAAGGGGTTGCAGCGGATGCGGGTGTAGCTCAGTTGGTTAGAGCGCCGGCCTGTCACGCCGGAGGTCGCGGGTTCGAGCCCCGTCACTCGCGCCACTTTACGGTGCCTCCCAAAACTAAAATCTTCTCTATGAGAATAAAGTTTCTGGTGAAGCTTTTCGAAAAAAGCCGGCACCCAAAAACATCTGTTTTTCTGGCTTAAACCTGCCCTGCCCCAGCATCAGCAAGATACTGCGCCACCATGGGCCGGTATGTCGCACCAAACAGGCGCAGATGCACCAGCGCGATCCATAGCCGGTAGATGGCGAAGCGCACCGCATATCCCGCCTCCAGCGGGCCTTCAGCCATATAGAACGCCGCTGGCGGCTGCGAGAACACGCCAGCCGTGGCCAGATCTACCTCGGCATGGCCGTAATAGCAGCACGGGTCGATCAGGCCGGTCACGCGCCTGTTCGCCACCAGCACGTTCCCACTCCACAGATCGCCATGCAGCAGGGCGGGCGCAGGCATTGCGGGCAGCAGGTCCGGCAGGCGGCGCATGAGTGTCTCAAGGCTGTGGGCCACATCTATGGGCACATGCGCCAGATGCACGCCCAGACGGTGCTCGGCCCAGAATTGCGGCCAGCTATCAGCCCATGTATTGCGCACGCTGACCGCGCCAAGGGCGTAATCCCCGGTCCAGCCATAGCGGGTCAGGCCCCCTTCGGGGCGGGCTTCATGCACCTGCGCCAGCACGCGGCCCAGATCGCCCCAGCAGGTGGCCAGCGTGCCTTCGGTGGGTCGGTATTCCATCACCAGCGCATCCGCATCCACCGCCAGCACGGTGGGCACGGGGGCGCCAGTCGCGCCAAGGGCGCGCAGCATGGCGGCCTCAGTCAGCGGGTCGGGGCCGTTCTTGGCCACGACCCTGCGCCCGTCATTAAGGTAGACCAGCAGGGTCTGGGCAATGTCGCCGCCCTGGAGCGGCTGCCAGTTCCACAGCCCCGACCCCAGCAGGGTGGCGGCATGGCGGGCGAGGCGACTCATGGGCGGGCCTGCAAGAGCCTGACCAGCGCCTCCGCCCCGGCGCTGACATCGCGCCATGTGGTCTCGAACCCGCTGGCATCGCCATAATATGGGTCAGCCACCGCCTCGCCCTGCCTGCCGGGCACGTGGTCGAGCAGCAGCGAGAGTGCGGCACGCGCGCCCTGTGGCTGCATGGCCCGCAGATGCGCAAGATTGGCATGGTCGAGGGCAATGATGTGGGTAAAGCGGGTAAAATCGGCAGGCCGGACCACGCGGGCGCGGTAACGACCCATGTCGATGCCATGCTGCCGCGCCACAGCACAGGCCCGGCGGTCGGGCGGGGAACCGGCATGCCAGTTGCCCGTGCCCGCCGAATCGACCACAACCTCCAGCCCGGCCGCCTGGGCAGCCTGCTTTAACGCGGCCTCGGCCAGCGGCGAGCGGCAGATATTGCCCATGCAGACAAACAGGACGGCAGGGCGGGTGGTCATCTAGCCCCCTTTGCGCTCGGGAAATTTCTGCGCCAGAATTCCCAGCGTCTCGGCAATGAGGGCAGCAGGCGTTTCCTCAAGATGCACCACGATGGGGTGCTCATCCGCCGTGGGCGGCTCGAGTGTTGCAAGCTGGCTGGGCAGCAGGCTGGGCGGCATGTAATGCCCGCGCCTGCGTTTGAGGCGGTCGTAGAGCGTGTCCTCGGGGATTTCGAGATAGATGAACACGATATCCGCCGCCCCGTCCGCGCGCAGCAGGTCGCGGTAGGAGCGCTTGAGCGCCGAGCAGGTCAGGATACCCCCCTGCCCCGACGCCACGCGCTCGAGCAGCCATTTATGGCACTGCTCAAGCCATGGCAGGCGATCGGCATCGGTCAGGGGAATGCCCGCGGCCATTTTTTCCACATTGGCGCGCGGGTGCAGCAGGTCGCCTTCCTGATAAGGCCAGCCCAGCACGTTGTGCAGCCCTTCGGCCAGCGTGGTCTTGCCGCAGCCCGAAACCCCCATGACGACCAGAACCAGCGGCCTGATGCCCTGGTCCTGCAAGCCGCGCCCGGTCATGCCACGCCCAGCCGCTGCAGGCCGTCGGCGGTCGCCACGATCACCTCCGACGTACGGCCAATGAACAGCCCGGTCTCGATCACGCCCACGATCTGCTCAAGTTCGCGCTGCAGGCCAACGGAATCGGCAATCGGGCCAAAGTGGCAGTCAAGGATCATGTTGCCGCCATCGGTCACGAACACATTGCCGCCCCGGTCCAGGCGCTGGCTGATTTTGGCTCCCAGCGCTTCAAGCTGGCGGGCGGTGCTGGTCCAGCCGAAATTGGCGACCTCGACCGGCACGGGCACGCGCGCGCCAAGGCGGTCGACGATCTTGCTGTCATCAACCACCACCACGAATTTGCGCGCGGCGGCAGCCACGATCTTCTCGCGGAACAGCGCGCCGCCCAGCCCCTTGATGAGGTTGAGCGAACCGCGCTCGACCTCATCGGCGCCATCAATGTCGATATCGATCTGCGGATGGGTGGCGAAAGTGACGAGCTTGATGCCATGCGAGCGCGCCTGCTCGGCCGAGCGCTCGGATGTGGGAATGGCGCTAAAGCGCAGGCCATCCGCCCAGCGGCGGCCAAGTTCCTCGATCATGAAAGCCGATGTGCTGCCTGAGCCAAGGCCGACCACCATGCCTTCCTTGACCATGTCGGCGGCTTCGATGGCGGCCTGCCGCTTCAGTTCTGCCCGTGGGTCCGCGTTATGGGTGGACATGCGCTGCTTCCTCTTCCTGCGGGGCATCCCGGCCATGGGTGCCCCGTCGTTTTTATTTGGCCCTGCACCGTATCACGCCGATACGATACGCCACGCACTTATTGCCCTGCCGCCGCCTTGTCCATAAGCCAGATGAGTTCACCCTCGCTGGTGATATGGCTGGCAGGCTCCGCCGGGTCGCCCGCGCGCACCTTGGCAAAGGCTTCGCGCTTGCCAGCGCCTGCCAGCATGAACACCACATGGCGGCTGGAATGGATGGCGGGATAGGTCAGCGTCAGCCGCGTATGCGGCGCATCATCGGGCACGCAGGTCGAAACCCACAGCTTTTTTTCCTGCAGCACGGGCTGGCGCGGAAAGAGCGAGGCGGTATGCCCGTTATCACCAAGGCCCAGCATCACCACATCAAAGAGCGGGCGGCCGGGTTCGAGCACCCTGCCGCCATAAACCGCTTCAAGCTCCGCCTGATACTTTGCCGCCGCCTGCGCCGGATCGCCCGATGTGGGCATGGGGTGCACGTTGGCGGGCGGCACCGTTACGTGCGCCAGCATCTCGGTCTCGACCATGTTATAATTGCTGGCCGCATCACTTTCGGGCACGAAGCGCTCATCACCAAAGAAGAACTGCGTGTTCGCCCACGGGAAGCGGTCGCGGTATTCGGCGGATGCCAGGATCTGGTACAGCCGCTTGGGCGTGGACCCGCCAGAAAGGGCCAGCACGAACGGGCCATCCTTCTTGGCCAGCGCCTGTTCGGTCAGCCACTGCGCCATATGCTGGGCAACGGCCTCGGCATCGGGCAGGACCACCATGGCCCCGGTTTTTACATCATGTCCACCGGTCATCTCACGCATCCCCCAGCACGAATTTCTCGATCCCGTTGGCGAATCCCTCTTCCTCGCACGAGGTGGAGACATAGGTCGCCTGCTGCTGCACTTCCGGGCTGGCCTGCCCCATGGCGATCGACATGCCGCTCTTGCGGAACATCAGCACATCATTGGGCTGGTCGCCCAAGGTCACCATCTGGCTGGCGGGAATGCCGAGCAGGCGCTCGAGCGCCATCACCACGCCGCCCTTGTTGGCATCCTTGTTGGTCACGTCCACGTAATAAGGCTGTGACAGGGCGGCGGACGCCGTATCACCAAGCGCCTGCTGCAGGTCGTGCTCGAGGCGCTTCATCAGCTCAAGGTCATCGCTGACACCCGTGATCTTGACCACCTGGTCCAGCTTCGCCTCGACATCGCCGACCACGGGCGGGAATTTGACCGTCCACTGCTCGCGCGCGACATGCGGCGCATCGACGTTGGAGACGATCCAGTCATTGCCGTTATACACCCACGGGTCGGCCTTGTGGTCGCGGATGATGCCGATCACCTTGCGCGCGGTGTCAGCAGGCAGGGTGCGGGCCTCGATTACGGTAAAATCGGGCCTGACCATCATGCCACCATTGAAGCCCGCGATCGGCTCGGAAATGTTCAGCGGGTCGATCACCATCTTCATGCCCTTGGGCGGGCGGCCGCTGGTGATGGTGAACGCGATGCCCCGCTCACGCAGGCGCTCGACCGCGCGGATGGCGCGTGGGGTCAGGATCTTGTCCTTCGTGACCAGTGTGCCATCCACATCGGCCAGCACCAGCCTGATCTGGCCTGCTGGCGTTCCGGCTGCATCGTGGGGCATGTCGCCTCTCCCTTCTGTGCCGCGCCTCAGGGGCGGGGCAGGACAAAGTTTTCCATCGCGTAGGCCCAGCCATCATCGGTGTTGGGCCGGGTCACGAAACGGGCATGGGCCTTGACGTTATCAAGTGCGTTGCCCATCGCGATGCTGACCCCCGCTTCCTTCAGCATGGGGATGTCGTTGTTCATATCCCCGATGCATGCCGTATCCCGGATATCAATATCCAGCAATTTGCCCAGTTCTTTTGCCGCATAGCCCTTGTTCGCCTGCGGGTGCGTAATATCAAGGTAGATGGGCGAGGACTGGTGTACGCTCGCCTTGCCCCCCAGCATGTTTGCAAGGTCGCGCTCCACGCCCGGCAGGGTCTCGGGATTGGTCGAGACACCCATGATCTTGCCCACATTGACATAATGACCGGCAAAGTCATCCACCCGCACGGGCGTGGTCTGCACCACTTCGCGCTCATGGGCGACCTGTGGCGTGTCATCGCGGCGCACCAGCCAGTCATGGCCAATGAACAGCCACGGCTCGACCCCGTGGTCGATCAGGAATTCAACCGCCCTTTGCGCCACCACCGGCTCGAGCGACAGGCGCTCGCGGATGGTGCCGTCAGGCGCGCAGATCAGCCCGCCATTGAGGCCCGCGATGGGCTCGCGGATATCAAGGGCGCGGACGAACTGCATCATGCCACGCGGGGCACGGCTGCTGATGAGGCTGAGCCTGATGCCTGCCGCCCGCAGGTCGGCTGCCGCCTTGTGGGCGGCGGGGGTGAGTTCGCGCGCGGGCGTAATCAGGGTGCCATCGATATCGGACACCACAAGCCTGACGGCATGCGGGCGGGAAACGGGTGGGGTCATGGGCATCATCCAATCTTGAGCCAGTGGCGGTGGTCGCGGGCGAGCAGGGCATCGGCGGCTTCCGGCCCTTCGCTGCCGGCCGCGTAAAAGGCGAGGCTGCGGGCATCCTGCCCCCAGTCCAGCACCGGCTGCACGGCACGCCAGCCCGCCTCGATATTGTCAGCACGCTGGAACAGGGTGGCATCGCCGATCATGCAGTCATAGATCAGGGTCTCATACCCCGTGCTCGGCCCTTCGCTGAACCATTCGGCGTAATCGAACTTCATGCGCACGCCGCCCAGCCTGACCGAGGGGCCGGGAATCTTGGCCGAGAACTGCATGGTCACCCCCTCGGTAGGCTGGATGTGGATGACCATGATGTTGGGGGCAAGCTTGTCCACCGGCGTGTCGCGGAACAGGGCGTAAGGCGCGGACTTGAAATGGATGGCGATCTCGGTCTTGCGCGCGGCCAGCCGCTTGCCCGTGCGCACGTAAAACGGCACCCCCGCCCAGCGCCAGTTATCAATACCGAATTTCATGGCCACATACGTCTCGGTCAGGGAATGGGGGTCCACGCCCGGTTCCTGCCGGTAGCCCGGCACCGCTTTTGCGCCCACCGTGCCCGGCGCGTACTGCCCGCGCACCACATCGGCGGGGGCAAGGGGGTGGATGGCGTCGAGCACCTTGGTCTTTTCGTTGCGCACGGCATCGGCATCGAACGAGATCGGCGCTTCCATCGCCGTCATGGCCAGGAGCTGCATGACATGGTTGGGCACCATGTCGCGCAGGGCGCCGGTGCCTTCATAGAATTTGGCGCGCTGCTCCACGCCCACGGTCTCGGCGGCGGTGATCTGCACGTGGTCGATGTTCTGGCGGTTCCACAACGGCTCGAAAAATCCGTTGGAAAAGCGCAGGGCGAGGATGTTCTGCACCGTCTCCTTACCGAGGTAGTGGTCGATGCGGTAGATCTGCTGCTCCTCAAGCGTATTGAGCAGCCTTGTATTGAGCGCGATGGCTGATTGCAGGTCATGGCCGAAGGGTTTTTCCACGATCACGCGGCGAAAGGCGTCCGACCCTTCGCGCACAAGCCCCGCCTCGCCCAGCCGGTCCACGATGGAGCCAAAGAAACGGGCCGCCACGGCCAGATAGAAGATGCAGTTCTGCCCTGCCGTGACATCGGCTATGGCCTGATAGGTCTGCACGGATTCAAAGTCGCCCTGCACGTAGCGGATGCGGGGCAGCATCCAGTCCCAGACATCCTCGCGCAGGCTGACGGCTTCGGCCCCCCGCCGGGCGGTAAAGTCCTCAAGGGCCGCGCGTACGTTCTCGCGCAGTTGTTCATCGGTCAGGTCCGCGCGGTCAACGGCCACGATGCCAAAGCCATCATCAAGCAGCCCGGCGCAGGCCAGATTGTATATGGCCGGTAGCAGAAGGCGGCGCGTCAGGTCGCCGCCGCCACCAAAGATGACGAACGAACCCGGCGGGCTGCGCCGGGGGGCGGCCTCATGGTGCGTGTCGCCAACCTGCGAGACTGCCGAGGCAATAATGTTTTCCATTGTGCTGCTGTCCCTGAACTGTGTTCGCTATAATCCTCCCCCGGCTGTTCCGGTTGCAGTCATTAAGCGCTGTCATTTCATGGGGAACAGCCAGAGCCTGCCCAGATGCCTAGCATCCGGGCAGGTTGTCAGTTACCGGCTGAGCGTCGGGTCAGTTATTCGTACCCTCAATGTGACCGCCAAAACCAAAACGCATGGCAGACAGCATCTTCTCGGCAAAGTTGTTGCCGGTGCGCGAGCGGAAGCGTGTGAACAGCGAGGCGGTGATGACGGGCACGGGCACCGCCTCCTCGATCGCGGCTTCGATGGTCCAGCGGCCCTCGCCGGAATCGGCCACGTCGCCCTTGTAGTTCGACAGGTCCGGGTTGCCTGCCAGCGCACTGGCTGAAAGGTCGAGCAGCCACGACGAGACCACGCTGCCACGCCGCCACACCTCGGCAATGTCGGCCATGTTCAGGTCGAAACGCTGGTTCTCGGGCAGGGCATCGCTGTTCTTGGACCGCATCACGTCAAAGCCTTCGGCGAAGGCCTGCATGATGCCGTATTCGATGCCGTTATGGACCATTTTCACGAAGTGGCCCGAACCTGCCGGACCGCAATGCAGGTAGCCCTGCTCGGCCCGCGGGTCGAAACCGGGCTTGTCGCGGTTTGGCGTGCGGGGAATATCGCCAATGCCCGGTGCCAGCGCTGACAGGATGGGGTCTACATGATCGGTGGCTTCCTTCGTGCCGCCGTACATCATGCAGTAGCCGCGCTCCAGCCCCCACACGCCGCCCGAGGTGCCGACATCGATATAGTCGATGCCCTTCGTGACCAGTTCGGCCGCGCGGCGGATGTCATCCTTGTAGAAGGAATTGCCGCCATCGATCACGATGTCGCCCTTGCCCATCAGGGTGCCAAGTTCCTGCACCGCCTGCTCGGTCACTTCACCCGCGGGCAGCATGAGCCAGATGATCCTGCGGCCCTTGAGCTTGCCCACCATGTCCGCAAGGCCGGTGGCGGGAATGGCGCGGCCCCCTTCGGCCTGCGCGCATACCTTGGCGGTAACAGCGGGGTCACGGTCGAAGGCCACCACGTCATGGCCGTGGCGGGTCAGGCGGATGGAAATGTTGCCGCCCATCTTGCCAAGGCCAACAATACCGATTTGCATGATCTAACACTCCTGGAAGCGGGATAGGCCCGTAGTCCTATCGCCTTGGGGCGCATTTCCCAATGATCCCCATCAAAAAACCCGCCCCGCCAGAGGCGGGACGGGCAAACGGTCGGCTCAGACCGCGCGGGCGATATCAAGCCCGAGTTTTTCAAGGCCTGCTTTCAGGTCGCCATGAATGTGCACCCGCAGCACGCGGCGGCCACGTTCGGCCAGCACCTCCATGTCGCCACGCGCCTGGGCTTCCTTCACGATGCTGAAGGTATATTTCTCGCCCGGCACCGGCAGGTTCACGTCATCATCGCAGGTGATCTGCACGAACACGCCCGTGTCAGGCCCGCCCTTGTAGGCCTGACCCGTGGAATGCTGGAAGCGGGGGCCGAATTCGGCCGCCGTCGCCAGCTTCAGCGCATCGCGCAGGCCGAGCCGCGCCTTCTGGATCCACTCGCGCGTGAAAGTATCGCGGTCGATATAGGCCAGCAGGGCCACGTAATCACCGGCCTTCGCACGGGCGAAATGCGCCTTGAGAATGGCTTGCGCCGTCGTTGCCCCGCCGAGCGCCTGCGCGTTCTTCGGGTCGGCATAGAAGGCGAACGGGCCATCTTTGGCAAACGGCGTGTAGGGCGGCAGCTTGCCGGTCTCGTTATAGGCGGTGGTGATCTTCTTGGTCTCGATCTTCGATTCCTCGACATCGGGCTGGTTGAACGGGTTGATCCCGATCACCGCACCGGCCACTGCGGTCGCGAACTCCCAGCGGAAGAACTCCTCAAGCACCTGACGGCGCTCATGCAGCTCGATGGTCACCACCGGCTCGCCGGCCTCAACGAGGGCCGCGAAGGCGGCATCCTGCTTCGGGCACGGGTCCTCGGCGAGGCGCAGGTAGGTGAACACGCGGTCCTTGCCATACACGCCTGCCTTGCCGATCGTCTCGTCATCGATCGGGATCAGGCCCTTGCCATCCTTGCCGGTCGATTCCGCAATGAGCTGCTCGAGCCATGCGCCCATGTCATAAATGCCGGGCGAGGCGATGATGGTCACCTTGTCGCGGCCAAAGTCGCGGGCGGCCACGCCAAGCACGGCGCCGAGCACCACGCCGGGGTTCTGCGCGGGCGGAACGGAAGCGGCGCAGGACTTCTCGCCACGCTGGGCGGATTCGAGCAGCAGCTTGAGCGGCAGGCCCGCCACGGCGGCGGGCACCATGCCGAAATCGGACAGCACGGAGTAGCGCCCACCGATCTGCTTCTCGCCGTAGAAGATCTTCCAGAAGCCGTCCTTCTTCGCCACGTCTTCCATGTGCGAGCCGGGGTCGGTCACGGTGATGAAGTGCGAGCCGACCTTGTCACCCAGCACCTTTTTGGCCTGATCGAAGAAGTAGGCCTTGAGGATGTTGGGCTCCAGCGTGCCGCCCGACTTGGACGAGACGATGAACAGCGTCTTGCTGATGTCGATCTTCTTCTCGAAATCACGCACCTGCTGCGGGTCCGTGCTGTCGAGCACGTAAAGATGCGGGAAGCCTTCACGCTTGCCAAAGGTGTTGGCCAGCACTTCCGGCCCGAGGCTCGAGCCACCCATGCCCAGCAGCAGCACATCACGGAAGCCGCGCGCCTTCACCTCGGCCTGGAAGTCCTCGAACTTGGAGAGTGCTGCCACCTGGTCATCGGTGATGTCGAGCCATTTGAGCCAGCTTGCCTCGTCCTTGCCGGTCCAGACGGTGGCATCCCTGTCCCACACGCGGCGCACGGTGCCATCCTTGCGCCAGGCTTCAAGCTCCGCATCGACCGCCTTTTGCAGGTCGGCAGGCAGCCTGAGCGCGGTGGAGGTGACTTTCTTGCCCAGGAACGCCGCCTGCTTGGCCGCGACCGAGCCGAGCAGGTCGTCAAACGCATCAGCGAAGGAAGCAACGCCTTCATCGACCAGCGTGCGTGTCACGCCATCAAGGTCGAGGCCAAGGCTCTTGGCCTCATCGAGCACCCGCAGCGCACCCGTCACGTCCTGCGTCAGCGTATCCGCCACCTTGCCGTGGTCACGGAAGGCATCGAACGTGGCTGGCGGAATGGTGTTGACCGTGTCCGGGCCGATCAGGCCATCGACATACACCACGTCGCTATAGGTCTTGTCCTTGGTGCCGGTGCTGGCCCACAGCAGGCGCTGCGGGTTGGCGCCTGCATCAGCCAGCTTCTTCCAGCGCGGGCTGGCGGTCACTTCGCGCCAGTATTCATAGGCCGCCTTGGCGTTGGCGATGGCGACCTTGCCGCGCAGGGCCTTGAGTTCAGCCGAATGCTTGTCGCCTGCGGCCACGCGGGCATCGATTTCCTTGTCGATCTTGACATCGATACGGCTGACGAAGAAGGACGCGACCGAGGCGATGCCCTTCACGCTCTCGCCACGGCTCAGGCGGTCTTCAAGCCCGGTGATGTAGGCTTCAAGCACCTTCTTGTATGCATCGATCGAGAAGAGCAGCGTTACGTTGATGCTCAGCCCTTCGGCAATGGCGGCGCGGATGGCGGGAACGCCTTCCTCCGTGCCGGGAATCTTGATCATGAGGTTGCGGGCATCGACCGCTTTCCACAGGCGCAGCGCCTCGTGCAGCGTGCCCTTGGTGTTGCGCGCGAGGTAGGGCGAAACCTCGAGGCTGACATAACCGTCCAGCCCCTTCGTCTGTTCATAGACGGGGTAGAGCACCTTGGCGGCGGCCCGGATGTCATCAATGGCGAGCAGTTCGTACAGCGCGCCCGCGTCAACCACCTGATGTGCCAGCACATCGCGGATCTGGGCATCGTAATCGGTGCCCTGGCCCATCGCCTTCTGGAAGATGGACGGGTTGGAGGTGACCCCTTTCAGTCCGTCTTCCTCCACCAGCTTTTTCAGCTTGCCGCTTTCGGTATAGGAGCGCTGGATGAAGTCCAGCCAGGGGGACTGACCCAGACGCGCCAGTTCCTTTAATGGATTTTCAGCACCAGATTCACGCGCACTCATTGACTGTGCTTCCTTTACTTTTCAGCAACGCGGCAAACCCGCACTGCCAATAATACCTTGCTCAAAAACACGACAGGCAGGACTGAATGTCCTGCCTGCCTGCGTGTTCTTTTATTTTCCGGCCTGCCTGCGGGCAGCCGCCACCACGGCGTCCACCGTGAACCCGAACTTCACTTCCAGCTCGCCCGCCGGAGCGGAGGCGCCAAAACCGTGCATGACAATCATCTCGCCAGCAAGGCCGGTATAGCGGTCCCAGCCAAGCCCTGCGGCCTGCTCCACCGCCACGCGGGCGGTGATGTCGGGCGGCAGCACGCTGTCGCGGTAGGCTTTGGGCTGCGCCTCGAACAGATCCCATGACGGCATGGAGACAAGGCGCACCTTGATGCCCTCCGCCTTCAGCGTTTCCGCCGCCTTGATGATCAGCCCCACTTCGCTACCTGTCGCCATGAGGATGACATCGGGACGCCCGTCGGCATCTGCAAGGACATAGGCCCCTTTTGCCAGCCCCGATGCAGGCGCATAGGTCTTGCGGCAGATGGTGGGCAGGTTCTGGCGGCTCAGCGCGAGCACGCTGGGGCGGTCGGTGATCTGCACCAGCGTGCGCCAGGCTTCGGCCACTTCGTTGGCATCGGCGGGGCGCAGCACGGTCACGCCGGGGGTGGCGCGGAGCTGGGCAAGCTGCTCGATGGGCTGGTGCGTCGGCCCGTCCTCGCCCACGCCAATCGAGTCATGGGTGAAGATATAGGTCACCGGCAGCTTCATCAGCGAAGACAGGCGGATGGGCGGCTTCATGTAATCGGAGAAGATCAGGAACCCCGAGCAGTAGGCCCGGATGCCATACAGCGCCAGACCGTTGCTGATCGAGCCCATGGCATGCTCGCGCACGCCAAAATGCAGATTGCGCCCGCCATAGGTGCCCCCCCATTGCGGCGGCTGGAAGTCGCCCGCGCCCTCGAAGGTGAGGTGTGTCTTGGTGGAAGGCGAAAGATCGGCCGAGCCGCCGAGCATCCACGGGTAGTTCTTCGCCACCACATTGAGCACCTTGCCCGAGCTTGCGCGCGAGGCAACGCCCTTGGCATCCGCATCAAAGACCGGGATGTCTTTGTCCCACCCTTCGGGCAGGGTGCCCGCGAAGATGTGGTCAAGCTGCGCGGCCTCGGTGGGGTATTTGGCGCGATAGGCGGCGAACAGCTCATTCCATGCCTTGCTGGCGGCCGCCCCGCGGGTGGCGATGCCTGCGCGGAAATGCTCGGTCACGCCTTCGGGCACATAGAAGTTCCTGTCTTCCGGCCAGCCATAAAACTTCTTGGTCTCGTGGATTTCCTCAACACCCAGCGGCGAGCCATGGGCTTCCGCCGTGCCCGCAAGGTGCGGCGCGCCCCAGCCGATGATGGAGTGGACGATGATCAGCGTGGGCCGCGAGGTCTCGGCCTTCGCCTCGGCAAGCAGGCGGCGCAGGTCGCCGGTGTCGTTGGCGTCCTTCAGTTCAAGAACGTGCCAGCCATAGGCCTCGAAGCGCTTGTGCACGTTCTCGGTAAAGGCGATGTCTGTCGAACCCTCGATGGAGATCTGGTTGCTGTCATAGATCCACGTCAGGTTGCCAAGCTTGAGGTGGCCCGCGATTGAGGCAGCCTCGCTGGCAACGCCTTCCATGTTGTCGCCATCGCCGCACAGCGTATAGACGTGATGGTCGAACAGCTTGAAGCCGGGGCGGTTATAGCGCTCGGCCAGCCATTTTTCCGCCATCGCCATGCCCACGGAATTGCCACAGCCCTGGCCAAGCGGGCCGGTCGTGGTCTCGACGCCTGCGGTGTGGTGATATTCCGGGTGGCCGGGGGTGAGCGAGTCAAGCTGGCGGAACTGTTCGAGGTCTTCAAGCGTCAGCGCCGGGCGGTCATGCGTGACCCCGCCGGGGCGCACATCGCGGATACCGGCAAGATAGATGAGCGAGTAGAGCAGCATCGACGCATGGCCGATCGAGAGCACGAAGCGGTCGCGGTTGGGCCATAGCGGCTCGGCCGGGTCATAGTTCAGCACGTCGCGCCACAGCGTATAGCCTACGGGTGCGAGCGCCATGGGCGTGCCGGGATGGCCGGAATTCGCTTTCTGCACCGCGTCCATGGATAGCGTGCGAATCGTGTTGATGCACAGCGTATCGATATTGGTGGGCATGCCGCCACCTCCTTCAGGAGCCATGAGGGGGGATGTGTACAAAGAACGCATGAGGGACCGGCCTCCTTACAGCCATGGTTGTTGTTCCGACCAAACCGGGCCACGTGCCGGAAGCCGACAACCCTTTCTTGTTATTCTTTCCGCGCTACCCACGCCCGCCCGGCCCGCATGCACGCGCAGCGGGAAGGCGCAGGGATAAAGGCTTTTCACGGCGCGTACCTTCTCACGACCTTCAGGACGGAACAAGCCATCTCATCAAGCCGTTACCCAATCCACGTCACAGGTGCCAGCGCATGTGCACGCCGCCAGTTCCGCCCGACCGCGCCCATGGGCCGGGAATTTGACATGGCCCCGCCCTCCCGTTCACCTGTTGGCTCCGGATACGCCGGCAGATGGAGACCCACGCATGCCCGAGCTACCCGCCAGCGACCACACGGATGGCACGCGTTTTTTCAATCCGGCCGCCATCTGCCCCGAGGGCATGCCGCCCGCGCGGCTGCGGTATCTCGCCATTTTGCAATGGCAGTGGAACCGCCCGAAATCGGACTGGCCCGCCTGGATCGAAAACCCCACCCCCACCGGCGACCCGCATGCCCTGCCCGCGCCCGACACGGTGCAGCTGACCTTTATCGGCCACAGCACCTTTCTCATCCGCCTGCCCCGGCCCGATGGCACGGCGCTCACCATCCTGACCGACCCGATCTTTTCGCAACGCTGCTCCCCGCTGCCCTTTCTGGGGCCAAAGCGGGTGCGCGCGCCCGGCCGCAGGCTGGCCGACCTGCCGCGCATCGATATCGTGCTGGTCTCGCACGCGCATTACGACCACATGGACCTGCCCAGCCTGCGCGCCATCGCCCGCCGCGGCGACAACCCGCTTGTGGTCACGCCCCTGGCCAATGCGCGCTTCATGCGCAGGACCGGGCTGAAGCGCATCATGGAGCTGGACTGGTGGCAGGCGGTGGCTTCCGGTGGCATCCGCATCACCTGCACGCCAGCCCGCCATGGCGCGGCCCGCACGCCCTTTGACCGCAATACCAGCCTGTGGGGCGGCTTCATGGTGCAAGATGAGGCGGGCCACCAGCTGTTCTTTGCAGGCGACACCGCCGATGGCCGCCACTGGCGCCTGATCCGCCAGCGCCTTGGCGCGCCCGACATAGCCCTCCTGCCCATTGGCGCGTATGAGCCACGCGCCCTGATGGAGCGCGTGCACACCACGCCGGAGGAGGCGCTGTCGGGCCTGCGCCAGCTTGGGGCGCGACACGGGATTGGCATGCATTTCGGCACCTTCCGCCTGACGGATGAACCCATGGACGAGCCGGTCACGCGCCTTGCAAAAGCCGTGCGCGACGCGGGCCTGCCGCCCGATACGATGGGCATCATGGCCCATGGCGCATGCCGCGGCATTGCGTGGGATCAGCCCAATGATGCATGATTGCCCGATGTTCTTTTCAGCCAAACCGTCCTATGATCGACCGCTCATGACGGGACCGGCCTCCGCCCCCGTTTCGCGCAATCCGACCAGCCAGGCAGGCACATGAGCAAGACAATCGCCCACGGCGACCCCGCCGCCGACGCACCCGAATCCTTCAGCAACGCGGAAATCGAGACCCTGTTCCTTTCCGCGGCAAGGGATGGGCAGACGGATCTCGTTACCGAATTCCTCAAGGCGGGCATCAACCCCGATATCCGCAACGACAAGGGCTACACCGCGCTGATCCTTGCCGCCTATAACGGCCACGAACCCACCGTGCGCGCCCTGCTTGAAGGGGGTGCGAGCCCCGACCTGCAGGATGCCAAGGGGGCCACGGCACTCGCGGGCGTGGCCTTCAAGGGCGACCTGCCATGCGCGCGCGTGCTCGCGGCGCACGGCGCGGGCATTGACGTGCCCAATTTCGTAGGTCGCACGCCGCTGATCTTTGCGGTGATGTTCAACCGCGACCCCATGGTTACCTTCCTGCTTGAGCACGGGGCCAACCCCGACCTGCGCGATGGCGAGGGCATCAGCGCCCGCCTGTTCGCCACCCGGCAGGGCAACACCGCCCTGCTCGATGCCATGAAACGCACGGCCCCCGCCCCGCAGGGCTGAACCACCCTATCCTTTCTTTCATCCCTTTCCCGCCGCCACGGCACCTGTTGCCGTGGCGTGCCTTTATGTTCATGACCTTGTGGAATTCACCCTGATGAGCCGTTTCTGGAGCCCGATCGTACACAGCCTGACCCCGTATGTGCCGGGCGAGCAGCCCAGAATGGCCAACCTGATCAAGCTGAATACCAACGAGTGCCCGTACGGCCCCTCGCCCAAAGTGATCGAGGCCATCAGGGCCGCCACCAACGACACGCTGCGCCTTTACCCCGACCCCACGGCCCAGGCCCTGTGCACCGCCATCGCCACCGCGCATGACGTGCCGGTAGACCATGTGTTCGTGGGCAATGGCTCGGACGAAGTGCTCGCCCATGCCTTCCAGGGGCTGCTCAACCATGAGGCGCCCCTGCTTTTCCCCGACATTACCTACAGCTTCTACCCCGTCTATTGCGGGCTGTACGGCATACGCCACGAGACCGTGCCGCTTGATGGGGTAATGGGCATCGACATTGCGGCCTATCGCAGGCCGTGTGGCGGCATCATCCTGCCCAACCCCAACGCGCCCACCGGCATCGCCCTTGGGCTGGACGCCATCCGCGCCCTGCTGCGCGATCACCCCGATGCGGTGGTGGTGGTGGATGAGGCCTATGTCGATTTCGGGGCCGAGACGGCCATACCGCTGGTTGCCGAACACCCCAACCTGCTGGTCGTGCGCACGCTGTCGAAATCGAGCGCGCTGGCGGGGCTGCGGGTGGGCTATGCCATTGGCCAGCCTGACCTGATCGCAGCCCTGACCCGCATCAAGGACAGCTTCAACTCCTATCCGCTTGACCGTCTGGCGCAGGCAGGCGCCATTGCCGCGATTGAAGATCGGGAATGGCTTGCAAATACAAGCGCCAAGATCATAAGCTCACGCGACAGGCTGACAGACAGCCTGGGAAAGATGGGGTTCGAGGTCCTGCCATCACGGGCGAATTTCGTATTCGCCCGGCACCCGGACCGTGATGGCGCGCAGCTTGCCGCAGCCCTGCGGGCGCGCGCGATCATCGTGCGCCATTTCCGGACCCCGCGCATTGCACAGTGGCTACGCATCACCATTGGTACGGATGCCGAATGCCAGGCCCTGGTACAGGGGCTGGCCGACGTGCTTGCGCTGAACGAGGGGTAAGCCCCCCGGTTCATCATGCATCGGCGCTGCGCCCTGCCCCCTCGGGCCGGACGGGCGTGGGTGTGTGCTGCGCCTCTTTCCATCACACGGTTAACAACTCATTTCCTGGACCACAGGTCCACAGGATCCTTATCATGCGCGCATTCCACGGACAGATGTCCGATAACCAGCCGATCCGTCGCACCCTTGCCGAAAAGCAGAAGCAGTTGCGCGACCTGCGCGAGACGCTGGCCTCCATGAAATCGCATACTTCACCCGCCCTGCGCGAAAGCGTGCAGAAACGCATCCGCCAGCTTGAAAGCGAAGTAACCGCCGCCCCGGCCCTCAAGGCGGGCGACCGGCGCAGCACGCAGGCGGCACCGGGTAGCACCGACCGCCCCCGCACCCCGCGCAGGCGGCCCGAACGCAGCATCTGACCCACGGAAAAAGGCCGGAGCCCACAGGGTTCCGGCCTTTTTTATATCGTCACGCCGGGCGTCAGGCCCGCAATCAAAAGTTTTTGGTGAAGCTTTTTTCAAAAAGCTTCGAAAAGAACGCCATCTTTTTGAAAAAAGGCGGTACCCAAAAACTTTTAACTTTTCCGACATGTCATAAAAAACGGGCCTGCCCTTTATAGGGGCAGGCCCGCTTCACCCGCACAAACTAGGCGGGGCAGCCGGATCAGTGACCCAGGGTCACTTCCTCCGCCACATCACCGCGGGCGGCGGCTTCATCAATGTAGCGACGGGCTTCAGGCGAGACCGTCAGCACCAGCGTCATCAGGGCCGAGGCCACATACAGGCCACAGAAGATCCAGATGATGCCTTCAATGCCGTGCCAGCTTTCGAACCACGTCACGATCGCCGGGCCAACCCAGGTGCTCGCACCCGCGCCCAGACCCAGGGCGGACAGGGCGGCAGCCTTTTCCTTCGGGCAGATCTGCGGCACCAGGCCGGACAGCGGCACGAAGGCGGCAATGGTTGCGCCATACAGCGCGCCCATGACGGCAGCGATGGCGAAGTTGCCGGGGAACATCTGCGGCACGTAGTAGAACAGCGGCACCGTGATCGCAGCACCAACACAGCCGAACAGCGCGACAACGGTGCGGTGGCCCAGACGGTCCGCCGTGATGCCGGACACAAGGTTCACCAGAATGTTCGACAGGAAGATGATCGACAGGAGCTGCAGCCACTGCGACAGCGAGAAGCCGATGACCTTGGTGAAGAACGCCGGCATGATCACGAGGAACGCATATTCGGACGACGTGTTGATGGTGCGCACGATCATGGCGACAAACGTCTTGGGCTCGCGCCACAGGATGCTGATCGAGCTGAAGAAGATCGTGCCGGGCTTCGTGCCCACGGGGGCCAGGCGGCGCGAACCGATGGGCTCACGCGTCATGAGCAGGGCCAGCAGGCCACCGAACATGACCAGCCCCAGCGAGGACCAGAACGTCGCCATCTCGCCGATCAGCGGAATGGAGAAGCTTGCGAACAGCGAACCCAGCGTGGGCAGCCCACCCGAGAACGCGAACCAGAACCAGCCCGCAGCCGAGCCAAGCTGGCGCGGCGGCGTTGCAGCGGCGATCCAGACCAGAAAGCCATAGGTGAACAGCGGGTAGCCAAAACCACGCATGGTGTAGGCGGCCAGCATGATGGGGTAGCTGTTCACGGCCACGCCAAAGGTCAGGAACAGAACCTCGAATACGCCCCAGATGGCAAGCCCGATCCACATGACCCGCTTGGGGCCCCACAGGTCGGACAGCGGCCCCGAAGCCCAGGAGGACAGGGATACGGTCACGCCATAGATGGTGAACAAAAGCGCGGTATTGCGCGATGAAATGCCCTGCCCCTCAAGATAGGGCGCAAGGTAGCCAGCCTCGACACCATCACCGATCATGAAGAACAGCAGACCGACGAACCCCCAGAACAGGGGGGCCGGAATGCCAAGCCGATCGGCTAGGGACGTTGATTCGGACAGATTGTCTGTCTGTTTCAAGGGGAGAGTCTCCTCTTTCACAGGCAGCCGACACGAAAACGAGCGGCCCCGCCTCATTGCGGAGCGTCGATGCAGGCTGCGTCCGCACAGTCCGGCTTTCCGGAAACACCAGTGCGGAACTCAGTTTCACAAGTCGGGCGTGCAACCACCCGTGCAGGTCACAACCATGAGGGACAGGCAGGCGGCACAAGCGCCAAAACGCCAGCGCATCATGCCTGGCAGACCTGCTGTTCATGCGTGTGACCAGCCATAAAGTCATCAATCCGGCAGGAAAACGCGCGCCTGGGCGCGACATTCACAGCAATGCGATGAAAAAGCACACAAACTGCACCGAAAAACGCGCACGATGCCGTGATTTCCCAACGCCGGAAAGACCATGAATTGGCCAGATATACAAAATCGTTTCAGTATCGAACGATTTCACAGTGACAGGATAGTTTCCGACCTCCGCCAAAACACGAAAAATATATTCATTGGGGATAATCTATACTAAAAAAGTCTCGCGGATGTAAGGGAATTTTCAAATTTTTGACACGATTCCGATTTCTTCCTTATTATATCAATAACTTTTAGATGATATTTTTATGCATGGACTACATGCATCGCCCGCCACCCCCACCTTTCGCACCGGGTGGGTTCCTGCCATAGTCGGGGCCGCAACCCGGTGGGCAGATGCGCCCGCGCGGCCCCTCGCTGCCGGGACACGACAAACGGAACGGTCATGGTGAACATCAAGCTGTCTTTACGCCTCGCCGCACTGCCGGTTGCATTGCTGCTTGCGCCTGTGGCGTCGAGCACGCTGGCCCATGGGCAGAGCCTGGCCACGCAGAAGGTGCAGCGCGCCATGGACGTGCTGCGCCTCAAGCCTGATCTGGCCAGCAAGGCGTGCCTCGACAAGCTTGATGACCTGCACAAGATGGAAAAGGTCATTGAGGATGCGGGCGAGAGCGCGCACAACCCCAACCTGTCGCTCGCGCATGACGTAATGGAATCCGACTACGAGGATGCAACCGAATCCTGCGTGCCTGATGCCGCCAAGCTGTGCGCCGCCCCCGGATCGCTTGCCAGCGCCAGCCAGAAGAAACTGTGCGATTCGCTTGATGCGATCATGTCGGTTGACGGATCGGATGAAGGCGATGAGGCCGTGGCGCCCCCGCAGGGCACGTCATCGGACTGATCCGCCCACACCACTTCTGAAACCATGAAATTTTCTGGTGAAGCTTTGTTCAAGAAGCTTCAGGGGACGCCGCCTTTTTCAACAAGGCGGCGTCCGTAAGCATTTACGATTTCAAGGCAACTGCGCCAGCAGGTGCAGCCCTTCGGCGCTGCCCAATACGGCGGATTTTTCCGCCCGGTTGAGCGAACGTACCGCCGTGGCCAGATCAGGAGCCTCGCGCAGCTTGAGCAGGCCGACAAGCAGCGCCGGATTGATCGGGTCGCCCCGCCTGCGCGGCGGCGGCAGCATGATCTCATGCACCCGCAGCAGTCCCGCACGGGCCCGCAGGGCCGCAATGGCCTCCTGTATCGGGTGGCCCGCCATCTGGCCCATATAGACCACGGCCTCATGCAGCACCGGCGGCGGGTCCGTCTCCTCGGGGATGAGCAGCAGGCGCGCGCGGCGCAGGGCCTGCCCTGCCGCTTCGCTGCCGGTCAGGGCGGCAAGCGGAATGGCGCAGACCAGCCCCAGCGTGACCGGCAGCATCCACAAGAACAGCGGCAGCGATACGCTCCACGCCGCCCCCGCCAGCGCAATGCCCAGCACCGTATGCACCCAGTACAGCCGCACGTTCTGCATGATCTGCAGGCCGCCCGCGTCACGCCGCTGGGCATTCCAGCCCGAATCACGGCCGAGCAGGATGGAAAGCACGCCCGCCGTCTGGATTATCATGGCAATTGGCGCGATCAGGCCGCCGATCAGCGTCTCGACCAGAATGGAGGCGCCCGCCATGATCGCGCCCCCGCAGCCCCGGCGCAGCGGGCCATCAATGACCAGCAGCGCATAGGCCAGGATCTTGGGCGCGAGCAGCACGATCATGGTGCCGATGAACATGTATTCCGCCTGCACCGGGTCAACATGCGGCCAGTGCGGGTAGAGCAGCTTGGTATCGCCAAAATATTCCGGCTTGTAGAAGCGGTTCTGCAACGACACCACAATGCCAACGAGCAGGAAGATCAGCCACAGCGGCGCCGTGACATAGGAACCGATGCCCATGAGCATGTGCATGCGGCTGACCCAGTGCAGCCCACGCGCGGGCAGCACCTTGGCGTGCTGCAGGTTGCCCTGGCACCAGCGCCGGTCGCGGATGGCGATATCGGTCAGCGAAGGCGGGCTTTCCTCATAGGACCCCATCAGGGCGGGCACCATGTGAATGGCCCAGCCGCCACGGCGCATCAGGGCGGCTTCCACAAAATCATGACTCAGGATCGCGCCGCCAAAGGGCTTGCGGCCCGGCAGGTGCGGCATGCCCGCCTGCTCGGCAAAGGCCGCCGTGCGGATCACCGCGTTATGGCCCCAGTAATTGCCCTCCGAGCCATGCCACCAGGCAATGCCGTGGGCAATCAGCGGGCCATACACGCGGCCCGCGAACTGCTGCATGCGCGCAAACAGCGTGCGCCCGTTCACGATCACCGGCAGGGACTGGATCAGGGCCACGCCGGGGTTATTTTCCATGGCCGAGGTCAGGCGCACGATCACGTCGCCCGACATGACGCTGTCGGCATCGAGCGTGATCATCTGCTGGTAGGCCGCGCCGTAATTGCGCACCCATTCGCCAATATTGCCGGCCTTGCGGTCGGTATTGACCGCGCGCCTGCGGTAGAACAGCCGCCCGCCCCAGCCCGTGGCGCGGCACAGGGCCATGTAGGCGGCCTCCTCCGCCACCCAGATGTCGGGGTCGGTCGTGTCGGACAGGATGAACACATCAAACGCGCGTTCCTGCCGCGTAGCGCCCAGGCTGTCGATGGTGGCGCGCAGCCCGGCCATGACACGGCCCGGGTCTTCATTATAGGTCGGCATGAGCAGCGCCGTGCGGGTGGTGACCCGCGGCAGCGCGCCACTGCGCCTGATGCCAAGCCCCAGCCCGCCATGCGCCAGCATGGAGGCAAAGCCTGCGAGCGCCGAGGTAAAGGCCAGCGCGATCCACAAAAACAGCATCACGAACAGCAGCAGCATGACCATGCCCGCCACCGAGCGCTGCACGGCATTGAACACGAGGTCCATCTCGTAGCCGGCCATGCCGGTCATGGCCACGGCGCCGCCAATGACCAACAACCGCCGCAGCCCGATCAGCCGCCATTCGGTAGCGGGCACCGGGCCACGCCCATGCCGGTCGGGCTCGGCCTCGAGCGCGCGCACGGGCATGTCGAGCGGGGCTTCGGGCGGCAGGGCGGCCCAGCCCTGCGGCAGCAGGCTGGCAGGCGGCGCCGGGCGTGGTGGCGCCCCTACGGCGTCCATCGATAGACCCATTCTTCCGATACGGGGCCGTTGTCATCGGCCAGCACGCAGTTCAGTTCCGCCACCTTGGCATCGCCGGGCGCGAACTCGAACGTGCTGCGCCAGCCGTGAATGGGCTCGACCGGCTCGACCACCACATTGCGTATCTCACCCGCCGAGGTACGGCACTGCAGGTGGAAATGCGGGTTATCGGGCAGCTTGTCGAAGGGCGCGCCGGTAAAATCAAGATCGAAGAAGCGCGTATGCGAATCATCGGTCGCATCACCCACGCGGGTGGCGGCAATGCGCGCAAGCCTGGTGGGCCACGGCGTATCCCACCCCCAGTACATGCGGTAGGTGAACACGTATTCGCGGCCTGCCGCCAGCGGCTCCTGCGGGCGCCAGAACGAAACGATGTTGTCATTTACCTCGTTGGGGGTGGGAATTTCCACCAGGTCAACCGCCCCTGCCCCCCAGTCCCCGATCGGCTCGATCCAGAGCGAGGGGCGCTTTTCATAATTCAGCGCCACATCCTCGAAATCGGTAAAGGCGCGCTTGCGCTGCATCAGGCCAAAGCCGTGCGGCCGCACATCGGTAAAGGCCGAGAACTGCAGGTCGCGCGGGTTGCGCAGCGGCCGCCACAACTGCTGGCCACTACCGGTCCACATCGAAAGACCCTCGCTGTCATGCGCGGCGGGGCGCCAGTCATCTACGCGCGAGCGGTCATTGGCATCAAAATAGAACATGCCGGTCAGGGGTGCGATGCCGGACTGGGCAATCGCCTTGCGCGGATAAAGCGAGGACTGCACGTCAAACACCGTGGTCTCGCCGGGGCGGATGGTAAAGCGGAACGCGCCGGTAAGCGAGGGACTGTCGAGCAGCGCATGCAGCACCACGCTGTCCACGCCCGCCTTGGGTTTTTCCAGCCAGAAGGCGCGGAACAGGGCGAATTCCTCGCCTGTCGGGTCGCCGGTGCCATTGGCGAAGCCACGGGCGGACAGGCCATAGGTCTGCCCCTTGGCCACGGCGCGGAAATAGGATGCGCCAAGAAAGACGCAGAACTCCTCCATCACGCCCGGCGTATTGATGGGCGCGCGCAGGCGCAGCCCGGCAAAGCCGATATCATCATTCACGCGCAGGGCGGGGTCGTTATAGGTAAACATGTCGGGGCTGAAGGCGATGGGGCGGCTCTGGCCATCCACTACCTCGTTCATCTCGATCCGGGGCGCGTACAGATAGCCACGGGGGAAGAACTCAACCTCAAAACCGAGGTTCTCGCCATGCCACAGCGCCTGCTCGGGGCGGTAGGCCATGGAATTGTACTGATCGAAATTCAGGTTGCGCAGGGCTGAGGGCAATGACTGGGAAGGCGGCTGATAAGCCTGCTGCGACAACTGATGGGCCAGCGTGCGGACCGTGTTGGAATCAAAATTGCTGCTCTGGGTCGCCCTGGCAGCGCGTGGTGCGCCAAACCCCACGACCGACAGGGCGGACAGGGCCGTGCCCGCTTTCATGAAATTACGTCGTAACACTTAATTAAACTCCAGTCCGTTCTTCTTTGCAGAAGTGCTGACACAATTATTCTTAATTCTTTACCACTATGCAAAAGCACTTATGCCACAACCGTGATCAACAGTGGTGATGGCTTTTTCACGGCGTGGATGAACACATACCTGCCAATGTTTCAAGTGGGCCCTGAACAGCCTCATGCGCGGCCTGCTCGATTTCACGGTACAGACGCAGCACCGTCTCGCCCTCCGCCGAAAGGCCGGCCCCCCCGCCGCCGCCCGGCCGCGCGCTGACCAGCGGGCGGGCAAACGTGGTATTCATCGCCTCGACCAGCAGCCAGGCCCGCCGGTAGGACATGCCCATGGCCCGCGCCGCCGCCGAGATCGAACCGGTCTCGCCAATCTGTTCAAGCAGGCGGATCTTGCCATGCCCGAGCAGGGGCGTGCCATTCGCGTCGAGCCGCAAGGTCAGGCGCATCTGTGTCATATTTTCCATACTCCCGGCAGCCGCTATGATAATGGCTCCTTCTACCTGAAATATCCTTATCTGGAATGGATTTTTCCCATAATGCGCCAACCCGTCCATCCATCAGGGCCGCCTCCGGCTTCATGGGCCCCGATGCAGCCGGGCCATCTGCCCGCAGTGGTGGCGCTTGCAGCCCGGATGCACCCCGGCTGCCCCGAACGGGCGGAGGTGCTCGATGAACGCCGCATGCTGTGCCCGGCAGGCTGCCGGGTGCTGATGGAGCCGGACGGGCAGGTGCGCGGCTACATGCTGAGCCATCCGTGGCGCATGGCCTGCCCGCCCGCGCTTGATACCCATCTTGGCCGCCTGCCGCCCCGGCCCGATTGCTGGTACCTGCACGACATCGCCATCGATCCTGCCCTGCGCGGCCAGGGCCATGCCCATGCGGCGCTGCGCCATCTCGGCACACAGGCGCGCCTGCATGGGGTGAACGCGCTGGCCCTGATGGCGGCGGAAGGAGCGCACACGCTCTGGGCGCATCTGGGTTTTACGCCAATACCTGACGTGCCCGCCGCCATTACCGCCAGTTACGGCCCGGATGCCTGCCCCATGCGCCGTGCGTTACCGGGTATTGGACATATTTCAAAATAATAAAAGTTCTGAAGCTTTTTGAAAAAAGCTTTACCAAAAACTTTTACAGGTTCTGCATGACTGCACGCACGCCGCATTCACGGATGGCGCGACGCGCCTTTACCACGGCGGCATCGAGCGCGGTCGCATCCATGTCGCGCCAGCCATCAAAGGCAGGCAGGGCAAGGGCTGCCGCAAGGTTGCCGTCATTGACCAGGGCCATGTCATCGGCATCGAGCGTGGGTTCGAGGGGGGCATAGCTTTCGCCTTTCTCGTCACGGCCACGCAGCATTTCCAGATAGGCGGCAATGCCGAAGGCGATACGGCCGAGATCATGCCCGCTATCGAGCGAGCGCCGCACCGTATCGGTCCAGAACACCCGCACTTTCGAGGCCCCGTCGCTACAGATCCGCAACAGCGTATCGGCCACTGCCTGGTTGGAGAAGCGGCTGAGCAGACGCCTGCGATAGGCATCAAGGTCAAAACCGGCGGGCGCGTCGATCTGCGGCATGGCGTCCTGCGTCCAGTAGGCATTGACCAGACGCTCGAGGTCGGCATCCGCCACCGCTTCATGCGCGTAGCGGTAGCCGAGCAGAAGCCCTGCGGCACCAAGCAGGACATGCCCGGCATTGAGCATGCGCACCTTCACCTGCTCATAGCCCGCCACGTCATCCACAAACTGCACGCCTGCCTTTTCCAGCGCGGGGCGGCCATTGCAGAAATTATCTTCCAGCACCCACTGGCTGAAATCCTCCGCCAGCACGGGCAGGTCGTCATCCAGCCCGCTGGCCTCGTTCAGCGCCTGGCGCGTGGCCCGGTCCACGCCGGGGGTGATGCGGTCCACCATGGAGCATGGAAAGGTCACGTTGGCCTCGATCCAGTCGGCCAGATCAGGGTCAAGCGCGCGGGCATAGCCCACAAAGGCCGTATGCGCGACATGGCCATTGCTGCGCAGGTTATCGCATGACAGCACGGTAAAGGGCGGCGTACCCGCCTCACGCCTGCGGCGCAGCCCCTCCACCACGTAACCAAACACGGTGGCCGGCCTGCGCGGATGGGCAAGGTCCGCGCTCACGCCTGCCTCATCAAGGCGGAAAAGGCCGGTTTCCTCATCGATATTGTAGCCGCCTTCCGTAATCGTCATGCTGACGATGCGGGTCTCGGGGTCGGCCAGGCGGTCCAGAACGGCTTCAGGGTCGGCGGGGGCGAGAAGGTATTCACGCAATGCCCCGATGATGGAAACGGTGCGTGCGCCATCCGCCGCCACCTCGGTCAGGGAATACAGGCAGTCCTGTTGCTGGAACTGCCGGGCCTTGGCCTCGCCGCGCGGGCCGCCATTGAGCCCCACGCCCACGATGCCCCATTGCGCCTGCCCGGGCAGGCCGAGGCACTGGTTGACGTACCACGCCTCATGCGCGCGAAAGAAATTGCCCACGCCAAAATGAACGATCCCTCGCCCCACCGTCTCACGCCTGTATGGCAGCGCCTGCACGCCAGTGGGAAGGGTAGTGAGGGTTGTTTCGTTCAGCATGGTGTTTCTTGCACTCCTTCAGGGTGAGGGGCGGGCACGACCCTCCGGCATGGGAACGGACGCTGCCTTGCCCGCGGGCTCGAATCCGGCCTCGGCCACCAAAGGGTGGCCACCAAGCGGGAACGGACCATCATCCGTGCGCCCGTCCGACCAGATATTCCGCACGGCCAGCCGCATGTCGGCATGCAGCAGGCCTACAGCGAAACGCATGACAGGGGTCCAATGTTCCCCATCCTGCTGTTCCAGCCGGTCAAGCAGGGGGCGCATGTCATCATCAGGCAGGGCGTGGCCGCGCCGGGTTGCGGCCAGTTGGTCGCACCGCGCGGCCATCTGGCCCAGCACATCAACCAGCATGTCACGCTCATGGGCGAGGATATCGCCCGTATGGGCGGTTTCGCCCTCGGTGCCCGCGCGCGCGATGAAAATGGCATCCGAGCGGATCCGGCGCAAAAGCCCCGGCAGGCGCAGCACCAGCGGGTCGTGCTTGGCCAGCGAGGACGGGTGCTCCACCTCCGCCTCCTGCACGCCGTCATTCATGTCCTGCAGCAGGGAGCGGCACAT
Source organism: Komagataeibacter sucrofermentans DSM 15973 (assembly GCF_040581405.1). Lineage (NCBI taxonomy): Bacteria > Pseudomonadati > Pseudomonadota > Alphaproteobacteria > Acetobacterales > Acetobacteraceae > Komagataeibacter > Komagataeibacter sucrofermentans. Next base: position 2,654,837 of record NZ_CP137157.1, read on the forward strand.
CGTATCGATGGTGGCCAGCGCGTCATGGTCCGGGTGGTTCTGCAACGCGCCCGAGAGCAGGTCGGACAGGCGGCGCAGCAGGCTTGCGGCATTGCCCAGCACCTCGCGTCGCGCCTCGCCACGCAACACGAAGAACGAGACGGCAAACGACACCACCACCCCGGTCATGATCGAGGCGATGCGCTGTAGCGGGCGCGAAAACGGCTCGCCCGTGGCGGGGAACAGCAACACCACCATGAGGGTGACGATGGCCACCCGCATCTTGGGCCGCAGCGCCACGAGCACGGCCAGCGGCATGAGCATGACCCAGAACACCATGCCCACCGAGAGCGAGGTATACTGCTCGAGCGCAATGGCGGACATGCCCGCCGCAGCCCCGATGAGCGTGCCCACGATCTGCTCGCGCCCGGTCGAGAGCGTTTGCGTCAGGCGGCTCTGGGTAATGACGATGACCGAGGTAATCAGCGCCCAGACCGGCTCATCAAGATGGATGATGGTGGCGACAATGCCGGACAGGATGAGCGAGACATTCATCCGCACGACCTGCCGCCACGTACCCCGCCCTATAATGGAGTAAAGCAGGTTTTTCAGGCGTTCAGGCATGCGGCTCAGTGCCCGCTCCCCTCAGGCAGGGGGAAAGGCACCCAGCGCAGGCCATCGGCGTTCTGCACCAGGAACAGCACGGTCTTGCGGTGCTGGGCGCGGGCGGCGTCGATCTGGCGGCGCAGGTCGGCTGGCGTGTTCACCGCTGACTGCTGCACCTCGGTCACCACGTCACCGGGGCGCAGGCCGCGCTCGGCGGCGGGGCTGTCATCGGTCACGCCGGTGACCAGCACGCCCTTCTGCCCTTCGGCCATGTTGTATTTCTGGCGCGCGATGTCATCGATCTCGCCAACCGTAAAGCCCATGCCCGCAATGGCCAGGCTGCCCTGTGCGGGGTTCTTGCTGGCGGGCTTGCTGTCGGCCTTGTCGGTCTTTTCCTCGGGCAGGGCACCGATGGTAATGGCCACGTTCATCTGCTGGCCCTTACGCCAGATGCCCAGATGCGCGACACTGCCCCCCGCAAGCTCGGCCACGAGGCGCGGCAGGGCGCGGCCATCAATGTCCTTGCCGTTCAGGCTCTGGATCACATCCCCGGTCTGCAGATGCGCCACTGCTGCGGGGCCCTTGGGCTCAACGCCCGCGATCAGCGCGCCGTGGGGGCTTTTCAGGCCCAGGCCATCGGCAATTTCCTGCGTCACGTCCTGAATGCGCACGCCAATCCACCCGCGCGTGACCCGGCCACGGTGGCGCAACTGCTCGATGATGCCCTGCGCTTCCGCCGAAGGGATGGAAAAACCGATGCCGACCGAACCGCCCGAAGGCGAGTAGATGGCCGTGTTGATGCCGATCACCTCGCCCTTGAGGTTGAACAGCGGCCCACCGGAATTGCCCTTGTTGATGGGCGCGTCGGTCTGGATGAAATCATCATACGGCCCCTGCTCGATATTGCGCCCGCGCGAGGAGACGATGCCCGCCGTAACCGTGCCCGACAGGCCAAACGGGTTGCCGATGGCCAGCACCCAGTCACCCACGCGGGCGTGGTCGCTATCACCAAACGGCACGGCGGGCAGGGGTTTGGGGCTATCGACCTTCAGCACAGCAAGGTCGGTGCGGTCGTCATGGCCGAGCAGGCGGGCCTTGAGCACGGTGTTGTCCTGCAGCGTGATGGTGATCTGGTCGGCATGGCGCACGACGTGATTGTTGGTCACGACCACGCCCGAGGGGTCGATGATGAAGCCCGAGCCCAGCGCCTGCATCTTGCGTGGCGGCGCGTTGGGGCTGTCCTGGCGGTTCATGAAGTCGTGGAAGAACTTCTCGAATGGCGAACCTTCGGGGAAGTTGGGCACCTGCGGCGTGCTGTCGCCATCATCGCCGTCCTCATCATCCTCGCCGGGGCGGACCATCTCGGTGGTGGATACGTTCACCACGGCGGGCAGCAGCCTTGCCGCGAGATCGGCAAAGCTGTCGGGCATGTTGCGCCCCTCGCCGGGCAGGCGCAGCGGCGCTGTTGCGGCAGGCGGCGTGGTGGGCGCCGGAACGGGCGTTGACGCCGGGGCGGGATCAGCCGCGCGGGCGGCCTGGCCCCCAAGGGCCGTGACCAGCCCCATGGCAAGGCAGGATCGGGAAAAGACTGCGGCGCGAAAGGACATGGGGCTCTTACATCCTGCTGAACGGGATCGATCGGACCGGCACCTATATCACGCCCTTTACGGGGGCGGAAACCACAGCTTCAGCCCCGGCATAACGGGGCGCGGGCGGGCACCGTGTCCGGCATGGCGGCGCGTGCCTGCCGGGCCGCCACGCGCTGGCGCTCCTTCACCCTTGCCACGGCCAGCAGCACGTAAAAACCCGCCACGTTCACCGCCACCTGCATCATCCACCCGGTGCCAAAACTCGTCAGCACCAGCCGCCCGTACAGGTCAACCAGCGTGCCTGCGGTGAAGATTTCGAGCGAATGGCGGCCAAACAGCGCCATGAGCTGGCCCGGCCGCGTGCTGGCCCACACGGTCGCGCGCGGCGAAGACTGCACGAGGTAGAACAGGGCCAGCACATCAACCAGCCGCCATGGCGAGAGGATCATCTTGTCGGGCACCGCCATGACCACGGGCCGCAGGTCGGCAAATCCCCAGTCTATCCACGGAAAGGACTGCACGGCAGAAAACATCAGGTAGAGCATGCACAGCGCCGCAAGCAGGCGCGAGCGCGGCAGGCTGCCATCATGCTGCCCCGCAACCCGGGCGGCGCATACGCCCAGCACGAACAGGAACTGCCACGCCAGCGGGTCGAAATACCAGCCATCGGGGTCGAGCCAGTTGGGAAAATTCAGGCGCGGGTCGTAATTGACCCCCAGCCATACCGCCGCACTCAGCCCCAGCACCACCGGCGTGCCCACCCCGCGCAGCAGGGCGTAAAGCGGGGCAAAGCCCAGCAGCAGCACGATATAGAGCGGCAGGATGTTGAGGTTGCCCGGCAGCGCCACGAGCGAGAGCACCCGCCAGACCGAATCAAGCCCATGCGCCAGTTCCGGCTCCAGAAAATCAACCGGCACCGGCCAGAAATGCCGCCAGATGCGGATGGTGGCGATACACACCACCACCATCACGATCTGGAACACGTAAAGCTGCCAGCACCGCCGCCCGATGCGCGCCAGAACCGCGACCACCGGCTTTTTGGCAAAGGCGCGGCCATAGGCCAGCCATGAGGCATAACCCGCCAGCAGCACGAACACCTCTGCCGCATCGGCAAAGCCGATATTGCGCATGGTGAAGCGGTTGAGCCAGTTCTGGGGAATATGGTCGATGCACATCATGAGCAGCGCCACCCCCCGCAGGGCATCGATACGGTGGTCGCGCCGGTGCGGGGCCTGCGCCCGCTCGCTGGAAATGCCCATGATGCTCCCTGCCTGCCTCAACACGATGCGACCGGGCCATGGGCCGGTGCCGCCCGATGAGCGTAAAGCAGCAAATCGGATCGCAAACCATTCTCATCATGGCAGGGATGCCCCGCAACACTGTCATGGCGCGCGACTGGCCGCCTGCGCACCGTTTCATGACTCGACCGCCCTGCCCTCCCCCTTCTATACCCGCACGGGCGAGAGAGCAGGGAGCGCAATCATGACCAGTCCCGACCGGGCAACCATAGAAACCGTGCTACGACAGGTGCGCACAGTCGATAATACCGCAAGCATCACGGAACTGGGCAGCCTTGATGCCTTCATGATGCGTGATGGCGTGCTCCATGTCGCGCTTGCGACCGACCGGGCGCGGGCCGAACGCCTGCAACCCCTGCTGCCCGCACTCGAACGCGCCCTTGTTGCAGCAGTTCCCGGCAGCACGGGGGCCAGCGTCATCCTGACCGCGCACCGCCCGGCCCCGCCGCCTACCGCGCCTGCGCCTGCGGCAGGCGGCGGTCACCGCCCGCTTAACCTTGGCGGTGGCAAGGCAGGCAAGGCCCCCACCGGCCCGCTGCCCGCAGGTGTGGGCGTGGTCATTGCCGTGGCCTCGGGCAAGGGGGGCGTTGGCAAGTCCACCACGGCGGTCAACCTTGCCGTGGGGCTGGGACTGGAAGGGCTGAAAGTGGGCTTGATGGATGCCGACGTGCATGGCCCCTCCCTGCCCCGCATGATGGGCGTGAACGGTCAGCCCGAAGTGCGTGATGGCCGCCTGATCCCGCCGCATAAATGGGGCATTTCCGCCATGTCGATCGGCATGCTGGTGGAAGAAGACAAGGCCATGATCTGGCGCGGGCCAATGGTGATGGGTGCCATCGGCCAGTTGCTGAGCGATGTGGAATGGGGCGCGCTTGACGTGCTGGTGGTGGACATGCCGCCCGGTACGGGGGATGCGCAGTTGACCCTTGCGCAGAAAACCGCGCTGGCCGGGGCCATTATCGTCTCCACCCCGCAGGACATCGCCCTGCTCGATGCGCGGCGCGGTGTGACCATGTTCGAGAAGATGAACGTGCCGGTGCTGGGCGTTGTGGAGAACATGTCCTATTTCTGCTGCCCCAACTGCAATCACCGCACCGAGCTGTTTGGCCACGGTGGGGCACGGGCGGAAGCTGAAAAGATGGGCGTGCCCTTTCTGGGCGAGATCCCGCTGCTGGTCGATATCCGCGCCAGCGCCGATGAGGGTGCCCCCATCGTGATCGCGGCCCCCGACAGCCCGGCAGGCCAGGCCTATCGCGCGCTGGCCCATACGGTAGGCACGGCGTTGCGCCGGCTGCTGGACAAGAAAAACATCAGAACCTGAAAATAGGGGCAAAGGATCATGCATGCCCCCTGATATTTAAACATATCAAGAGAAACGAAAACTTTTCTTTCAGAAAGGGTATTCTGATGCAGGCACTCATCATGATAGGATTTATTTTTATATGCATGTCTGCATTAGTGCTTGTTTTTAGCACGCCATTATTCAGTTTTCTTGATAAGGCAGAAACCGGGCGCAATCATCATATTGATGGGCTCAGATTTTTTCTGGCTATTTTTGTCGCGTTTCACCACATGATCTATTGCTATCGGTGGTATCATGGCTTGGACTGGACGCCTGATAATATTTTGTACCCGTTCAATGCACAGCTGGGTCCATTCGCGGTTACATTATTTTTTATGCTGTCTTCCTACCTTATAACCAGAAGAAATTACAGCAACACCGCAGAATGGATACAGTTTTATATAAAAAGATTTTTCAGAATAGCGCCCATGGCATGGTTTTCAGCACTCATATGCATTGTAACCGCGCTTGTTTATGGCAATGGATTCCATGATATTGATGCTTATGCAGCATCGGAATGGATGAACTTTGGCATTAGTCTTGAAAGGCACGATATAAACAGCTTTTATAAAATGTGGGTCGTCAATGCAGGCGTCATGTGGACCCTGTCATGGGAGTGGATGCTTTATTTCTCCCTACCCATCATTATGATTTTACGCGAAAAACTTCCGCCATTTACAGTATCCGCATTGATGATTTTTTCATGTGCATATGGATACGCAATGTACAATGATTCAAACATCCTCCTGCTATCCTGCTTTGCCTATGGTATCCTTGCAAGAGATTTACAGACACAGTTCAAATCTTCAAATGCGTTTAAATGCATAGTATCAATATCAATGCTGGTATTCATATTCGGATTTGGATTTGGATTCGGTTTTCCTGAAACAGCTTATACACCTTACAAGATATTTTTCTCATTCGTTCTGTTTCTACAGATATGCCAGGGATATGATTTTGGGGGCCTGCTGCGTCTTCCCGGTGTCGTGCGCCTGGGCGAGATCAGTTATAGCTTCTACCTCCTGCACGGCACATTCCTGTTCTATGTAAACAGGGCTGTCTTCAATACCCATATCAGTCCGTTATTGTACGGAGCCATTCTGGTCGTAACTTTCCTCTGCACGGCGATTGCCTCAAGCCTGACGTTTATTTTCATTGAAAAACCGGGCATGCGCCTGGGCAAACTGATCGGCAAACGGTTTGTTATCCAGCCATCAGCATAAAACGGTCCTGCTCCACGGCATTGACCAGAACGGGCCTCCACATGCCGGGATACGTGGCGATCAGGCCCATCTGGCAAAGCTGTGTCACCACCGCCGCAGCCTGTAGGCAGGGATTACAGCTTGCGGTCGCGCTTGATGCGATCCCAGGCCGCATTGATCTGGGCAATCCGGGCCTCGCCCTGCGCGCGCAGGGCCTCGCTCGCCCCGCGTGCGGACAGCACATCGGGGTGGTGCTCGCGCACGAGGCGGCGCCAGACCACGCGCACTTCGTCATTGCTCGCATCGCGTGAAATGCCCAGCACCTCATAGGCGTCAACTTCGCTCACGCCGGGGCGGGCGCCGCCTTCGCGCGCGCGGTCCCAGGCGCCGGGGCTAAGGTTGAAGGCCCTGTGCACGCCGCGCAGGAAGGCTTCCTCGTGCATGTTCACCTCGCCATCGGCGCGGGCAATGACGAACAGCGCGGCCAGCGCCTCCTCGAGCATGTCGGTCTTGTTGGCAAAGGCGCGGCCGAGTTCGGTGGCGAAGGCCTTGTAATCATCGGTGCGCTGGCGGGCGCTGTCGAACAGGCGGCCCACTTCCTTCATGTTCTCGGGCGGGAGATGGAAGCGGCGCTTGAAGGCATCGATCTCGGCACGGTTCACCGGCCCGTCGCACTTGGCCACCTTGGCGGACAGGATGATGATGACCAGCCCGTATAACTGGTCGCGCTTGCCCATGGCCGCCGCCATCTTGGCCGCCATGAAGGTGGCCGCCCCGTTGGGGTCGGCATTGATGCGCGGGCCCCAGCGATCGGTCCAGCCGCCTGCCGGGGTTTCCAGCAATGAGCCGTTATCCGCCGCGTGCCCGAGCGCCGTGCCCACGACCGCGCCCATGGGGCCGCCAACCGCGAACCCCGCAACGCCACCAAAAATCTTGCCCCAGATCGCCATGCCCCGAGGCTAGCACGATTTAGCCGGTCAACCCAACTGATCTTGCCTGTCGGTACCAGCCATTTCGGGCAGGGCTGGCATCCATTCGCGCAATGCCTCCACCCGCAGGGCGGAGGCCAGAGGCCGGTCGGGGGGACGTGCGGCATCGACCTGCCCCACAAGGGCTGCGAGCGCCAGCCCGCGTGCCTGTGCAATGAGGTGGAGCGCGTGCCAGAACTCCGGCTCCAGCGCCACGGAGGTGCGGTGGCCCGACAGGTTGAGGCTGCGCTTGTGCAGCATGCGCGCGCCCCGCTGGGCGGGCAGCGGCATGGCGGGCGGCCCGCTCATGCGGGCAGCCTCAGCGTAGCCCACCGCGCGGCCTCGGCCACCACGGGGTCGGGGTCATTGCACAGGCGGGCCACCACCGGGCGCAGGGCAGCCTGCCCGCTATTGCCAATGGCCACCGCCACGTTGCGCACGAAGCGGTTGCGGCCAATGCGCTTGATGGGCGAACCGGAAAAACGCGCCCGGAAGCCTGCATCATCCAGCGCCGCCAATTCTGCCAAAGGGGGAGCATGCAGGTCATCGCGCGCGGCGAGCTTCATATGGCTGGTCGCCTGCGCGAATCGGTTCCATGGGCACACGGCAAGGCAGTCGTCGCAGCCATAGATGCGGTTGCCCATGGCCGGGCGCAGGGCCTCGGGAATCGGATCGCGGTTCTCGATGGTCAGATACGAAATGCAGCGCCGCGCATCCATTACGCCCGGCGCAGGAAAAGCATCGGTCGGGCAGGCATCAAGGCAGCGGGTGCAGGTGCCGCACCCCCCGCGCGAGGGCGCGGATTGCGGCAGGTCAAGCGTGGTATACACCTCGCCCAGAAACAGCCAGCTCCCGTGCTGGCGCGACACCAGCGAGGTGTGCTTGCCCTGCCAGCCCAGCCCCGCATTCTGCGCCAGCGGTTTTTCCATGACCGGGGCGGTATCGACAAACACCTTGACCTGCGCCTCATTGCCCGCGCGCCTGCCCTCGTTCACCACGAACTGCGCCAGATGCTTGAGCATGCCCTTGACCACGTCATGGTAGTCGCGATTGCGGGCATAGACGGAAATGTTGCCTGCATCGGGCACGCGGGTGGTGGCCAGCGCGTCGCCCTGTGGTGCGTAGTTCAGCCCCAGCGCGATCACGCTGCGCACCTCGGGCCACAGGCCACGGGGGTCGCCGCGCTGGGCCATGCGCTCGGCCATCCAGCCCATGCTGCCCGCAAATCCGTTCTCCACAAAGGCGGCAAGGCGGGCACGCGTCGCATCATCAAGCCGGGCGGGCGCAAAGCCCACGGCATCAAAGCCCAGGCCACGCGCATGCTCGGCAATGCGGACCGCAAGGCGGGCCGGATCAGGCGACGCCTGTGCCATCAGGCCACGGGCGGAATGTCGGGAAAGGGCATTTCATCCCCACTCCAGTCATCCATCGCCCATTGCGCGCGCAGGTGGGCGGCATGGGCTTCGAACGTGCCATCAACAATGGCCGCCCGCATGCCGCGCATCAGCCGCTGGTAATAGGCGATGTTGTGCCATGTCAGCAGCATGGGGCCGAGCATCTCGTTGGCGCGGAACAGGTGGTGCAGGTAGGCGCGGCTGTGACGCGAGCAGGCCAGGCAGTCGCAATGCGGCGAGATGGGCCGCGAATCGCTGGCATGCCGGGCGTTGCGGATGTTGAGCGTGCCGCGCTCGGTATAGGCGCGCGCCGTGCGCCCCGCCCGCGTGGGCATGACGCAGTCGAACATGTCCACCCCACGCTCCACGGCGCCGAGCAAATCATCAGGCGTGCCGACCCCCATCAGGTAGCGCGGGCTGCCATCGGGGATGAGCGGCACGGTGGCCTCAAGCGTCGAGAACATCAGTTCCTGCCCTTCCCCCACCGCAAGGCCGCCAATGGCGTAGCCTTCAAAGCCGATGCCGGTCAGCGCCTTCACGCTCTCGGCGCGCAGTTCCGGCTCGGTGCCACCCTGGATGATGCCATACTGCGCATAACCGGGCCGCTGCACGAAGGCCGTGCGGCAACGCTCGGCCCAACGCATCGACATGCGCATGGATTTGGCGATCACCTCGGGGGCTGCGGGCAGGGCGGGGCATTCGTCAAAGCACATGCTGATGGTCGCATCGAGCGCGTGCTGGATGTCGGTCGAGCGCTCGGGCGTGAGGCGATGCTTCGAGCCATCAATATGCGAGCGGAAGGTCACCCCGTCGGGGTCGAGCTTGCGCAGCGGGCCGAGCGACATGACCTGAAACCCGCCCGAATCGGTCAGGATCGGCCCCGGCCAGTCCATGAAGCGGTGCAGGCCACCGAGTTCGCGCACCCGCTCGGCGCCCGGGCGGAGCATGAGGTGGTAGGTATTGCCCAAAACGATGCCCGCACCCGTTGAGCGCACGCTGTCCATCGTCATGGCCTTGACCGTGCCCACCGTGCCCACGGGCATGAAGGTGGGCGTGGCAACCGTGCCATGCGCGGTATCAAGCCAGCCCGCGCGGGCGTGGCCGCAGCGCGCTTCGGGCCGCCAGCTAAAGGTGGTCATGGCACGTCTCCTTCGGTGCGGTGCAGCAGGCAGGCATCGCCATAGGAATAGAAGCGGTAGCCACTGGCGATGGCATGGGCATAGGCCGCCTGCATGCGGTGATAGCCGCCAAAGGCGCAGACCAGCATGAACAGGGTCGAGCGCGGCAGGTGGAAATTGGTCAGCAGCATGTCCACCGCGCGGAAGCGGTAGCCGGGTTTGATGAAGATGGCCGTCTCGCCATGGAAGGGATGGACGATGCCGTTCTCGTCCGTCGCACTTTCAAGCAGGCGCAGCGAAGTGGTGCCCACGGCCACGATCCGCCCGCCTGCCGCGCGCGCGGCGTTGATGCGCTGAGCCGCGTGGGGGGAGATGGTGCCGCGCTCGGCATGCATGCGGTGGGCGGAAATCTGGTCGCTGCGCATGGGCAGGAAGGTGCCCGCGCCCACATGCAGGGTCAGCGTCTGGCGGATGACGCCTGCCTTATCGAGTGCCGCCAGCAGGTCCGGCGTAAAGTGCAGCCCCGCCGTGGGGGCGGCCACGGCACCGCGATGCTGGGCGAAGATGGTGCTGTAGTCCTTGCGGTCTTCCTCGGTCGGGCCATCGGGGCGGGCAATATAGGGCGGCAGGGCCAGCTTGCCCGCATCGTGCAGGAACTGATCGAAGGCTGCCCCCTCGGCGCTGAAGCGCAGGGTCACGTCGCCCGCATCGCCCCGGCTGATGACCTCCGCCGTGACCGTGCTGCGGCCAAAGGTGAGCGTGTCACCCGGCCGCAGGCGGCGGGCGTTGCGGGCCAGCACGTGCCATGAGCCATCGGGCAGGATGCGGTCGAGTGTTATGCCGATCTTCGCCTCGCCGCGCATGGCCGCAAGCTGGGCAGGAATCACCGCCGTATCATTGGCCACCAGAATGTCGCCTGCCCGCAGGCAGCCAGGCAGGTCGCGCACGTGGCGGTCGATGAAGGGGCCTGCCTGAGGCACATCGAGCAGGCGCGCGCTGTCACGCGGGCGGGCCGGGTGGTCGGCAATGCTCGTGGGCGGGAGGGTGAAATCGAAATCAGAAACCAGATCCGTCATGCGGCACCCTTTACGGAATCCGCACCCCGGTTGCCAGCACGAACTCTCATGGCCCGTGCAGGGAGCCTGCAAGGCATAAGAAAGTTTTTGGTGAAGCTTTTTTCAAAAAGCGTCGTTCAACGCCGCCTTTTTGAAAAAAGGTGGCACCCAAAAACTTTTATTCCTTTTTCCACTACGCTTCCTGCGGCTGCTGCATGGCGGCGTTGGACAGACGCAGCCGGGAAAGCCACAATGCGGCAGCGATTCCCACACGGGAATGTTCCCCGCCCGCACCCGGCGCAGCCGGATGCCGCGAATTTTATGGAGTTATGTTCATGTCCTACGCCGCCCTTGATGCCGTCCGCATTGCCCGCGCCTGCAAGACCGCGCTGCATGTGCTCGAAACGGTGGAAGAAAAGGACCGCAGCGAGGCCCACCAGCGCAAGACCATCTTGATCCAGCGCATCGAGGCCCTGGCCCGCGCCGCCGCCGAGAGCAAGAACAACGATCAGGTCATTACCCTGACCTCGGAAGAATTCTGGCTCATCAGCCAGAACTGGTAATTCCAGGCGCCTTTACCCTCCCCCTATTCGCGCCACTCACGGCACGAAAAGCAGGAAACACGCATGACGTTTACACTGACCAGCCGCTCCTTCAAGGATGGCGACCGCCTGCCTGAAGCACAGGTGTTCGAGGGCATGGGCTATTGCGGCGGCAACATCTCGCCGCCGCTGGCATGGCAGGACCCGCCTGCTGGCACCAAGAGCTTCGCCATTACGATGTACGACCCCGATGCCCCCACCGGCTCGGGCTGGTGGCACTGGGTTGTCATCAACATCCCCGCTGATGTGACGTCGCTGCCCGCAGGCGCTGGCTCGGGCGACAACAACCTGCCCGAACATGCCGAGATGACCCGCACCGATTTTGGCGGCAACGTGTATGGCGGCGCCGCCCCCCCGCCGGGGCCGGAGCATCACTACATCTTCACCATCCACGCGCTCGACATTGCGCAGATCGAACTGCCGAGCGATGCCTCGGGGGCGATGGTGGGGTTCGTGATCAACCAGCACAGCCTGGGCTCTGCCAGGCTGACTGCCGTTTATGGCAAGAAGCCTAAATAAGAAAAGTTCTGGGTGAAGCTTTTTGAAAAAAGCTTCGAAAAAATGCCGCCTTTTTGAAAAAAGGCGGCACCCGGCAACTTTTATCCGATACTACCCCTGATACGAGGCGATCTCGATCAGGTTGCCATCCGGGTCATGGCAGTAGACCGATGTGACCGGCCCAAGCGCGCCAAGGCGGGCCACTGGCCCCTCGGTCACGCGCACGCCGCATTTTTCCAGATGTTCAATCACATCCACGCTGTTGAGCGCGGTGGTGAAGCACAGGTCATTGGTGCCGGGCAGCGCATCTTCCGCCGTGACCCAGCCCTCGGCCCCGTGGGGGCGGAGGTTGATCTTCTGGCCGCCGAATTTCAGCGCCGTGCGGTTGTTGCGCCCGTATTCCTCGCGCTCCATGCCCAGCACGCGCTGGTACCACGAGGCCGAGACCTCAAGATCCCGCACACTCACCACAAGGTGGTCAAGACGATCGACGGTAAAACGCATGGCGCTCCCTAACCTTCGGTTGTCCGGCCCGACGGGCAGGCCGGACGCCCCAGAAGGGGACGTTCAGCCGGTCAGGCCATCATAAAAATCATTACCCTTGTCGTCGATCACGATAAAGGCCGGAAAATTCTCGACCTCGATCTTCCACACCGCTTCCATGCCCAGTTCAGGGTATTCCAGCACCTCGACCTTGCGGATGCAGTCCTGCGCAAGGCGGGCTGCGGGGCCACCGACGGAGCCGAGATAGAAGCCGCCATATTCCTGGCACGCATTGCGCACGACCTTCGAGCGGTTGCCCTTGGCCAGCATGATGTAGGAGCCGCCTGCCTTCTGCAGCATGGCCACATAGCTGTCCATGCGGCCTGCCGTGGTGGGGCCGAACGCGCCGGTGGGCATGCCCTCGGGCGTCTTGGCGGGGCCAGCGTAATAGACGGGGTGATCCTTGAGGTACTGCGGCAGGCCCTCGCCCTTTTCCAGCCGTTCGCGGAACTTGGCATGCGCGATGTCACGCGCCACCACCATCGTGCCGGTCAGCGAGAGGCGCGTGCGCACGGGGTACTGCGAGAGCTTGCGGCGGATCTCGTCCATCGGCTGGTTGAGGTCGATCTGCACCGCCTCGCCCTCGAGGTCGTCATCCGTGGTCTCGGGCAGGAAGCGGGCGGGGTCGGCCTCAAGCTGCTCGAGGAACACGCCATCACCCGTGATGCGCGCCTTGACCTGCCGGTCAGCCGAACACGACACCCCGATTCCCACCGGCAGCGACGCGCCATGGCGCGGCAGGCGCACCACGCGCACGTCGTGGCAGAAATACTTGCCGCCAAACTGCGCGCCAATGCCGAGGCGCTGGGTGAGCTTGTGGATTTCCGCTTCCATCTCAAGATCACGGAAGGCATGGCCATGCACGCTGCCCTCGGTGGGCAGGCTGTCGAGCCAGCGGGTGGAGGCGAGCTTGACGGTCTCGAGATTCTGCTCGGCGGACATGCCGCCAATCACGACCGCAAGGTGGTAAGGCGGGCAGGCCGACGTGCCGAGCGTGCGGATCTTGCCGTCCAGCCATTTCAGCAGGTTTTCCTTGTTCGAAAGGAGTGCCCGCGTCTCCTGGAACAGGAAGGTCTTGTTGGCCGAGCCGCCACCCTTGGCGATGAACATGAGGTCCATCTGCTCGGCATGGTAGTCGCCCGGCGTGGCCGAGATATGGAACTGCACCGGCAGGTTGGTGCCGGTGTTCACTTCCTCGAACATGGAGACCGGGGCCATCTGCGAATAGCGCAGCGCCGTGCCGGTATAGGTATCATACACCCCGCGCGAGAAGGCTTCCTCCTCATTGCCGTCCACCCACACGCGCTGGCCCTTCTTGCCATACACGATGGCCGTGCCGGTATCCTGGCACATGGGCAGCACGCCGCCGGCTGCGATGCAGGCGTTCTTGAGCAGGTCCATCGCCACGAAGCGGTCGTTCTCCGACGCCTCGGGGTCTTTCAGGATCTTGGCCAGTTGCGCCAGATGGCCCGGCCGCAGCAGGTGCGCCACGTCATTGAAGGCGCGGGCTGCAAGTGCCGTCAGCGCCTCGGGGCGGATATGGACCACCGTGCGGCCCGCAAGGACCGAGGTGGTGATTCCCTCGATCTCAAGCTTCTTCCACGGCGTGTCATCATCGTGCAACGGAAAGAGCGGGCCATACACGAATGGCTTGCGCGCGGGTGCGGATACGTTCAACGGACACTCTCCTCTGCCTTTTCCCCCGGATTGGTTCCAGGTGGCGGCGTTGTCGAATCAGGGCGCGTCCGGTGCATCCGGCGCACCCGGATGGTTGATGTGGCTCAGCCCGGCCCGCCCGGCCCACGCTTGCGGAAGGCGGCAAGGCTTACGACCTGCGAGCCTTCTTCGCCCTTGTCCTGCTCGCCTTCCTCCGCCGCGGGTGCCGCCACCTGCACGGCGGCGGCGGGCTGTACCGGCACCACGTTCTCGCCCTCGGGCGCCGCAGCCACGGGTGGCTGCTCGGGCACGCTGAAGCGCAGGGCAAGGCGGATATGCGGATCGGCGAAGGCAGAGATGGCGGCCACCGGAATCACCAGCGTGGAGGGAATGCCGCCAAACGACAGCCCGACCGAGACAATCTGGCGCGCACGGTCCACCTTGAGATCCCAGAACTGGTGCTGGAGCACGATCGTGATCTCGTGGGGGTACTGCGCACGCAGGCGATCGGGTATTTCAACGCCCGGCCAGTCGGTCCTGAATGTCAGGTAGAAATGATGATCGCCGGGCAGGCCATGGGCTGCGGCGTAATCAAGCGCGCGCAGCATGACATGGCGGTATGAATCCTCGATCCAGGAGTCATAGGGCATGAGGCTGTCGGGGATGGCGGCGTCAAAACCGTTTTCCTCGTCGTGATCATCGGACATTTCGGACTTCTCCGTACATCCGCCCGGGTGATCCTGACCCGGAACGGATTTTTGCAGACATGCGGGTTCGGACCACGCCGTGCCACAGCATCAAGCTGTGCGTCAAACTTCAGGGCATGGCAAGACACGGGCGCGCGGCATCCCTTCACGAAGCGGATACCGCACCATCAACCTAACATGAGCACAAGAAAAAGTGGGAGGGCTTCTGTTGCCCGGTGCCCTCCCGAACCGCGCTTATCGCTTATGCAGCGACAGCGAGCACCTCTGAGTTATCGTTGGCACTTGTGATTTAGCCCGATAACGGTGGTACAATGCCGGGCAAAAGGCGGGTCTTTACCATGCGTGTCGAGCCTGTTTCGTCCCCATATCCCCCGCTTTGGGGGGAAACTGGTGGAGACGCCGGGTACCGCCCCCGGGTCCACAACACTTATTCCACGCGCCGTTTATCGCCATAGCCAAGGGGCAAGCCCCTCCTGCACTTTCCAACATAGGTGTTCACCGTGCATCTGGCAAGAGGAGGATGCACGCCGCAACGGCCAAAACGGCTGGCCCCCGCCCGGCCCATACGCCATGATGCCGCCGCGATGACGGCATAGGAAAACGCCCCTAGGACAGGCCTGCAAGGATATGGTATGGCCCGCGTCCTTGTGGTGATGCATATGAGCGAGGCGGTAGGACACATGTTTTCCAGCGAGCAGAAATCGGCAATCGAGGCAGCCCGCGCCGGATGGGCCCAGACCCGCCGCCTTGTCGTGCCCGCGGTGGAAGACGTGCTGTATTCCCCCATCCCCGTGCTCGGGACCGGCTTCGTGCGCGCGGTGGACTACATGGGCGGCGATAGCGGCATCGTGCAGGGGGCCCGCGTCTCCTACGGCAAGGGCACGCGCAGCACATCCGATGACCGGGGCCTGATCCGCTACCTCATGCGCCACCGCCACACCAGCCCGTTCGAGCTGGCCGTGATCAAGCTGCATGTGCGCGCGCCCATCTTCGTAACCCGCCAGTGGTTCCGCCACCGCACCGCCAGCATCAATGAGTACTCGGCGCGCTATTCGGTGCTGGAGAAGGAATTCTATTTCCCCCGCCCCGAGGATATCGCCGCCCAGTCCACCAACAACAAGCAGGGCCGCGCCGATGCCCTGCCCCCCGAGCAGGCGCAGCAGGTGCTCGACATCCTGCGTGATGATGCCTCACGCTGCTACGATCACTATCTCGACCTGCTCAACGAGGATGAAAACGGCGAAAAGCGCGACCCCTCGCGCCCCGCCATCGCCCGGGAGCTTGCGCGCATGAACCTGCCGGTCAACATCATGACGCAGTTCTACTGGCAGATTAACCTGTGGAACCTGCTGCACTTCCTGCGGCTGCGCGCCGACAGCCACGCCCAGTACGAAATCCGCGCCTATGCCGACGCCATCCTGCAGATCGTGGAAAAATGGGCACCGCTGACCTATGAGGCCTTTACCGATTACATGCGCGATGCCGTGCTGCTGTCCGGCCCGGCACTGCGCGTGCTGCGCGCGGCCATGGGCGGGCAGAACATCGACCCCGCAACCCACGGGCTGAGCAAACGCGAAGCGCGCGAACTTGCCGAGATGTTCCCCGAAATCGCGCCCCGGCTGACCCGCCAGGGCTGACCTGCGCGTTCAACAAAGCGTGATCTTGTGCCACCGCCCCGCTGCGGTGGCGTTGGGATGATGTGGATTTTACGTCACACCCAACGCGGCAATTCTGCCAGCATCCCCCGCCGCCAGGCCAGTCCGGGCCGGGTTCAGCCCCATGTGCATCCTGCAGGGCAGCCACAATCTTCCTTCATCAGCGGGCTAGCGGATTGCACAACAGCCATCCCATGCTAGAGAGTGACGCGAGAAAGGGGCGGTATCGCCCGGTTCAGGATTCTTGCAAACACATTGGGCCACCCCGCCATGCCAGCATGACGGTGACGCAAAGACAGAGGGAAGCGGAAACGAGTATGCGCGCAGAGACAGGATCGAATTCTTGGTCGTCCCGCCCGTTCCCGTCCCCGCGTCGTCCGGCGCTGCGCGTCGTGGGGGTGATGCTGGGTATGCTGGGGCTTGCCTCATGTGCGGCCCCGCCGCCTACCGACCCGGACGCCCTGGCTGAATACAAGGAAGCCAACGACCGCTACGAAAAGCTGAACCGCAAGGCCTTCGGCCTTACCATGTGGGCCAACAAATACACCCTGCGCCCGGTGGCCAAGGCCTATATCTGGGCCGTGCCGCGCCCGCTGCGCAATGCGTTTGGCGGCCTGTACCAGACCATGAACGAGCCGGTGGTGTTCTTTAACGACGTGGGCGCGGGCAAGCCCCGCCGCGCGGGTGATGCCTTCGTGCGCTGGTGCATCAACATGACGGTCGGCATCGGCGGGCTGATCGATGTGGCGAACTACGCAGGCTACAAGCACCATGACAACGATGCCGGCCTGACCCTGGCCACATGGGGCGTGGCCTCGGGGCCGTATCTGTTCCTGCCGGTGCTGGGTCCGTCCTCTTTCCGTGATGGCATCGGCTACGGCATCGATGTGGGCCTCTCGCCATGGAACTATGTGCCGCGTGGCTACGGGCTGCTGACCTTCAACTGGGCCTATAACATCATGGGCACCATCAATGGCATGGCCACCAATGTCGATGCGCTTGACCAGGTGATGAAGGATTCGCTCGATCCCTACGCCACCATCCGCAGCGCCTACCAGCAGCAGCGCAAGGCCATTGCGGAAACCATCAAGAACGACCACCGGGCCACCGTGCCCGACTGGTACCACACAAAATAACCAAAAAGGGACACAGCGATGCAGAGATTCATCCCCCGTCGCCATGCACTGGCACTGCTGGCAGCCCTCGCCACCATGCCTGTTGCTTCAGCATGGGCGGTTGATGCCGGCGCGCAGGCCCGTTCCTTCGTCACCATGTTTGGCAGCAAACTTGTTGGCGTGGTCAACAGCGACATCTCGCTGGAAAAAAAGAAGCAGGGCATCCTGCCCCTGCTCGAACAGTATGTGGACGTTGACGCCATCGGTCGCTACTGCCTTGGCCGCTACTGGCGCACCGCCACCGCGGACCAGCAGGCCCGCTACCTCAAGCTGTTCCATCAGGTGCTGGTCAACGCCATTACCGACAAGATTGGCGACTACCGTGGCGTGACCTTCGTGGTGGGCTCAAGCGCGCCCTCTGGCGATGACACGGCCGTGTCCACCGTCATCAACCGCCCCGGCCAGCCGGGCGCTGATACGCAGTGGATCATCAGCACCGCCAGCGGCAGCCCCAAGGTGGTGGACGTGGTGGGCGAAGGCGCAAGCCTGCGCCTGACCCAGCGGCAGGATTACGGCTCCTTCATCGCGCGCAATGGCGGCAACGTGGATGCGCTGCTGCGCGCGCTCGACAAGCAGATCGCCAACCACCACTAACGGCGCCCATAGCGGATATGTCATAAAAAAGCCGGTTTCGTACAGGCTTTTTTAATGGCGATGAGCCCTGCTCTCCCGGCTGGAAAATGCCCCCGGCCGGGTGTGCAGCGGGGCTCAGAAAGGGGGCCTCCACAATGGTACGATGCATGAAGCCTGCTGCCCATGTTGCAGGGGATTTTCGGGTCAACATTTTTTGCGATAACGCGGAAAGTGTGCTCAAACCCCTCTCCATCGATTAACCCTATGCATATATTGTATCTTTAGCTTCATGAGATCAGACCATTCATCGCCGCTGCCGGGATACCATGCCGTTCTGCCCTGGCAGCATAACGGGGCGATGCCTGAACAATTTATTCAATACAGCATGGCGCAACTCAATACATGGCGTCTGCATTCATATAAAAGAGATTATTTTCATACAATAATCAGAAAAAAGAGAACGCAGAAATGAAAAAAATTCTGAAAGCGAATAAAATTCTCTTTTTTTCGTTTATTGTAGCCGCCTTCTCGCTTGTGGTTTTTGATCTTGAGACAATCCCTTTTGGCGGCCTCACCTACAGTACCTGCAAATGGGACTGTATGTGGTACAGAGACATCATCCTGCATGGATACCAGCCCGAGGTCTATCTGTCGCTTCGCCACATAGGCAAGGCTGCCTGGCCATTTTTCCCGCTTTTTCCGGGACTTGCCGCTGGTATGAAATATCTGACGGGCCTGACTGCCGAAGGCTCGGCGCTGCTGCTTAACCAGACGCTGTTCTTCTTCATGGTAGCTTTCGCAGCGCTATATTACAAAAAATTCGTTGATGCCCAGAAATATATTTTATTTATATTTCTACTTTGCCTTTCACCATTTTCCCTATGGTGCAAAGTTCAATATACGGAATGTATTTATGCGCTCATAACGATCTCCATCGTTTATTTTGCAAAAGAAAAAAAATATATCCCGCTTTTCCTGTGCGCTTTCCTTGCCACCCTCACCCGCCCCACAGGCATCATGCTGGTAGGCACATGTGGGGCCTACCTCATGATTGAGGCGCTCAGGGCACGGAACCTGAATGATTTCTTAAACGGGGGTTTTTCCATCATGGCCGGCAGCCTGGGGCTGTCTGGCTATATGCTCTATCTCTATCATCTGAGCGGCGATGCGCTGGCCTTCTCACATCTGGAGCGAAGCTGGGGGCGCGAGTTCGCATTTCCCGGTGTGTGGCTTCTGGAGGCCGTTCGGCATGGGCACCGGATCAATGGGCTGATCTCGGCGTTTATCGACATGTTTTTCCTGTATTACGGCTTTAAAAAGCGGATGTACCTGGAAGCATCGATCCTGACAGTCACGTTCCTGTGCGCCATCAGTTCCGGTCTCGACTCACTGCATCGATACATCATGGGCAACCCTTTATTTGTCATGATTTTTACTCGGCTCTTTGATTACAAAAGTAAAAAATTCACCGATTATGCTGTTATGGGTGTTTTTGTTCTGAACATAATCATTTCGGCAATGTGGTTTAACGATTCACATTACTTCTACTAGGCGGAGGCGTTAACACCATGCCAAACAAATTGATTATTCCTCTGTCAATCCTGATTGGTTTATTTGACTTCTTTGTTCTCTCCAAAGCCATGCACCCGACAGCCAATCAAAATTACATAGATTATTTTATAAAAAAGAATACCTCGGTCATGGATTACTATTACAAAGAACTGTACGATTACGATGAGCTCAGGCAGGCCCATCCGGATATGGAGACCTGGCGGTTCAGGCCCATCTGTCAGGACAGGCAGAAAGAATGCGTCCTGCCCACACCGTCCGGGTCATCACCGTAACTGAACTTGCAGGGAAGAACGGGGACATGCCGCCCATCCCCATCTGCGCAAAGGCCGCCAGACAGTTTCAGAAAGCCATCAGGTTCCCTTGAGAATGGCGACATGGACCACGCCATCATGCGTGATCCAGCCCCGGTACATGCCATCCGTGTTGAAGGGCATGGCGATATTGCCCTTGTCATCCACCAAAATCGCGCCACCATCACCGCCAAGGGCGGGAATTTCATGGTTGATGACATCATCCGCTGCCTTGGCGAGCGGCTGGTGCATCATCGTTACCCGCATGCAGATTTCATGGGCCGCCACCGTGCGGATGTAATATTCGCCCCAGCCCGTGCCGGACATGGCGCAGCCTGCATTGGCATATGTTCCCGCGCCGATTATGGGTGAATCGCCAACGCGACCCCACATCTTGTCCGTAAGGCCGCCCGTTGAGGTCGCTGCCGCCAGATGCCCGTTGCGGTCAAGAGCCACGGCCCCCACCGTGCCATGATGGGTATCGGCTTCCTGCGCCTGCTTCTGCCGGTCTTTCTCCAGCGCCTCCTGCAACTGCGCCCAGCGCCGGTCCGTGCGGAAATAGGAGGCATCAACCAGGGCCACGCCCTGCGTTCTGGCAAAGGCTTCCGCCCCATCGCCAATCAGGAATACATGGGGCGAATGCGCCATCACGGCCGCCGCCAGCGTTATGGGGTTGCGCACATGCGTCACCCCCGCAATGGCTCCGACCTGCAGGGTCGCGCTATCCATGATGGCCGCATCCATCTCGTTATGGCCATCATGTGTAAAAACCGCGCCCCGGCCTGCATTGAATTCCGGGTCGTCCTCAAGCACCTGCACGGCCGCCTCAACGGCCTCGACCGCGGGCCTGCCGGTTTTCAGCCGGGCATACCCGGTGCGCAATGCGCGCTTGAGGGCTGCCTTGACCGCCTTTTCACGCGCGGGCGTCATATCCTTGCGGATCCCCCCTGCCCCGCCATGAATGACCAGCACCGGATCAGCCGCATAGGCAGGCACCGCCGCAGAACACAGCAGGCAGGCCAACGCCGCAGAAAGTATTTTCACCCGTCAATCTCCCCGGAGAACCAAGGAGGCGAGTTTACAGAAACAATGCGGATAGGAAACGATTTCTTCCGCACGCGGTCAGCGGGCACATGTTGAAAAAAAGCTGCACCAAACTGTCCATGCGGGCTTTTCAGGCCACCTTTAATGCAGGCTGGCCCATGAAGGCGCGCCACGCATGCTGTGATAGAGCAGGATATCGGGCCCACAGCGTTCGGGCTGGTCCGGGCAGACACTCATGCCCGCCCCGCCAAAAACCTGCCGGGCCACGATGTCATGCTCACGCACATAGGCGATGACGCGGCTCACTCCCGCATCATGCGCAAAGGCCAGCGCCGTGGTCGTTGCCTCGCGTGAGAGCGCCGTATCACGCACGGCGGCTATCATGGTGAACTGTAATTCATGGCAGTCAGGCGCAGTGGTGGAAGGCTGCACGCCTGCCAGCCCGATGAAGCGGCCCTGCTGGCGCACGGTAAACATGCCCACGCCCTCGCGGCCCCAGGTCATGAGGTCGGTCAGCATGTCCTGCTCGCTCAGCACGCGGTTGCACACGCCGCCAGCCAGCCGCCCGGTCACGCCAGCGCTGGCCTTGAGCCGCACCACGTCCTCAAGGTCGGTCCATGAGACCGGATCAAGCTGCAGGTGGCCTGTCTGTATGTGATATCGACATCCCATTACTGCCTCCCTCAGGGCCGGAGCGTGAACCCGGCCTTTATTGAAGGCAGATAATGGGGCCGATGGCAAACGGAATCAGCGCTCGATGGGGCGGTACTTGATCCGGCTCGGCTCGGTCGCATCCGGGCCAAGGCGGCGGCGCTTGTCTTCCTCATAGGCCTGGAAGTTACCCTCGAACCATTCCACGTGGCTGTCACCCTCAAAGGCGAGGATATGGGTGGCCAGACGGTCAAGGAACCAGCGATCATGGCTGATGATGACCGCACAGCCTGCGAATTCGGCCAGAGCCTCTTCCAGCGCGCGCAGCGTATCGACATCAAGGTCGTTGGTCGGCTCATCGAGCAGGATCACGTTGCTTTCCTGCCGCAGCATCTTGGCCAGATGCACGCGGTTGCGCTCACCACCCGAGAGCACGCCCACCTTCTTCTGCTGGTCAGCACCCTTGAAGTTGAAGGCCCCCACATAGGCGCGCGACGGCACGGCCCGCTTGCCAAGGTAGATCACGTCGGTCCCGCCGGAGATTTCCTCCCACACGGTCTTGTCGTCATCAAGGCTGAAGCGCGACTGGTCCACGTAGCCAAGCTTGACCGTGTCACCAATGACAAGCTTGCCGCTATCGGGCGTTTCCTGCCCCATGATCATCTTGAACAGGGTGGACTTGCCCGCGCCATTCGGCCCGATCACGCCCACGATGCCGCCCGGCGGCAGCTTGAAGTTCAGGTCATCGATCAGCAGGCGGTTGCCAAAGCCCTTGCGCAGGTCCTCGGCCTCGATAACGGTGCTGCCAAGGCGGGGGCCGGGCGGAATGACGATATCGGCAACGCCGTTTGCCTTCTCGTTGTTCTGGGCCAGCATTTCCTCATAGCGCGCGATACGCGACTTGCTCTTGGCCTGACGGGCCTTGGGCGAGGAGCCGATCCATTCCTGCTCGGCGGCAAGGGCACGCTGGCGGGCACTCTCTTCCTTTTCCTCCTGCGCCAGGCGCTTGCGCTTCTGGGTCAGCCAGGAGGAATAGTTGCCCTCGAACGGATAGCCACGGCCACGCTCAAGCTCAAGAATCCAGTTGGTGACGTTATCGAGGAAGTAACGGTCATGGGTGATGACCATCACGGTGCCTTCGTAGTCACGCAGCGTCTTTTCCAGCCAGGATACGCTTTCCGCATCAAGGTGGTTGGTCGGCTCATCGAGCAGCAGCAGGTCGGGCTTTTCAAGCAGCAGGCGGCACAGGGCCACGCGGCGGCGCTCACCACCGGAGAGCTTCTCCACCGGGCTGTCAGCCGGCGGGCAGCGCAGGGCTTCAAGCGCGATCTCGAGCTTGCGGTCAAGCTCCCAACCATCGCCCGCGTCGATCACTTCCTGCAGTTCGGCCTGTTCGGCCAGCAGGGTGTTCATCTCGTCATCGGACATGGGCTCGGCGAACTTCATCGAAATTTCGTTGAAGCGGTCCACGGCCTTTTTCAGTTCGCCAAAGCCCAGCGCCACGTTCTCGCCCACCGTCAGGCTCTCGTCGAGCTTGGGCTCCTGCTCGAGGTAGCCCACGCGCGCGCCCTCGGCGGCCCAGGCCTCGCCGCCAAATTCCTTTTCCACGCCTGCCATGATCTTGAGCAGCGTCGATTTACCGGCACCATTGACGCCAAGCACACCGATCTTGACGCCAGGCAGGAAGGACAGGGTAATGCCCTTGAAGACCTCACGCCCACCCGGATACGCCTTGGTCAGGTCCTTCATCACATAGACATATTGCGTGGCGGCCATGACGGTCGGCTCCTGATAAACTGATGAGAAAATGGTCAAGTCACCGCACGGCGTGGGCTGCATCGGGGCATGCCCGCCGTGCCGCATGCTGAAAAGCCTGCGCCCGGCAGGACTTGAACCCGCAACCAAGCCGTTATGAGCGGCCCGCTCTAACCAATTGAGCTACGGGCGCGCAGGCAGCCCCTGATCTCGCGCATGTCGCGGGATTTGGCAAGATCAACGTGCCTTTTTGTGCGTAATTTTTTCCGTTACAGGGGCGATATCGCCATAAAAAAAACAGGTTCATGATCTGGCTCATGGTTGGCCGCCCTGCCACGGAACATGACTTGCACAGAAAACGCGGGCAGATATACCGTCATCCCCCGTTAATTCATGCCGCTCCGCTCTGGGGTGGCCCTTAACGCACATACAGGCAGCAGGAGGCCTGAACAGCAATGGACGTATCGAAGATTTCCCCCGGCAAGGACGTACCCAACGACATCAATGTCGTGATCGAAATTCCGCAGGGTTCAGGCGTCAAGTACGAGATCGACAAGGATAGCGGCGCACTGGTGGTGGACCGCATCCTGTTCACGCCCATGGTCTATCCGGCGGCCTATGGCTTCATTCCCAACACGCTGGCCGCCGATGGCGACCCGACCGACGCGCTGGTGCTGATGCCCGCCGCCGTGGTGCCGGGTGTTGTGGTGCGCGCGCGCCCCATCGGCGTGCTGCGCATGGAAGACGAGAGCGGCCAGGACGAAAAGATCATCTGCGTGCCGCACGACAAGGTGCACCCGTACTATTCCAACGTGGAAAAGCTCGAGGACCTGCCCGAGATCGTGCTCAAGGAGATCGAGCACTTCTTCACCCGCTACAAGGACCTGGAAAAGGGCAAGTGGGTCAAGGTTGCAGGCTGGGCCGACAAGAAGGTAGCAGGCGAAGTAATCCTTGAATCCGTCAAGGCCGTCGCAGGCAAGTAAGCCCTGCCGATAAAAGTTTTTGGTGAAGCTTTTTTTTCAAAAGCTTTGAAAAAACGCTGCCTTCCTGAAAAAAGGCAGCGCCCAAAAACTTTTATCCCCTTCCTGTCAGGCGGCATCGGTCAGCCTGCTGCCAGTGTGGGTCAGTTCCCCGATCAGCCGGTGATAGCCCGCCATGTAGTCCTGCATGGCCAGCGTTTTTACGGCATGGGCGCGGACATTGGTCCGCAGTCTCGCTGCCAGCCCTTCATCTTCC
The DNA here is from genome assembly GCF_040581405.1 of Komagataeibacter sucrofermentans DSM 15973. NCBI lineage: Bacteria > Pseudomonadati > Pseudomonadota > Alphaproteobacteria > Acetobacterales > Acetobacteraceae > Komagataeibacter > Komagataeibacter sucrofermentans. The sequence goes on from NZ_CP137157.1 coordinate 2,679,345, forward strand.
AGCAGTTCCACCACGCCCCCGGCAATGCGCCGTGGCGCAAGGAAGGGCACAAGCCGCGCGGTGCGGCCATCTTGCAGGAATTCTTCCACCGGCGCGGTCCGGCTACCCACAATCGCACAACCACAGGCCATGGCCTCACGCAGCGACCATGACGCTACGAACGGGTATGTCAGATAGACATGCGCGTCCGAACGCTGCAGCAGGCGGCGGAAATCATCATATTCTATCTGCCCCGCAAAATGTACGCGCCGCATGTCCAGCACGCCGCCAAGCTCGGCCAGCATGTGCTGCCGCCATGTCTGCCCGCCCGGCGCGGGGCTGCCATAGCTGACTCCATCGCCACCTGCCAGCACCACCCGCACATCAGGCCGCGCCCGCAAAATATGGGGCAGCGCGCGCATGAACACATGAAACCCGCGATAAGGCTCGAGGTCACGCGCGACATAGGTGACCAGCTTCTCATCAGGCCTCACGGTCAGGCTGCCCAGCGTAAAGGGGCACAGGCGGGCCTGTGGGTCCGGGGCGCATTTATGCAGGTCCACCCCTTCGGGCAGTACGGTCAGGCGTGGGCGCGCCCAGTCGGGATAGGTCGCGTGCTGGAAGCGCGTGGGCGTATGCCCCCACCCCGGCTGGGCAAGAGCCAGCAGGTTGAGCGTATTGCGCGCGCGGATCAGGGGGGCCACATCGGCGGGCGGGGCAAATTCAGGATCAAACCCCACATCCAGCCCGGTGGGATGATAGAAGAATTCATAATAGCCCAGCAGCGGCACACCGGGATACACATCGGGCAGGTCCAGCATCTCGCCCCAGCCATGATGGCCGATGATGATGTCGGGCACATAACCCAGATCCCGCAAGGTGCGTGCCGCCCGCGCCACTGCCGCCGCGCGCTGCATGGCGCGCGCGAGTTCCGCCACCGGCCCGGGGGCGGCCAGTTCCGGCGCGGGCGGCAGGCGATAGGACACCCGGCGCACGCCTGCCATATGGGACGTTCCTGATTCGCTTATGAAAATGATTTCGTTGCCGCCCTGCCCCCGCAGGTTGCGCAGCAGGTGCAGGAACTGGGCTGGAAAATTCTGGTGCACGAACAGATATTTCATGCCGTCCTGCCCTCGCGCCCGCTGCCTGCGGTCATGAATCGGCCAGTACGCGGGGCCTGCGGGGCGTTCCACCACCACGGCGGGGCGACCGGGCAGGCGAGGCCGCCGTGGCGCTGCCGGGCTTGCGGTGCCACCAGGGCACGGGCTGGTCCGGGCGGGCCTGCATCTGCCCTGAGCCCTTCCGCTGCGTCTCTTCAGGCGGTGTATCGTCACGCGCGGTCTGCGCTCCTGCCGCGGGCATTACCCTGCCGGCACGCGGGGGCGGAACACGCCTGCCCCGCCGGACCCGCCCCACCGGCGGCGCTGGCGCCACCGGCGGGGGCAGCGCCTCGAGCAACTGCGCTTCCACACCGTCATCAACCGGTTCTGGCGCGGGAATGACCGGTTCAGCCGCGACCCGGGGCCGCACCACTACACGAAAAGCCTCGAGCGGGGCCTGTGTTGCGGCCATGACTGGCCCATCTGCCACCGGCCCGCTCCGGCTGCCATCGGTAAAGCTGGCCTCCACCTGGCATTCATGGCCCTGCGCCGCTGCCCCTTTCAGCCGCACGCGCAGGCCAAGCAAGGGCAGCGCCATGCCCCGGCTGCCACAATATCCGCCCCCATTCACCCACGGCGAGAACCAGTCCTGCCCCAGTATGGCCTGATATTCGAGATCACCGGGCGCAATACCCGGGGATGGCTGGATAGCGAACCCCTCAAGCCAGTGCCCGCTGCCACTCTCCCCCATCCATGCCCCAAGTTCTGCCTGCACATCGCCCCGGTGCTGGATATGGGCAACCATGCCCCCCGCCGCCGGGGCGGGAGCTGCCTGCGCCACCCGTGCCGGTTGCGCGGCAGGCCGGGCCTCAGCCGGGCCGCCGAGGCGGACAATCTGCAGGGCGGGCAGTTCACTGGGCGCCTCATGCTCGCGATAGGTGGTGACCAGCACTGCCCCACCACCTGCAGGCACCATGACCAGCGCCGCCCCGGCACTCGCCCCGATCCAGCCCTGCGCATCAAACGTGCTGACCCGCACCCCATCCTCCCCCGGCGGCGCACTGACACGCATGCCTGCCAGCCTGCCAAAGCGCACGGGGGCTGGCAGGGCGGCATGAAACAGGCAGTACAGCCCTGCATCCAGCCGCATGAGCCGTGCCGTGGCCTGCACGGTATCGGGCTTGGCCTGGGGCACCGGTTCGTTTGCGGTCTGCGTCATGGCTGCTTCCCCCACGGAGAAGAAGACGGCACGGGCGCACAGGCAGGAGCAGGACAGGTCAAGGCGGGCCTCTTGGGAGTGGTCAGGAACACACCGGGCGGCTCACGTCATGCCCGGCCCGTGCATAAGACAGCAAAAACGTATTCAATTGGTGAACGGGCAGCCCCAGCGGCACGCACGCGCCCCGCCCCGTGGCCCGGATGCGCTGCGCCACGGTGCCGATATCAAACGCCACGGCCCGCAGCCCCGCCCGCCACAGCAGCGTAAGCGTGAAGCACCATGTCTCGGGCCATAGCGCGGGCAGGAAGCCCACATCGCCCGCGCAGCCCCGCACCAGCGCCAGGCCATCCGCCTCGTCATAATGGCCGGTCACGAACACGCGGCCCGTTTCCAGCAGGGCGGCATCATCCACCGTATGGCCCACCACCACGAATTCCAGCGGCAGGTCGCGCGCCCGCGCATCGCGTGCCGCCGCAAGCACGATGGCATGGCCTTTTTCCACCCCGATTCCCCCCACGATCACCACCCGGCAACGATCATTCCGTGGCGGCAGGCCAGTCGCGGCAGCGGTGACATCCTGGGCGGCGAAGTGCGGCAGGGACAGCGCAGGGCCATCATCTTCCAGCGCGTGCACATGGGGCGTGACATGCGGAAAATACCGGCCCAGCCGCAATGCGACCTCCGCCGAGGGCACGATCACCCGCCGCGCACCGGCAAGGTCACGGGCCGTGTCATGGCGCAGGCGCGTCACGTCGCGCTCCCCCACCACCGAGCCAAGCACGCCCACGCAGGCCGCGCATCCTGCCGCATCCGGCTCGCCACAATAGCGCCCCGCAGGCCCCACCAATGTTACGCGCGGGCACAGCCCGGCATAGTCATGCACGTAATAATCACAGGGCAGCGCCAGCACGCGGCACAAAGCCCGCGCACGCGCATCGTGCCCCAGTTGATGATGGATCTCGACCTGCGCCACGCCCAGCGCGCGCAGCAGCGCCACAAGGGCCGGTTCCTGCGCGGGCCAGGCAAAATGCAGGTCGGGCCAGTCGGCCTCTGGCCTGCCATCACGCAGCACGAACCCCTCGGGCGTGGGGTCGAGCACGACAGGCAACCGCCCCGCCTCCAGCCAGTGCCGCCCGCGCGCTTGCACCACGCGGGCCACGCCGCCGCCTTCGCCATGGCTGACCAGCAGCACCGCCCCCGCCAGCCCTGCCGCAGCAGCCCCCCGGCACCACACCAGCACCGACAGCCTGTGCCGGGCCGCCCGCAACGGGTCGGCCTTGATATGGGCCGCCACCAGCGCATCATAACCGGGAAAGAGCCGGTTCAGAATCCAGATATTGCGCCGCAGCAGGTCAGCCCGTGCGCTGGCAAACGACACGCCCCCCACATGCCCCACGAACGCCCCCACCGCCGCCCGGTGCCGCCAGCCGCCAAGGCGGCCACGCATGCAGAAATCATTTTCCTCGCCATAGCCACGGCCAAACAGTTCGGGGCGGAATGCGCCAGTGTGACGCAGGCAGTCATAGCGGATGAACATGCAGAACCCGTGCGTGGTCGGCACCTCCACATCCCCGCCACCATTGGCGCGGCGGGCCGCGGCCATCAACCACCGCACCGCCGCAAGCCCGCCCACCAGCGGGGCAGGATGGGCGGGGTCGGGCCATGTCAGGATGGTCGCATCGTTTGAAAGCGGCGAGACGGTGCCCGTATCGGCGCGGGCATAGGCCACGTGCCGCATCTCCTCCAGCCAGCCCGGCGCCACCAATGTATCGCTGTTGAGCAGCACCACGTCATCGCCCCGCACATCCGCCAGCGCGGTGCAGATCGCAGCCGGATAGCCCCGGTTGCGCGCATGGCGGCGCAGGTGAATGCGCCCGGTCGCGGCAAGGTCGCCCAGCGCGATGGCAAGGTCAGGGTCCGGCGTGGCGTCGTCCACCACCATGATGTCCGTGACATGACGCGTCGGGGCATCAAGGCTGGCCAGCACGCTGTCGATACAGGCGAGCGTGCGGACCCGGTCGGCATAGACGGGAATGACCACCCGGCAGCGTGGGGCAACGGGTGGCACGCGCACCGGTGCCGCGCCATGGCCCCGCATGGCGGGAAACACGGGCCGGGCGGCGGGAAGCCCGACGGGTAGCGGCGAGCCGGTGACATCCCGCCCGTCGGGTCGCACGACCCGCACGCTGCCGCCTGTTGCCAGGGCCTGCCACGGCACATGAAATGTCCAGACCGGCAGGCCGGGACCTGCCGCGCTGTCGTGTCGGCCCACCCTGCCGCGCCTGAGCGTGAGGCTACGCCTGCCCCCGGCATCAATCAGGTGCAGTTCGGGGCAATGATCGGGCCGGGCGGGCATGAAGGCCCAGCCCGCAAGGCCATGGTCATCGGGCCACATCGCCCCCAGCGTAGCGCCCAGTGCAACAGGGTCGGGGCGACCGCCCAGCAGCAATGCGCCCGCATGGCGCACCCTGATCTCGCGCACATGCCGCCAGTAGGAGGGAAGCGCCGTACTGCCGCCCGGCAGCAGGGCGCGGGGCTGGCCATCAAGCGCCATGTCAGGCATGTCGCCTGCGGGCAGGCTGCCCCAATGCAGCACCCCATCAGGGGCGAGCGCGCACCAGCCGGGTCGCCCCGTGCGCTGGCATACCAGATCCGCCGCCCCACGCAGGTCGGGATCGAAACCATAACGGGTAAAAAACCGTTCAAGCGCCGCCGCCGCGCGGGTCCATGCCCCGGCCCCGCACAGGGCCAGCACCAGCAGTTTCAGCCCCGTGCGGAATTCCTGCGCCGCCATGACCTGCTCAACCGCGCGCGCGGCCTGTGCCGCCTGCCCCGCGCCCAGCAGCACCGCTGCCTGCGCGAAGCGAACCGCCCTGTCACCCGAGGCCATGCGCCCCGCACGCGCCATCCACGCAACGGCCTGCCCGTGCCGCCCATCCGCCGCATGCCGCCATGCCTGCCGCATGGCGCCGCTGACCTCCACCTCCGGCACGTTGTCAGGTGTTGTGTGGGGCGGTCGCCTGCTCATCCGCGCGGCAGTTGCGCGCATTCGGCCCGCGCTGCATCCAGCCCCTGTGCGCTGGCCTGTTCCAGCCAGTGGCGGGCCTGCACGGGATCTACCGGCCCGGCCAGTCCCCGCGCCAGATAGCGCCCCGCCATAAGCTGGGCCAGCGCGTGGCCCGCCACGGCCCCCTGCATGAACCAGTGCAGCGCCTGCGCCCGGTCGGGCGTTATGTCGTGGCCGCCACCATACAGCGCACCCAGCGAGAACATCGCCCCAGCCCGGCCAGCGGCGGCGGCCTTGTGATACAGGGCCAGCGCCCCCGCATGGTCGCGCGGGCCGCCGCGCCCCTCCAGCCGGAGCTGGGCTGCGGCAAGACAGGCCTCGGGCAGGCCATGCGTGGCCGCCTGCTCCAGCCATTGCCGCGCGCGCGCCGGATCAGCCGCCACGCCATCGCCCTCAAGCAGCATGCGGCCATGCCAGTAAGCGGCATTGACCACGCCCGCGCGGGCCGCGCGTTCCATCCACGCGGCTGCCGCCACGCGGTCCACGGGCCGCCCCACACCGCCATGCAGGCTGACAGCGAGGTTAAAGGTGGCAACCGGGTCACCCGCCCGTGCCGCCGGTTCAAAATCAACCAGAGCGGGCGTGGTGGCGGCCGGTTCCTCCGCATGGGCCTGCAAGGTTGCGGCAAGGTCGCTCATGGCCGTTACATCGCCAAGTTCCGCCGCGCGTTCCAGCCACTGGCGGGCCAGTTCGGGGTCAGCCGCCACGCCGCGCCCCTGCTGGTACAGCACGGCCAGCATGCGGCAGGCCAGCGCATGACCCTGCCCTGCGGCCATGCGGTACCACGCAACCGCCTCATGATCGGCGGGAATCGCCGCCTCACCGCGTGCATGCAGGTCGCCAAGCAGCGCAGCGGCCTCGCGGTCGCCACCAAGGGCCGCGCGGCGCAGCCATGTCTCGGCCATCAGCATATTGCGCGGGCCATCCGCCCGGTCATGCAGCAGCAGCGCGCCATAGCGGGCCTGTGCCGGGCGCACGCCCTGTTCGGCCGCGCGTTCATACCACAGTGCGGCGCGGGCACCGTCACGCGCCACGCCCCAGCCGCGCTCATGCAACAGGCCCAGCATGTACTGCGCGGTGGGCAGGCCGCTTTCCGCCGCGCGGTTCAGCGCTGCCACCGCATCGGGGTCGGTGCCCGGTGCCTCGGCTGCCAGATGGGCCACCGCAAGCCCCAGATCACCCTGCGGGCACCCCGCTTGTGCCGCGCGCGCGCACCAAAGGCGCGCCGCCTCCGGGTCGCGCACGCTGTCAGGCCCGCAGGCCAGCAGGTAGCCATAGAGCGCCTGCGCATCGGGCAGGCCGAGCGTAGCCGCACGCTGTGCCCAGCCGGTTGCGGCAACAGGGTCGGGCCAGCGCTCGATGCCCGCAGGCAGCACCGTGGGCAGCAGGCCATCGGCCCCCCTGCCATCGGGCGGGTCGACCAGCAGCATGAGCGCCATGGCAAAACAGGCTTCGGCATGCCCGGCGGTTGCGGCACGGTGCATCCAGCGCACGCCCTCGGTCGGACTCCGCGGCACGCCCTGACCTTCCAGATAGGCACGGGCTACCTGGTACTGTGCTGGCACCATGCCATCCTGCGCCAGCCGGCCCAGCAGGGCGAAACCCTGCGGGGCGCGGCCTTCGTGCTCCAGCCAGCCTATGGCGCGCTGCAGCCGCCCCTGCGCGGAGAACCCCTCCCGCCAGCGGGAAAACAGCTTGCGCATACCGCCCCCGCTCAGGGTTCGCGCATGCCGTCGGTCACGGCAGGCAGCAGGCGGTTGAGCAGGTACTGCATCATGGTGCGCCGCCCGATATGAATATCGGCCTCGACCGGCATGCCGGGCTGCGGGTGGAAAAAAGGCGGCACGCCATGCAGGGTGTAACGGTCGATGGAAAGGCGCACGCGGTAGAAGGCGTTCATCGGGTCGCCGTCTTCCTCGCCCGTCTGCGCGCCGCTGCCGCCCGGACGGCCCGAGGCATCGGTAAACGCATCGGGGCTGATGACGCGCACCGTGGCATCAGCTCCGCCATACTGCGTGTAGGGGAAAGCCGAGAATTTGAGCAGCGCGTGATCGCCCGCGCGCACATAACCCGCATCCACCCCGCGCAGCGTGGCCTCGACATCAAGCCGGGCTGCAGCGGGCACCAGTGTCATGAGCGGGCTGGCCGCCTGAATGACCGAACCTGCGGAAAGATGGGCGATGCTCAGCACCACCGCATCGCGGTCTGCGCGCATGATGACAAGGTCGTGGTGCAGCATGGCCTTGCTGTAGCTGCCCTCGGCATCGGCCAGGCGGTGCTGGGCCAGGGCAAGATCCTGATACACGGTCGCATGCCAGTTGCTGACATAGCCATCACGCTGCGCCACCATGCCGTCGAGACGGGCGCGGGTGCTGTCTGCCTCGTGCCGGGCGGAAACCTGCGAGCGCACCACCTCCATCAGGCTGTCCTGCGCCGCGAGCGTGGAGAGCCTGCTGCCCACCTGCTCGTGCTGCAGGCGGGTGCGCATGTCCTGCACGTCACGCGCCACGCGGGCGCGGGCGGCATACATCGCGGCACTGGCCTCATAGCCCTGCAACTCGCTTTTCAGCCCCGCGATCTGGCGGTCGTAATTGGCCATCTGGGCCGTGTATTCGGCTTCACGCCGCAAAAAGGCCGCCGCTTCCTGCACGGAAGCCGGGTCGTTGACATCCGCTTTGTAGGACTGGCCCGCGGCCTCGGCGGTGCGGCGCGCCACTTCGGCGCGATAGGCCATGACCTGGCGGCGCAGGTTGGTCACGTCGGCATCGGTCATGGTGGGATCGAGCCGGGCGAGCACCTGCCCCTTGCGCACGCTGTCGCCCTCATGCACGTCGATCGAACGGATGATTGCGGTCTCGAGCGGCTGGATGACCATCGTCTCGTCAAACGGAGTGAGCCTGCCATTGACACTTACCACCCGGTCAAGCGGCAGAAAGGTCATGACCAGCAGCCCCGCCCCCGCAAGGGCCGCGATCAGCCAGACCACATAACGCGCCGCATCCGACGGCGGCAGGCTCACCAGCGCAGCACTGGGCGAGTAAAAGGACAGCAGCGCGGGCGGCAGGTCGGTTGGCACATCCGCCGTAGGCGGCGGCAGCACCGACAGGATCGCGCCCTCCGCAGGGCCGCCCTGTGCATCGGGCGGTGGGATCAGGGCCTGCCCGCTCATGCCGCGTCTCCGTGCATGGCGGCGAGTTCTGCGGCGTTCTCACCGGTTTCGGGCAGGCGGTTCTGCTGCATCCACAGCGTGCGGTAGATGGTGCAGCGCTCCAGCAGTTCGGCATGCGTGCCGATATCGACAACGCGCCCATGGTCGAGCACGCAGATCTGGTGGCATTCCACCAGCGAAGCCAGCCGGTGCGACACGATCACCATGGTGCGCCCGCGCGCGAGGTGGCGCAGGTTGGCGTTGACCACCGCCTCGCTCTCGGGGTCGAGCGCGGAGGTGGCTTCATCAAAGATCATGAGCTTGGGGTCGGAGATGACCGCGCGCGCAATCGCGAGGCGCTGGCGCTGGCCGCCAGAGATGTTGGTGGATCCTTCCTCGATCCAGGTATCGAAGCCCGCGGGCATGCGCTCGATGAATTCCTCCGCTCCCGCAAGGCGGGCGGCGCGCACCACGTCCTCCAGCGTCAGGCCCGGTCGGCCCGCGATGATGTTGTCGCGGATGGTGCCGCGAAACAGGAAGTTGTCCTGCAGCACCACCCCGCATGAGCGGCGCAGATAGGTCAGGTTGATCTCGCGCAGGTCTATGCCATCGAGCCGCAGGTGGCCGGTATAGCTGCGGCTTACGCCCTGCAGCAGCCGCGTGATGGTGGATTTGCCCGAACCGCTGCGCCCTACCAGCCCCAGCATGGTGCCCGCGGGCACGCTGAAGGTGATGTCATCAAGCGCGGGCGCGGAAGCGCCGGGATAGGTAAAGCACACATTGGAAAACGACAGCGCCCCGTGCAGCGGCGGGCGCAGGCCGGTGGTGAGCGCGCGGGTCTCGGTCGGGCGGTTGAGCACGGAACCGGTCTCGGCCAGGGCGGCGCGCACCTCGTTGAAATCATCGATCAGCCGGGCCATGCCCACCAGCGGCGAGGCCACGCGCCCGCCCAGCATCATGAACGCCATGAGCGCGCCCGCCTCCATGCCCGAACTGGTGGAGGTAATGGCCATATATGCCCCGATGAGGATGATGCCGCGATTGATGAACAGGTCGAGCGGCATGACCGCCGTGCCCACCCAGTTGCCCATGCGCCCGGCATCGAGCGAGGCGGTGACGACATCGGCGGTCTTTTCATCCCACACTGCGCGGCGCACCGGCTCCAGCGCCAGGGTCTTGACGGTGCGGATTCCGGCTACAGTTTCATACAGTGCGGCGCTGCGGGCCATTTCGGCGCGGACCTGCCGGTTGATCAGCCGCCCCACTGTAGGCATGGCCAGCAGGATGATGACGCCAATCAGCGCCGCGCCCACAACGGTCATCCATGCCAGCGCGGTGCTGAGCCAGAACAGGAAGGGCAGCACCACCAGCAGGGTGAACAGGTCGAGGAAGGTGCCCAGCAGCTTGCCGGTCATGAACTGCCTCACCTTGTAGATGGCGCTGATGCGGCCGATGATGTTGCCTGCCTGCTCGCGCTCGAAAAACTCCAGCGGCAGGGCCAGCAGCCGGTCGAACACCGCAAGCGAGATGCGCGTATCCAGCCGCGTGGTGAGCACCAGCGTGATCTCGCGCCGTGCATGGGTAAGCAGGATTTCATAAAACCCCATGACCACGACCAGCCCGGCAAGCGAGACCAGGGTGGCCATGGAATGGAAGTTCACCACCCGGTCGATCACCTGCATGACGATAAGCGGCGGGAAGATGGCCAGCATGCTGATCACCATGGAGGACAGCACCACATCGCGCAGCAGCCTGCGCTCGCCCAGCACAAGGCGGCGCAGCCACGCGAAATCGACCGGCGGCTCGGAGCGCGTGCTGTCATGCTGGCCACGCACCAGCAGCACATCGCCCGTCCAGACCGCTTCAAGCCGCAGGGCATCGACTGCCACCGGAGACGTGTCGGGGCTGGCGAAGGGATCGGCCAGCCAGATCACGCCACCGGCTTCATCCGCGCCGACCATGAGCCCCGCCGAACCATCGGCAAACATGAGCACGACCGGCGGCACGTCGCGCAGGCGCACGAGGTCGCGCCATTGCAGGCGCATGCCCCGTGCCGTGCCGCCGTTTTCCTCCACCCAGCGCGCCAGGGCGGGAATGGAGGGGGCACGCTCGCCCTCTTCCCCGGCAAAATCGCGTACGTCGAGGTCAATGCCATGAAAGCGTGCCGCGCGCAGCACGGCCTGCAGGCGGATCAGTTCCGGCGCGCGCCGTGGCGCAGCCTGCCCCCCGACGCCATCACCTGCTTGGTCTGGATGGCCCACGGCACCCCTTTGCGTTGCACGCTCTGTCTAGTGATGCGGCCAAAGGTAGGGACAGAAAGCAAAAAGTTCCTTAACACCCCCGGTTTGCAGCACCGATAAAATGCCCGGCCCGCACCACGGGAGAATGAATGCCGTGGTAATGTCGTGTCATGGGCGTGTATTGCGGGACAGAAACGGCCCCCTTCTTCCTGTCGTGTTCATGAACAGTCCACGCCCCGCGCCTGCTGCCCATGTGGCGGATACAGCCGGAATTGCATGTGCCGGGGGAGGCTGGACGGATGGCTGCCCATGACCAGATTATTTTTTGACTTTCCACACGATTGACTGCATATACAAAAGTCAATCATTTTTATTTATATCTTCCCCTCAATCGTTATAGATATACAAATATATGAACCTGAACCCCAATTCCGTTCCGCGCCTTGCCATTGTCATTCCGTGTTACAATGAAACAGAAGTTTTTCCCTTTTGCCTGCGCGAAATGGGGGAATACCTGAATGACATGATCCGACGGAACCTGGTGCGGGCGGAAAGTTACATACTGTTCGTGGACGATGGCAGCCGGGATGATACGTGGCAGCAGATCAGCGCCGCCGCGAAAGAGCACTCCTTTGTCCGTGGGCTCAAGCTGTCATGCAACAAGGGCCACCAGGCGGCGCTGCTGGCGGGGCTGGCCAACGCGACGCAGGCTGATGCCATTGTCAGCATTGATGCCGACCTGCAGGATGACATCAACGCCATAGGCAAGATGGTGCAGTCCTATATGGCGGGACATGAAGTCGTTTATGGCGTGCGGGCCTCCCGCCAGACCGATACGGCTTTCAAACGCACCACGGCGGAACTCTTCTACCGCATGATGACCGTCATGGGGGTGAAGCAGGTTTTCAATCATGCCGATTTCCGCCTTCTCAGCCAGCGTGCCTGCGCCGCGCTGCTGGAATACCATGAGCGGAACATCTACATCCGTGGCCTCGTGCCCCTGGTCGGCTTTCCCGCAGAAGAGGTCTATTACGACCGCAAGGAACGCATGGCCGGCGTTTCCAAATACCCTTTACGGAAAATGCTTGCCCTGGCCATGGAAGGCATCACTTCCATGACGGTCAGCCCCCTCAGGCTGATTACATTTGTGGGCGCGGCAATCGGCGCCATTTCGGTCCTGCTCTTTCTTGGCATCATGGCATACTGGGTGCTGAAGGGCTGCGTGTCCGGCTGGGCATTTGTCATTGTCGCGCTTTTCGCCGCGACGGGCATACAGATGCTGTCTTTGGGTATCGTTGGGGAATATGTAGGCAAGATATACCTTGAGACAAAGGAACGCCCCCGCTACCATATAGAAGAAAAAGAAGGGTTCCCTGCAGGCAATCCTTCCGTGCCTGCATGACACGGCACCCGTTCAGAACCCGGTAAAACCAGAAACAGACCCGGCCAGCGCCTTCCCTTCGTGCCGAGTTGACTGGAAGCTGGCGCCAATGGACCTGCTTTATGGGTTGGGCCATCTGGCCTGATAATCAGGACATAAACGGCCAGATAACGCTGGCTGTTGCCGCCCCCCAAGCAGGCCGCGGGCATAAGGGCTTGACTGCACTGATTATGTCCGGGTTTGTTTGCGGTTGATGAAGGCAGCCTTCTCTTTTAAATTAAGGCCGGTGTTCCAGCGCCCGGCCGGAAGATAAGGACTTTGACACCTGACCGTGTTAACAAGAGAGCAGAACGGATGCTTTGCTGAATGATTCGATTGAATCACATCTTAGGGGTTGCGAATCGTGCGTTGATATGGCACGCGCCACGATCCACATCACCAAAGGAAAGGGTGAGCCCATAGCAGATGCCGGTCCTCAAATTTCCAAGGGGGGTTCTTATGCATGAACATGCGCATCAGGCTACCCATGAGGGAGAGGCATGGCTGCTAAAAACTTTATGTGATTGTATCGCATTCATCAAGAAAGTATATAACTGAAATGAAATGTCTTGTTACAGGTGGCGCGGGTTATGTAGGTAGCCATGTTATCATCAGCCTACTGGACGCAGGACATGAGGTTGTTATCCTTGACAATCTGAGCACGGGGCATCTGGCTGCGGTGCCTCCGGGCGTACGCTTCTGGAATATTGATCTCGCGGATGCACGGGCAACGCGGCATGCTGTCAGCCAGGAAGATTGGGATGTGGTGTTTCATTTCGCCGCCCTTTCCTCTGTCAGTGAATCAGTTGAGCGCCCCTTTTATTATCTGGGCCAGAATACGATCAATTCCCTCAATCTGATCGAAGCCTGCACGGATCACGGCGTCAAACGCTTTGTGTTTTCCTCGACTGCGGCTCTGTTCAATGGGGAAAATCATTGCGAATCAATCGCGGATAATGCCGTAATCGACCCCAGTTCACCTTATGGCGACAGCAAATATTTCATTGAACGCGCGCTGATCTGGGCAGACCGTATCTGCGGCATGCGCAGCGCATGCCTGCGGTATTTCAATGCTGCGGGCGCTGACCCGCTCGGCCGCCTGGGTGAAGACCACCGGCCGGAAACACATCTCATTCCCCTCACCATTGATGCCGCCCTTGGCCTGCGCCCCATGCTCAAGATATTCGGCAACGATTATCATACGCCTGATGGAACCTGTGTCCGGGATTATGTGCATGTGACGGATCTGGCCGATGCCCATATCCGGGTTATCGATCAACTGGAACATGCTTCCGTCACTTACAATCTTGGTAACGGCAGGGGGTTCAGCAATCTGGAGATCCTCCAGAGCGTGGAACGGGTCAGTGGCCGGAAGGTACCGTGGGAATGGGCAGACCGCCGCCCGGGTGATCCCGCCATCCTGGTCGCGGATTCTTCCCATATCCGTCAGGACACTGGCTGGAACCCGCAATATCACGACATTGACAGCATTGTAGAAACGGCCCTGCGCTGGCGCGAACGCCACCCACATGGGTATGATAGCGAACCACTATCGGGCAATGAAAACGTCATGCTCATGAAGCACGGTGTTGGTACATACTAAAAACAAAACTCATTGCCGTTTTTAGAAATACATAAAAACAGAATACAATACTGAAGCCAGCATAGCATTAGTGGCGGGCTATTCGTGCCAATCCTTCCTAAAGAATTGGCATTATAAGAGCCAGATCATAAAAATAGCCTGATTCTAACGCCTTATGTAAGCAAGTCTTTTGTTTTCTTTGCGGCTCAAAGTAATCATGTCCATGATAAGCCCGCAAACAAACGACAGGCCAGCCAGAATCATCAACCCCGTAGCCAATAAAGTTCGGGGCAATTTGGGCACCATATGCGTGTTCATGAACTCTATGGTAACCGGAATGCCAATACTCAGTCCAATGACTGCAAAAATGGCACCAATAACAGAGAAGAAGAAAAGTGGCTTCTCCATTTTTACAAGATTTATAATAGTCAACAGAATCCGGAATCCATCCTGATAGGTCTTGAGCTTGGAGGATGATCCCTCAGGGCGTTCAACGTATTTTGTGACGACCTCTCCTATGGGCATAGCCATTTCCAGGGCATGCACCGAGAGGAAGGTTTCGATTTCAAACCCGGAGCACAAAATGGGAAAGGAACGAACATAGCGCCGGGAAAAGACACGATAACCGGACAGAAGATCAGAAATACGACGCCCGAAAATCAGTGTGACGCAGCCTGTCAGCATCATGTTGCCCAGCACATGGCCTGGCCGGTAAGCATCCCGCTGCTCTGTTACCCGCACGCCATTGACCATATCGAGGTATTTTTCCTGTGCCAGGCTGACCATGCGCGGCGCGGCCGCGGCCTCGTACGTCGCATCCCCATCGACCAGAACATAGTAATCAGCATCGATGTCGGCAAACATCTGACACACGACGTAGCCCTTGCCCTGCAGGTCCACCTGCCGGACGCAGGCACCACATTGACGCGCTATCCGGGCCGTCCCGTCAGTTGAATTATTGTCGTAGACGTAAATTTCAGCGTCCGGAATGGACTTCTTAAAATCTTCGATCACCCTCTCGATTGACACTTCCTCATTATAACAGGGTATCAAGACAGCTATACGAGATGACAAGGGAGAAGAAGGATTCAAGTTCATTGTCTCAATTCTAAGGAATCAGAAGGTTTTTTCAGCACGAGATACCTATTATGAAATATAGGAAAATCAAGGCGTAATTAGGAACATCTTATTCACTCAAATATAATTTATTGTTTTGTTTTCATATTGATTTCTTTCTCTCCATCCGCTATGCGGCAAACGCAAAAAGTAGCCTGCTCCTATATATGCTTTCACGAAGCGGGCAGAGCAATTTTCCGGGTAGTTCTTCCGCTATGGCAACATGTCAGACAAAGTTGCAAGAGCCTGCCCGAAAATGAATTATTTTGTTTCAATCAGTTATGATTCTTGGGTTTGTAACGGGATGAAATCATGATGACATGGGCAGAAATCATCCGCGCGGTATCGCCGCGCCAACCTGACATATGCAAAGGACCCGCGTGATACGAAATGAGCCCTGCTCCCGCTCAAATGCTGCGGCGTATCGGCAAGGCCGTTCCCTATATAGTCATGGCCGGGCTGCGGGTGACACCATCACCTCGTCATTTTCCGGCCTTCACGACCATGTCAGGATATTTCTGACAGGAGTTACGCTTTCAGTCAGGGGCCTTGACAGGCTATCCGTAAAAAACGCGGAAACGGCAACCCATGTGATTTTGCGACGGCAGGAAGGTCAGGAATCATGACCACCCGAAATGGCCAAGAACCCAATGCCCTCATCCTCCAACTTTTCCAGAGACTTGCAGCTTCGCGCCAGCGTGGCCATTGCAGCGTCTCACATGCTCCGTAAGATCTCGGCACGACGATCTGTATCCGCCCGACGCATAATAGCCACAATGCTCTGCCACAGTGTGTCTGGCTTTTATACTCTCCGCCATTCCTGCTCGTGTCAAAGCCTCCATCACAGTGTCTATACAAATTAATGCGATGGGTCAGAAATTATTGTATATCCCACGACCTTTTGATACTATACATTACATATATACTCTCTAACTCATTCAGACTTCTACGCATCAGTAAATAAAAACTAAATAGTCATAAATAATAAACAGATAAAATATTTGTTTTTTGCGGTAAGGTTTCAAGGAATTGTCAAAAGGCATGTCAATCACAAAAAATAAGAACCTGCTGCAAGTCCTTATGTTACTATGCTGGTTACTTGCCACCTGTTATGCAATTCATTTCCATGCAATGTGGCGTGACGAAGTCCGCAATTTCATGATTGCAATTGGCGGCACGCAAAGCATACACCTGATCGGCAATGCCCATCCTGTCTTGCCATATTTTATTGAAAAATCATGTTATCTGATTTTTCATAGCTATACAGTCCTGCCAGTTTCCTCCTTTCTGGTGGCTTTTCTCGCCATCGTGATGGTCCTGTTTCTGGCCCCCTATAATCTGCGCATGAAGGCGCTATTTATATTCGGGTATTTTTCACTATACGAATACACCGTCATGGCGCGGAACTATGGCATCAGCATGCTATTCATGCTTGTTCTGGCGATTGTTTTCTCATCACAGAAGTATCGTTACAGGTTAACCGGCCCCATCCTTTTTCTACTTGCCAACACAAACATACATTCCGCGTTGATTGTCGCCACCTTTTCCGGAATGTGGCCGCTCTGTACATGGCAGGCAAACCGCTGGGCCTTTAATGAAAATGTCAGGAAAACCCTGCCTGCGGCAGCCATGGGCATTGTGGGGTTTGTGGTCTGTGCCCTGACCGTTTATCCGCCCCGCTATGATGATCTTGCTGCCCTTAACCCCGCAGACGGGCTGCCGCATCATCTGAAATTACATTTTATGAAGGAAATAACCTTCACCTCGTTCAAAAGCTTTTTCTTGGATGTATTTGGTCACAACATCTTTTCATACACCATTTATAAAATACTTTCTGTTATTTCGTTTATTTCTGTTATTTCATGCATATTTGTTTTCTGGGGCGATACGTTCCTTTTTTCTACGGCACTTGCCGTGCAGATTGTTTTCATAGCGTTCTTTTCGATCATCTATCATGGGGGCTATCGCCATCAGTCCCTGTGGATCATCTGGATGTGCACCCTTTTTTGGATATATCGTAAAGAGCGTGCATTCCCACAGAATGGTTTAAATAAATTTGGACTGTATTCCCTCTACTTCATGCTGTTCGTTCAGGTTTTCTATGCTGCCTTGGTGCAATATCATGAAATTCGCATACCAAATTCCAGGGCCAGGGAATTTTCTGAAGTCATCAATGCACGTGCTGATTTAAAAGATTCTACCATCATACCTTCTGTAGATTATATAATTGAATCAATGCCATACTATATGAACAATAGATTCTATATTATGACACAGAAGAAATTTGACCGTGTTGTAATATATAGCATGCATGGTCATATGAATTATTCATTGCAGGACATAATGGATGAGGCTGACAGGATTGCACTATGCACCCATAAGCCTTCAATCATCGTTATTGCAAATGATTGGGATATCATGATGGATGGCTCGCCCGTTAACCTTATGGACCGGGAGCAGCTTCAACATTATCGAAAATATACCTACGGATACTGGAAATTTACGTTTTCAGAAGCGCAGAAGCAGGCCCTAAAAGCACGGGCAACCGAGATTGCCCGTTATCCAAACGGTTTCCTTGAGGAAGGCTTCGTTGCCTATAAATTGAACCCTCCCCATCAGGATGCACACGCGACGATCGATTGCCATGGCCATGAATTGAGCGATGTGCCGCCCCTGCCCTGAATATCGACACAGGATGAACAGTTCAGCGAACGAGAATATCCGGTAGCGGGCATTTTTCCTGTGGCTCGGGATCAGCACACATCCACGGTTGTGTGAAAGCAGCAGGTCGCGAAGATGGTATCGGATGATGTCCGGAAAAATGCCAAGATCTGGCAGTTGAGCCGCGAACCTGCCTGACTGACCGTGGAGCGCGGCATCTTCGCTGCGTAGTTCAGTCAGGGATGTCAGATATAAGATACGCCTTCGTGGATGTTGTTGCTGCAGGCGCCCCTATATGGCCACCTGGCGGCAAAAGCCCAAAGGCCGGGCCCTGATCCCACTCGGATCCGGATAGTCAGTGCGCCAGCATGGACTGGACTGCTACCTTACAGGCCCACCACAATCGGGAACATTCGATGAGTCGAGACGGTAATGGTCCTGACAATGCCATGCCGGACGTTTTTGCTCATCCCTCAAGCGCGAACGCATCCAGCGCTGTACCTATAAAACACGCATGGAATCCCGGCAGGGACATCTGTTTATATCATAATGTTCTACAATTCAGCGAAAAAACGCGTCAGGAACGTGGTACTGTCGCCTATAGCATTCGAAAAGTAGCTGATCTTGAAGGCTCTAGATATCTAGAGCGCTAAAGATGCCTCACTTATAAAAATCTATAGATATTTTATCAGTTTTTGATTAAAAAGCTTTTTTTCACATTTCGTGTGATAGAAAAAATAAATGTTTAGGTAAAGGATATATACTGTGGCAGGAGAAAAAAAATTATTTAAAATAATTGGAATTTTTTTAATTTCAGTTATATCTTGCATTTATATATTTAGCTTTTTCCTGACCCCGTCTGCTGATTGGGATCCTATGTTTTATCCTTTGATCGGGAAAGGGATTTTTGAATATCATATCCTGCCATATGATTATATTTTTGATCATAAACCGTACCTTGTATATGTTTTTTATTATATATGGTGTCGTATTGAATTTATTTTAAATGGCCGATTCACCATACTTGCATTTTCAAGTATGATTTTAATTTGTGTACTATTTAATAAATTTTACAAAACCCGTTTTTTTCCTACGGTTTTCTATGTTTTTTTTGGAGGCGTGATTGGAGCGTACTTTTCAGGAAATACGGAAGTTATACAAACACCAATAATTTTATTTTCCATCATTCTTCTAACAAAAGGAATTGAAAGAAAAAACTATTATTATTTTCTAATTTCTGGAATACTTGCAGCCATCGTAGTTAATGTAAATTATTTATCAGGATGTATATTAGCCCCCATATTCCTATATGTCATGTTTTCACGCATGTGCACGTTTTATGAATTCCTGACTATCATTGCAGGTGGAGTATTAAGTCTTACCTTAATTTTTCTGCCATTCCTTATTGCTGGACATGGCAAACTGCTCGCTTATTTCTCCATGCAGCATCATTTTCTCGAACACTACAGTGCCAACCTGGGAGAGCGGCTATACACGGTACAGATTGTCCTCGCCAAGATATCTTTTCTTTATCCAGCCCTTCTACTCTGGTTCAAAGATAAAGCAGTCTTTTGGGATGATATGCGTGGGCGTATTCTTACGCTGTGGTTCCTGTGCTCGGTTCTGGCAGCCATTATGTCTGGCCATGCTTATGACCATTATTCCTCCCTATTTATCATTCCCGCGATGGCGATGTGTGCAATTCTGCAAAAGAATGGCCGACTGCCCTCTTTCTGGCTCATGACCCCTCTTTATATTTATTCTGCTATCTATATGATTACTACTACCATAGATAACGTTAATAATATAAAGTCGATCAAGCGCGAGAACCCGCTTGCAGTTTCTCAAATCGTTGGAAAAAGAAAGGTCTTGAATATACGATCAGATAATTCTCTATATTATCTGGCAAATCTAGAAACGTTCGATCCTTTTCTTTTTATAGATCATATTGACGTTTATTTTGGCACACAGGCAGACGAGCACTATATGCAGGACCTGCGTCAGAAACCAGATTTTGTCCTGATGCCCTATCAGAGCTGTACTGCTAACGATATCAATCATATTGAAGATAATATCTGTGCATGGATTAAAGATAATTATCATATGGTATACAAAGCCTATAACCATAAACATCCATTGCGGGTAACAAGTAGATATTATCAGTTGTACGAGATAAATAATAAATAGTACATTATACGTTGCGTACGATTGTTTTTCACGATTTATAAGTGACGAGGGATACCGCCTGCATGAAAGCGGTATCCCTCTGACATATCAGCCAAAGGCAGAACCCTGGTTTAATGCATTGGCCTTCAGGTATGCCTTGCTGAAAATCTCGCTCAGGCCAACAACTGACAGCACATATCAACAACACGGTCTTCAGGCGCACAGCCAGAAATCATACGGTATCTGCTGTTTGCAAGGCCGCAGCCTTCTACCGCAGGCGGTGAAAGCTGCGCCTGCTGATGGGCAGGAGCAGGATATAGATCACGCCTGCCGCCGCAAGCGCGCCCCATGGCTCGGCAATCATGATGGCGGCATACGCCCCCGTGCCCAGCATGGTGGGCAGGATGAACGGCGAAGGCACCTTGAAGTTCTTGAACGACCAGACCGGCAGGGTCGACACCAGCAGGAAGGCCGTGCCGCTGAGCGTCAGCGCGGGCAGGAGCGGCTCGCGGGTGAAGTCATACAGCCAGGTCAGGTGCAGGCGCTGCGCCTCCAGCCCCAAAAAGAGCGGAAACAGCGCCAGCCCCGCACCGGCAGGTGCCGGCACGCCGGTAAAGAAATTGGCGGCGTATTTGGGCTGGTTGGCGTCATCATCAAGGCTGGCGTTGAAGCGTGCCAGCCGCAGCGCCATGCATACCGTGAACATGATGCACGGAATGTAGCCAAACCGCCCGCCTTCATGCAGCGCCCACAGGTACAGCACAAAGGCGGGGGCCACCCCAAAGCACAGGAAGTCGGACAGGCTGTCGAACTCCGCGCCAAAGCGGCTGGTGCCGCGCAGCAGCCGCGCGATGCGACCGTCAAGCCCGTCGATGCACGCGGCAATGAGGAGGGCCGTGGCCGCGCCGCCAAAGCGTCCCTCCAGCCCGAATCGCATGCCCGTCAGGCCCGCGCACAGGCCGAGCATGGTCATCAGGTTGGGGATCATCCGGTTGAACGACAGGCCCCGCACGCGGGGGCGCTGGCGTTTTTTCAGCCTGCGGATGCGGCGTGACCGGTCGGCGGGGGGAGGAACTGCCATAACCGCTTAGAGCCGTGCCATCACGGTTTCGCCGCCGATCATGGTCTGCCCGACCTCGACAAGCGGGGCCACGTCAGCGGGCAGGTATAGATCGGTGCGTGAACCGAAGCGGATCAGGCCGAAGCGCTCGCCGGCCTCATACTGCATGCCTTCTTCGGCATCGCACAGGATGCGGCGCGCGATCAGGCCTGCAATCTGCACCACGGCAAGCTGCCGCCCGTCCTTGAGCGTGAGCCGCAGGGCGTTGCGCTCATTGAGTTCGGAGGCCTTGTCGAGGCTGGCGTTGAGGAACTGCCCCGCATGGTACGACACGCGCGTGACCGTGCCCGCGATGGGCATGCGGTTCACATGCACGTCGAGCACCGACAGGAACGTGGCGATACGCCAGACCGGGGCATTGCCCATATCGAGTTCCGGCGGCGGAGCCACTTTCTCGATCGAGACGATATGCCCGTCCGCCGGGGCCACGGCCACGTTGGCTTCGGCCGGGGTGACGCGCTCGGGGTCACGGAAGAAATACAGGCAGAAGCCGAAGAACAGGCCACTGGCCGTACCAAGCAGCTTTGTCGCCCGCCACGGCAGCAGCCGCCCGATCCCGGCGCCCGCGCCAGAGGCGAGCAGGAAGGGGCGCGCAGCCGGGTGCGGCGGGGCAAGGACAAGCTTGAGGGATTGAATTAGCGACATGGGACAATGTTCATGGATAGTTCGGAAAAGCAGGTCAAGTTGATTTTTATTACGGAATACATTTAAATTCATATGATAAAAAAATAAGTAAATTACAATATTTAAGAATATACAACAAAAACACAACCAGAACGAGTTCCTGCACAACTCTGTATAGATAAGCAGCGGTAGCAACCATGCCAGGCAAGGCGGCGCTCCACGATCCAGTGCTTGGGCGGAACAGCAAAATCCGCTGCCATATCGACGCGCCTGATTGGTGCAAGGATCCGTTGACCACATTGCGCAAGGACTGTGCGCGGTTTTGCACCGGCATGGCCACCATCATCAATCAGATATCGCAACCGCGGCAAAGAGTGGCCTTGATCCGGGTCATTCCTCGCGACACTCCATCGCGTTCCTGAATGTCGGCAGAATGAACCCTGCCCGCGATCATATGCCCCGGTGCACTTGGTCATGACAGGATGCGTGCTGCCACTTGACCCGCCTGCCCATGTCAAAGCCCCATGGACCGCTATTTTCCATATTTTTTATGGGCTGACTGTCAATGTTTCCGGCTGCAGACATTACCTCACGACCATCCTGCTCATGTGACAGCATGACGAGGATATGGTTCAGGGTCTCGCATCATGCTTCGCGTATCCAGCGTTAGAGATGCCCGTCAAGGCCGGAAAACGACGTGACAGTTGCCAATGCAGGCACGCGGTCCTGACAAATATGGGAATGGCTTCACGACACGCCGCAGTGCCCATGTGCTGGAGATGGCCCTGCCGCTTTTGCCGTGGCGTCATGATCTCATCAGGTTTTTACGCCCTCATCGCTCAAACCCAACGAAAATCAATCAATTATTTCCGGTTTCGCGCTTAAAATCACGAGCAACTTTAAGAATATCTTCCTAATGTAGAAAATATTATCTGTTATTTTAAGAAATTCCATCTATATCTTTTTTAATGATAATTATTATCATATTTATATCCAGAAATTTCTCATCATTTTAAAAAACTATGGTGCACTTGTTATATTTAATGATAAGACGTCCCGAAATTTATCACTATCTTGAAAAAAAATGACTCATATCTTAATAACGTGTGCGGAGTATAATTTATTTATGGATTCTGTTGTTATAAAAGCCATAAATCTATGATGGAATAGAAATTTATAGATTGCTCTGCGCACAATACGCGATAATTAATCAATAAAAAAATTGTCAGGAATTTATTAAAGTGTCTAACAACAAAAAAAATATGTTTAAGATAATATCATTCATATTTTTTATTGTATCTTATTATATAATATCAGCTCATGTGTCCCATCACAGCACGTGGAATCATAAGCCGGGAGCTTTTGCTCTAAGGACTGTGCTTCTTCCTGTGTTTCTCATGAGTTGCGGCAAGATTGTTGCCTTGCTTACGGTTCCACTACTTATAACATCTACCTTGATCTATTACATACTATGCCATAAATATGGCTCCATTAGTGAAAGCATGCTACAGGCAATTGCTGGCACCAACCCACATGAAGCCCAGTCCACACTTGGTTCTATTGGCATCCCTGCCATAGCTATTTTTGTCATGCTATTTATAGCGCAATGCTATCTATCCTGGAAATTTGCACGTTTCAGATTATATATGTTGCTTTTTACAGGATTGACGCTGGTCTATCCTTATGGACGCGCGATCGTAAAATTCTGTCAGTTACAGACCGCACATCACCTGATTACCGAAAGTACAAATTTTTTCCGCGCCTATGCACCTGGTACAGTAGGAGATACTGTCTACCTTGTTTCATTGATCATGAATGATGAAAATATAGCAGCGACTCCCCACCAAAATGCAGATAGCATGGTCACGAACAAAGTGCCTGGGCGGGTCAAGAATATTATCGTTGTTGTGGGCGAATCAGATCTGGCGGACAGACATACGATCTACGGCTATAAAAAACAGAACACGACACCAAACATACAGAACCTTGTTGATCATGACAGAATATGCGTCGTGAAGGATGCTCATTCTTCCGCTGATATGACACGCTATGCTGTTCCTATGATATTTTCATTTTATGATGCCGATCATCAGGATAAACTATATTCTGAAAAGAATCTGATCGAACTGGCCAAAGACAATAATTATAAAACTTTCTGGATTGCCTCGCAGGATGGTCGTGGCCAATACTCAAGACCTTTCGGCTATCTATCTGAATTCAGTAATTATGTAACACGGCAGGATTATAACAATAAGGAAAACCATGTTGACTGGCATGATGAATCCCTCCTCCCGGTTATTAAGGAGAAATTTGCCGATCAAAGTGAATACAAATTTTTTGTCATTCATATAATTGGCAGCCACGTTAATTATTCTGATGATGTGACACAGGAAGATATCGATGCGCTGCCTAAAGCAGATGCTTATGACCAGAGCGTCCATCGGACTGACCGCATATTAAACCAGATCATTAATATGGCAGATACGGAACTGAAGGATTACACCTTATTGTACACATCAGATCATGCCGAAATTGTTGGCGTTGGTCATGCCATTCAATATGGCGGTTATACTCAATACAGAATACCTGTGTTTCTTCTGGACGAGAGCAAAAAGTATTGCCAGATGGTAGAGAATATCCGGAACAATGACGGATACTATACTGAAGTTATGGATAAATTCCTTTTGCTTGATATGCTGGGATACGATGTAAATCCTGCTGCTATTGAAGAAACAAAGGTCCAGGATCGGATCTTGCATTCAGATGGAAAGACTTATGACTATAAGAACATTCCTACTGAAAAAGACAGAAAATGATATAATACCAACGTCTACTCACCAGGGTATGGCGTCAGTTAAGCTCGGCTTTATGAGGTTTGCGCATCTCTCCCTGAAACTCAGGGAGAGATGCAAATGCGGCCGTCCGGTCTGAGGGCCTGACGATTTCGATGGTTCATTGGCCGCATTATGCAGGGACGGTGCGCGGTTTTTCACCAGCATGACCTGCATCGCCAATCAGATGCCGCAACGACGGCAAAGAGTTGCCTGCCCCCACCGGCGCACCATCCCGATCCTGAATGTCGATGCCGCCCGCATGTCGGTCATGATGCTGCGCCTGCTTGCGCATCGTAACCGGCCGCTCTGGGCCGCCTTGATTATGCGGCCTGTCTGTGCAGTGTATTCACGGGTTTCCAGTTCCATGGCAACAGTTCGTGGAGCCGGTTGATCTTGTGCTCGTTGATACGGGCCAGGACGTCGGCGAGGTAATCGTGCGGATTAAGCCGGGAGAGTTTTGCGCTTTCGATAAGCGTCATGGCATCAGCGATGTTGTCGCCCCCGGTGTCGGATCCGGCAAAGAGATAATTTTTTCGCCCCACGCATACGGGCCGTATGGCGCGTTCGGCAGGATTGTTGTCGATGGCGACACGACCATCTTCGAGGAACAGGGTAAAGGCCTTCCACCGGTTGAACGCATAACGGATCGCTTTTGCCAGTTCCCCCTTTCCAGGGATACGGGCAAGCTGTGTTTCGCACCATGCGTGGAATGCTGTGACACGGGGGCGGCTTTGTTCCTGTCGGACAGCCAGACGATACGGGGCCGGGTGTCCGGTGATCTGGCGCTCGATATCGTAGAGCTCTCCGATCTGTTCAAGTGCTTCCCTTGCGATTGTCGAATCACTGCCCTTCCAGACATCATGGAAGGCCCGGCGGAGATGAGCCCAGCAGGCCGCTTCGCGCACGTGCACGGTTCCTGTTGCGTCTGGTTTATACAGATCCCTGAACCCGGCGTAGGC
The DNA here is from genome assembly GCF_040581405.1 of Komagataeibacter sucrofermentans DSM 15973. Classification (NCBI taxonomy): domain Bacteria; kingdom Pseudomonadati; phylum Pseudomonadota; class Alphaproteobacteria; order Acetobacterales; family Acetobacteraceae; genus Komagataeibacter; species Komagataeibacter sucrofermentans. The sequence continues at coordinate 2,704,580 of NZ_CP137157.1, forward strand.
GTCAGCCTGCAGAATGCCCCGGAACTGTGCCAGATGGGTCTGGGGATTGATCCCCTTGCGATCGGGAGAGAACCAGTAGGCCACGGCGGGCGGATCACTCCCTCCCCATGGGCGGGGATCGCGCAGATAGCTCCAGATCCGCCCTTCCTTCACGCCCCGGGGTTTGCCAGCCTGACGCAGACGGGGGTCAAGAACCTGGATGGGTGTATCATCAGCATGTAGCAGGTCTGCCTTTACGACATCCTGACGGATCAGATCTGTCAGAGGACGCAGAACGGCAACGGCCTGACCACACCAGTCGATCAGGGTTGAACGGGGAATGTCCACACCCTGACGGGCAAAGATCTCATTCTGACGATAAAGCGGAATGTGGTCATCGAATTTCGAGACCAGGATATGGGCTAAAAGCCCGGTGCCAGCCATCCCCCGTGGGACAGGGCGCGACGGTGCTTCAGGCTGCACCAGTGTTTCGCAGTGACGGCAGGATTTCTTCAGCCGTGCCGTTTCGACAACTTTCAGTTTTGCCGCAATAAAGTCCAGTATTTCGGTGACATCTTCGCCTACAAGACGCAGGGGACCGCCACAGGCAGGACAGGCCTCACCTGGGTCGAGAACAATACGCTCCCGTGGTGTCGTGTCAGAAACCTTTGGTTTGCCACGCTGCCGTGGGGGAGAGAGTGCATCATCGCTGACATCATGCTCCCTGATATCAGGAGAAGGATCGGCTGCCGCGATGGCGATTTTTACATCTTCAAGGAGCAGTTCGAGTTGTTCAATCTCACGGTCTATCTTTTCTGAACTGGCCCCGAATTTCTGTTTCTGAAGACGTGCGATCCGGATTTTGAGAGACTGGACAAGAGCTTCATACGCACGGGCTGACGCAGAAAGCCGAGCCACTTCGGTCTGCAGGGAAACAATCATTTCCCTCAGGGTATCCGGATCATCAGGCAGGACCGCAGGTGCAGACGTCATTATGAAAAAATAGCAGAAAACCTAAGAAAATTCAAAATGTTCTGCACTCTCACGCCATAAAAATCAGGCCACGCGAGACGGTGGTGCAGACCAGGAAGGGCGTCTCCACTCCATGCCTTCCCACAGCATGGCCATCTGTGCTGTCGTCAGGCGTGCAACGCCCTCTGCCGGAGACGGCCATGGAAAACGTCCCTTCTCAAGCACCTTGTAATAAAGACAGAACCCCTGACCGTCCCACATCAGAAGCTTGATCCTGTCCCCACGGCGACCACGAAAGGCAAAGAGCGCCCCTGATGTCGGGTTCTGACGCAGCACGTCCTGTGCCAGTGCTGCCAGACCCGATATGCCCTTGCGCATATCGGTCACCCCGCAGGCCAGATAGACACGCACGCCGTTGCCCACGCCAATCATGCCGTCTCCGCAATCCGGATGACCCGGGCCAGAAGATCTTCGGCAGGATGTCCCGTCACCCTGATACTACGGCCATTGCGCAGCACTATGGCCAGTTCGTCAGGATCACCGCCAGATGCCACAGCAGGTGTCGTCACTGAAGCAACAGGAACAAACGCCACAGACTGATCTGGGGAAGATAGTCTTTGACGGAATGACGTCCGCCATTGGTAAAGATGTTGGCGGGTCAGGTCATGTCGACGTGCCACATCCGATACACTTGCTCCATCCACACCAACTTCAGCCAGTATCGCCAGCTTCCGTTCATCCGACCAGCGGCGGCGGCGTTCAACGCCAATCAGGATTTCCTGGGTCATTCTTACCTCTCAAATGACGTCAATAACGACGTCGTTAACGACGGTAAGTTACCAGTCACAATCCTCAATCATAAGGCGGCCTCAAACGGCCGGTTACTGCGCATCAAACGCCCAGATACGAAATGTGGGATTAGACCCTGCGAATGCAACGCTGTTGATCCGCAACCCGAGCGGGCTGATGGGCTTGGATGGATCAACAATATCCCGGCCTTCCATCTCCGTGCCCTGCTAGCGACATCAAAACACAGGGACCGCAGCAAAAAAGCGCCTGTTCGGGCGTGACGTGATCGATCTCGATCCTGAAAATTGGACATGGCCCCGCCAGAACATCGCAGCGCCGTACGCTGGAAACATTCTGGCTGTTTCATTCACGGCATCGGTGCTATTGTCATCGCCCCTTGCCCCGCGCAGGCCCCCGGTGATGGCTGCACCGAATGCTATACGTTGATGATCCGGGCCAAGCCACCAGGAGCGCATAAAGCTGTCATAAACTGATGCGATCATACGCGCCGCCAATGACTCCATTTATTTTCGATCAGGTTCTGAGGTAATAATGCTTAAGAAAAATACCTTTGCATTTTTTCTTGATACAGGCTTCCCCATTTTTTTAGTGTCCGTTTTATTTTTCCTGATCGGAAATGGTTTTTTTTCAAATATTTACATCAGCCATGATGACTGGGATTATATGCTGTCCCATCGCCATACCCAGCCAGGCTTCATAACACCTTTCATCAGCACATCCTTTGATGGCCGATGGATGAACTACCTGTGGTCATTGCTTGCAAAGCATATGGATTATAGAAGCGTTTATACGTCTTTTATAGCAATATATTTACTATTTTGCTGGGTCGCGGCGTATTTCCTGTGCAAAAATTCTTTGCACAGACTTGTTATCGCGCTCCTTATATTTTTCTGCCCGGCCTATGCGTCCTTATCCTCATGGCCTGCAACCCTTACGATTTCCTGCTTATTATCATTTTTGACTTTGATTATTTTAAATAATATTAACGTTAAAATATCATATAAATTATTTTTTGTAATAAATATTCTTCTTATAATGAGCTATCCCCCACTATCATTAGCAATGATCGTGTACTCCTGCGCCATTCTGGCCCACAAACCAAATTTCAATCCTGTTAAATTTGTCTCCATATCTTTTATTTCTTATGCCTTATCTATTCTCCTCATATTCTCTCTTAACTATATTTTTCACCATCATTTTGGCATTCATATCGCTGGCTGGCGTCACCCCCATCATATTCACAGCCTGCACGATGTTATGACAAATTTCTTCATAGCCATGAAATCGTGCCTTTCTTCCTTTGAATATCACTGGCCGATTATGGCTTTTTCTCTTTTTGTCCTGTTTGTGTCTGTCTCGCGAAAAGAGAAGATGGGAATCGCCATACTCTGTGCCTTTGTTTATTGCCTGCTGATGGATTTCAACCTTGTTTTTACAACCGGCGTTGACATCCCGCCCCGCGCCAATATCTGGCAATGGGCTTTTCTGTGCTCTGCCCTTGCATTGTATTTTGGCTGGTCCGAGCAGGGTCGGATTCCTCTCAAAAAATACAATCCCACCCTCGTCTCGGCCTGTATTGCCGCCGGCATGCTCTTTGTCGGGTGCCGGGAGTGGCTGGCTTTCCATTCAGAAAACAGAGATGTCGCAATATATCAGGCCAGAATATCGGAAAACCTGCTCTTGCGCGGCCAGAAAACCGTTATCGTATGTGGCGATCCGAGCCGACTGGAAGCACTCCGCTCCACAGGACATGATGATCCTTTGGCTGAATTGCGGGTGGCATTGAAGAAAATTGCCGACATATCCGTTCTGGCTGGCACAAAGGACGAGTGTGCTCCAGCCGACCGGCTGCCAGATGGCCCTTTCTATCGCAAAGGCCAGCAGGAATATCTTATGTACGACGAATGATCGGGAACTGTCAGGATTTCATGTTCCGAACATGGTTCTGTTCCTGACAATCTGCACCTTCTTTCGCATCACACGACAGACCCAATAACACCCTGCAATCATCAGACCTGTGGTGAAGCTTTTTTTAAGACGCTTTAAAAGACGTCGCCTTTTTGGAAAAAGGCGACACGCGGAAACGGGCCTGCGCCAGCATATCCTTTTCCATGCTGGCTCGCCATGCAGCTTCCTGTCCCGGCGGCACCACCACGACCAGACGGGTAAACCATTTCAGCCCGCCGGTCGCACGCTTACGAAAGAGATCGCCCAGCAGCGCCGCAAAACTGCTGCGCGGCAGGCAGCACTGGCAGCCTTTTCCATGCGTCAGGGTGGTGGTGGCAGGCTGCGCCACCACAAGGCCCGCCCAGCCCTCCGCCGGGCCGGGCTCGCTGCCATCACCCACCACCAGAAGCGTATCGGGGTGCGGGGTTACAGGTCCGCCAGCCACCACGAATTCCACCACGATCCGCCCATCTGCCATTATGGCATCCTCCACTTCTCATCACTCCGGGCCTACGGCGTTTTTCCATTTGAGCCGATGATGCTGGACACCAGCGGAAAGTTCGGGGAATAAAAGGCACCAGACCAATCCATATGCAAGCCCGGCCCGGACAGACCGCGCTGGAAAACCGCGGCAAACACTGGCTTCTGCCCGGCATTCACCAGAATTTCAGGATAACCATGACCACTCGCCCTCACCTTCTCGATGCCCTCCGCGATCAGGTCCTGCTGTGTGACGGCGGGATGGGTTCGCGCGTACAGCTTCTGGACCTTGAGGTCGAGCGTGATTACTGGGGGCAGGAAAACTGCACCGAGATCCTGAACCTCTCGCGCCCCGAACTGGTGCGTGAAATCCACCGTGGCTACTTCGAGGCCGGGGCGGACATGGTGGAAACCAACAGCTTTGGCGGCTCGCCCATCACCCTGGCCGAATTTGGCCTGGCCGACCGCGCGCGCGAGATCAACCGCACCGCGGGCCATCTGGCGCGTGAAGCCGCCGAGACCTTTGCCGATGGCCGCCACCGCTATGTGGTCGGCTCCATCGGGCCGGGCACCAAGCTGCCCTCGCTGGGCAATATCGATTACGACACGCTCGAAGCGGGCCTTGCCGAGCAGTGCCGTGGCCTGATCGAAGGCGGCGTGGACTGCTTCCTTATCGAGACCTGCCAGGACACGCTGCAGATCAAGGCCGCCGTCAATGGCGCCAAGATCGCGCGCGCCGAGATGGGCGTGGACACCCCCATCTTCGTGCAGGTTACGGTCGAGACCACGGGCACGCTGCTCGTTGGCCCGGACATCGCCGCCGCCGCCACGGTCATCAACGCGCTCGATGTGCCGCTTATGGGCCTGAACTGCGCCACCGGACCGCAGGAAATGGCCGAGCACGTGCGCTGGCTGAGCGAGAGCTGGCCCGGCCTGATCTCGGTCCAGCCCAATGCCGGCCTGCCCGAACTGGTCAATGGCAAGACGCATTACCCGCTCACCCCTGCCGAGATGGCAAGCTGGGTGGACCGCTTCATTACCGAGGATGGCCTGAACCTGATCGGCGGCTGCTGTGGCACGTCAACGCCGCACACGCAGGCGCTTGACCAGATGCTGCGTAAACGCGCCGAGGGCACGGGCCGCATCCGCCCCGCCCCCGTGTCGCGCAAGCCGGTGTGGATTCCCTCTGTCGCCAGCCTGTATTCGCAGGTGCCGCTGCGGCAGGAGAACAGCTACTTCTCGATTGGCGAGCGCTGCAACGCCAACGGTTCCAAGAAGTGGCGGCAGTTGCAGGAAGCGGGCGACTGGGATGGCTGCGTGGCCCTTGGCCGTGAGCAGGTGGCCGAAGGCTCGAACGCGCTCGACATCTGCACCGCCTTCGTGGGCCGTGATGAAATGAAGGAAATGAACGCGGTCATCACCCGCTTCACTTCTTCGGTCAACGCGCCGCTGGTCATTGATTCCACCGAGACGCCGGTGATCGAGGCAGCACTCAAGCTGCATGGCGGCAAGCCCATCATCAACTCCATCAACTTCGAGGATGGGGAAGACATCGCCAACGAGCGCATGCTGCTCGCACGCAAATTTGGCGCCTCCGTCATCGCCCTGACCATTGATGAAGTGGGCATGGCCAAGACGGCGGAAGACAAGCTGCGCATCGCAACGCGACTGGTCGAATTCGCCTGCGACAAACACGGCCTGCCGCAATCCGACCTGATGATCGACCCGCTGACATTCACCATCGGCACCGGCACGGAAGACGACCGCAAGCTCGGTGAATGGACGCTGGAGGGCATCCGCCTGATCCGCGAGCGCTTCCCCGATATCCAAATCGTGCTGGGGCTGTCGAACATCTCGTTTGGCCTGAACCCGGCGGCGCGCGCGGTGCTCAACTCGGTGTTCCTTGACCACGCGGTGCGCGCGGGCATGACGGCGGCGATCGTGCATGTCTCGAAAATCCGCCCGCTGCACCTCATTGCCGCCGAGGAAGTGAAGGTGGCCGAGGACCTGATCTTCGACCGCCGCGCCGAAGGTTATGATCCGCTGCAGCGCATGCTCGAAATCTTCGCCGACCGCAAGGCCGCCGACGCGGTGAAAAAAGCCCGCGCCGAAACCGCCCCCGAGCGGCTCAAGGACCGCATTGTCGATGGCGACCGCAAGGGGCTGGAAGACGACCTGGCCGAAGCCATGCGCGACATGGCCCCGCTCGACATCATCAACACCGTGCTGCTCGATGGCATGAAGGTGGTGGGCGAACTGTTTGGCGCAGGCAAGATGCAGCTGCCCTTCGTGCTGCAGTCCGCCGAGACGATGAAGGCCGCCGTGGCCTGGCTCGAGCCCCATATGGAGCGCACCGAGGGCCAGGCCCGTGGCACCATGGTGCTGGCCACCGTCAAGGGCGACGTGCATGACATCGGCAAGAACCTTGTCGACATCATCCTGACCAATAACGGCTACCGGGTCATCAACCTCGGCATCAAGGTGCCGGTGGCCGACATGATTACGGCCGCGCGCGAGCACAAGGCCGACGCCATCGGCATGTCGGGCCTGCTGGTCAAGTCCACCGTCATCATGCGTGAAAACCTTGAGGAAATGAACCGCCAGGGCGTGGACGTACCAGTCATGCTCGGTGGGGCCGCGCTGACCCGCAACTACGTGGAAGAGGACTGCACCGCAGCCTATGGCGAGAACGGGCGCGTGGCCTATGCGCGTGATGCGTTCGATGGCCTGTCGCTGATGGACAAGGTGGCGCAGGGCGAGTTCGACACCTATCTTGCCGCCATCCAGTCGCGCCGCGCGGGCAAGGCCACGCGCACCAACCGCACGCAGGACATCGAAGCCGCCGAGACCCGTGGCTTTGGCCCGGTGGATGTCGCCGCCGCCCGCGCCCGGCGCGAGAAGCTGACAGCCGATGAACCCGTGCTGACCCCGCCATTCTGGGGCCCGCGCGTGCTTGAGGCGACACCTGAGGCAGTGCTGCCGTTCCTCAACGAGCGCTCGCTGTACCAGTTCCAGTGGGGCTTCCGTAAGCAGGGCCGCTCGCTTGATGACTTCATGGTCTGGGCACGCAAGGAACTGCGCCCGGTGCTGCGCCACATGCTCGCCCTGTGCGCCGAGCGCGACATCCTGCACCCCAAGGCCAGCTACGGCTACTGGAAGGCGGCGGGCGAAGGCAACGATCTGGTACTGTTTGGCGAGGACGGCACCACCGAGGCCGCCCGCTTCACCCTGCCCCGCCAGCCGCGTGAAGACGGGGCCTGCATTGCCGACTTCGTGCGCGATATCGACGATGCACAGCGCGACGTGATCGGCCTGCAGGTGGTGACCGTGGGGCAGGATGCCTCCGACCGCGCGCGGGAATGGTTCGAGGCCGATCGCTACAAGGATTACCTCTACCTGCATGGCCTGTCGGTCGAGATGGCGGAAGCCATGGCGGAATACACCCACAAGCGCATCCGCGCCGAAATGGGCTTCGCTGCCGAGGATGACCGCGACATGGCCAGGCTGCTCCAGCAGGGCTATCGCGGCTCGCGCTATTCGTTCGGTTACCCCGCCTGCCCCCGGCTGGAGGAACAAGAGCCGATCCTCAAGCTGCTCGATGCGGAAAAGATCGGCGTCTCGCTCACCGATGGCTTCCAGCTCCACCCCGAGCAGTCCACCTCGGCGCTGGTCATTTTCAACCCGCACGCGAAGTATTTCTCGATCTGACAAAACCGCCGTCCCGCACCCCTGCGGGACGTGTTGACCGGTACGGGAAATGATGCCCATCATTGCATTATGTTTCGTCCCCGCCACACGCCATCCAACCCCGCTGAAGCCCCGGGCGCCGACCATGCGCTCGGTCGCCTGCTGGCGCGGCTGAACAGGGCCGCACCACGGGCAGGCCAGGGCAACCGCGCCACGCGCGATGCCGGGCGCGCCTTTACCTGTGCCGCCGAGCAATGCGTGATGGACCTCATGACCGAAGACCACGCAGGCCTGGTGGAACACAGCGCCGATGTGCTGACCCACCTGCTGCAGGCCTGGGCAGCATCTGGCATCGACCCCGAGGATGTCTGGACCGAGATCGACCGCCGCACCCGCATGGGCAACCTGCTGCTCGCCCTCAACACGGCCGAGCGCACATCCGCCCCCACCCGCGCGCGCAAGCGGCCATGGAAGATCCGCACCACCAAGCTGCCCTGAGCGGCCTGCGCCGCCATAACGGCACGAAATCGCAACGAACCGTTTTTTTGCCTAGCCGCTGGGGCATGCGGGTGGCATAAGCTGGCCGCTGACGGAACAGCAGGGAATGTCGCGATAAGATGGACCGGGTCCATGCCTGTTACGTGCCCGTGGGGCCTGCCCCGGTCGGGCACGCATGAACTGGATTGACATCACGGCCATCGCCATAGCCGCGCTGTCGGGGGTGGTGGGCCTTGTACGCGGCTTCTCGCGCGAGGTGCTTGGCCTTGCCGCCTGGGTCATGGCCACCATCCTGGCTGTAGCATGGTACGGCACGCTGATGCCCTACGCCACGCAATGGATCAGCAACCACACGATGGCCGCGCTGGCCTCGTTTGCAGTGCTGTTTCTGGCGCTTCTTGTCATTTTCACCACCACTGCCCATCTATCGGGTCGGGCAGTGCAGGGTTCCATCCTGTCAGGGCTGGACCGCGTGCTTGGCCTGCTGTTTGGCCTGGTGCGGGGTTATGTGTGCCTTGTGCTGATCTATGCGGGCATTACCGCCCTCGTGCCCGCCAATGAATGGCCCGAGGTCATGCGCACCAGCCAGATCATGCCCCTTATCGGCAACAGCGTGACATATCTTCACGCCCACGCGCCCGATAACTTCCCCGCGCATCTTGCGCAACCCGCCGGGACGCGGCATGACGCGCCCATCTGAACCTTATCGTCGGTCCCCGCCGCCCCCGTCCGTCAAGGAAAGATCGCCCACCATGTCCCCGACCCGCTTTCACGCCACATCCGGTAACCCGCCCACCCAGCACGAGCGCGACGACATCGCCGCCCAGTGGCGCCATGATGATGACAAGCCGCATGAGGAATGTGGCGTCTTTGGCGTATGGAACACCAAGGATGCCTCCGCCCTGACCGCCCTTGGCCTGCATGCGCTCCAGCATCGCGGGCAGGAGGCCAGCGGCATCGTGTCCTATGATGGCGAGCGCTTCCACACCCACAAGGGGCTGGGGCTGGTGGGCGACGTATTTGGCGATGCCCGCGTCATGGCCACCCTGCCGGGAAGCTGCGCGGTAGGCCACAACCGCTACGCCACCACGGGCGCCACGCTGATCCGCAACGTGCAGCCGCTGTTTGCCGATTTCGAGTTCGGCGGCCTCGCGGTGGCCCATAACGGCAACCTGACCAATGCCGAGACCCTGCGCAAGGCGCTGGTGCGCCGGGGCTGCATCTTCCAGTCCACCACCGATAGCGAGGTGTTCATCCACCTCATCGCCATCTCGCTTTATGCAAACGTGGTCGACCGGCTGATCGATGCGCTCAAGCAGGTGCTTGGCGCGTATTCCCTGATCGTGCTGTCGCGTGATGAACTGATCGGCGTGCGCGACCCGCTGGGCGTGCGCCCGCTGATCCTGGGCCGCATCCGCGAGGAAGACGGCACGGAAGGCGCATGGGTGCTGGCCAGCGAGACCTGCGCGCTCGACATCGTGGGGGCCGAGTTCGTGCGCGACGTGGAGCCGGGCGAGATCGTCATCATCAATGACGAGGGCATCCGCTCGGTGCGCCCGTTCAACAACACGCAGTCGCGCTTCTGCGTGTTTGAATACATCTATTTCGCCCGCCCCGATTCGGTCATGGATGGCCGCGCGGTCTATGACACGCGCAAGCAGATCGGCGTGGAACTGGCGCGCGAAAGCGCTGTCGAGGCCGACGTGATCGTGCCGGTGCCCGATTCGGGCGTGCCCTCGGCCATGGGCTTCGCCACCGAGAGCGGCATTCCCTTCGAGCTGGGCATCATCCGCAACCATTACGTGGGCCGCACCTTCATCGAGCCGACCGACCAGATCCGCAACCTCGGCGTCAAGATGAAGCATTCCACCAACCGCCCGGTGCTCGATGGCAAGCGCGTGGTGCTGGTCGATGACTCCATCGTGCGCGGCACCACCTCGCGCAAGATCGTGGACATGGTGCGCGCCGCGGGTGCCAAGGAAGTGCATATGCGCATCTCCTCGCCGCCCACCACGCATTCGTGCTTCTACGGCATCGACACGCCCGAGCGCAGCCAGCTGCTCGCAGCCCAGCACAATGTTGAGGAAATGGCCAGGCTGATCGGCGTGGACAGCCTTGCCTTCATCTCGTTTGACGGGCTGTACCGCGCGCTGGGCTACAAGGACCGCAAGAGTGCGGCCAACCGCTACTGCGATGCCTGCTTTACCGGCGACTACCCGATCGAACTGGTGGATTACGAGGCCGAACACCACCCCGAACCCGCATGACCGGCCCCGCTGCCATGACCGATGCTCCGGTGGCGCTGGTTACCGGGGCCAGCCGGGGCATCGGGCAGGCGGTGGCCATGGCACTGGCGCGCGCAGGCATGCGCTGCATCCTGACCGCGCGCACGCAGGGCGGGCTGGAACAGGCGGATGACCAGATCCGCCAGCACACCGGCCATAGCGCCACCCTGCTGCCGCTTGACCTGACCGATGGCGAAAAGCTCGACACGCTCGGCCCCTCCATCGCGGCCGGCTTCGGGCGGCTGGACTGCGTGGTGCACTGCGCGGGCACGCTGGGCGTGCTCTCGCCGCTGGCGCACCTGCAACCAAAGGACTGGGAGCGCGCGCTGCACATCGGCCCGCTCACCACATGGCGGCTGATCCGCACGCTTGGCCCCCTGCTTGAGCGCGCGCCAGCCGGCCGCGCCGTGTTCCTTACCGACCGGCATGCCCGCCAGCCCGCGCCCTTCTGGGGGCTGGTGGCGGCAACACGCGCGGCGCAGGAGGCCATTGTGAACACATGGGTGCGCGAACTGCCCGCAGCCAGCCCGCTGCGCATCAACCTGTTTGAACCCGGCCCCGTCGCCACCCGCCTGCGCAAGCTGGCCATGCCCGCGCTCGATATGGCCTGCCTGCCCACGCCCCACGACATTGCGCCCCATATCGTAAGGCTCTGCCAGCCCGGCCCCCAGCCGCAGGGCCAGTATGTAACAGCCAACCTGCACGAGCCCGTGGCATGAGCAGCAAGGCAACACCGGGCGCTGCCGCCCTGCAGAAAGCAGGCATCGCCTTCGAGGTGGTGGAATATGAATACGACCCCACCGCAGGCCAGACCGGCAACCACGCCGCCGCCGCCATAGGCGAGAATCCCGAGCACGTGTTCAAGACGCTGATGGTGCTCGTTGATGGCAGACCCGCCTGCGTGGTGGTGCCGGTAGCGGCCAGCCTGAGCATGAAAAAGGTGGCGGCGGCCTTTGGCGGCAAATCGGCTGAAATGATGCCACCCGCCAACGCCGAGCGCAGCACGGGCTTCCGCGTGGGGGGCATCAGCCCGTTTGGCCAGCGCAGGCGCGTGCGCACGGCCCTTGCACGCGAGGCAATGGCACAGCCCTATGTTGTCATCAATGGTGGCAAGCGCGGCTATCTGGTGCGCCTTTCGGCAGCCGATGCCATTGCCGCGACAGGTGCCGTGACGGCTGACCTGCTGGCGTAACAAGCAAAAGTTTTTGGTGAAGCTTTTTTCAAAAAGCTTCGAAAGACGCTGCCTTATTTGAAAAAAGGCAGCGCCCGGAAACCTGTATCTTTTCCTCAGCGCGTCGCGGGCCGCCAGATCAGGCGGCTGGCGCTGCACAGCACGCCAATCATGGCCACGACCGAGCCAAAGCCCAGGCAGTCCCGTTCCGCGTCATGTGCAATCAGGCCAAAGGCCATGGCCACGCACATCGCCCCGGTGGCCTGCCCGCATTGGCGCGCGATCTGCACCATGCCCGAGGCCCCGCCCGAGCGCCCCGGCGGGGCAGTCACCATCATTACCCGGTTATTGGGGGGCTGGAAAATGCCAAACCCCATGCCCGCCAGCATGATGCGCCAGGCAATGTTGAACCAACCCGGATCAGGCGGCAGCAGGTAAAGGGCGAGAAACCCCATCGATGTCATGAACAGCCCCACCGAGGACAGGATGGCCGCGGGCACCCGGTCACTCAGGCGGCTGATGAGCGGCGAGACCGCCATGATGCCCACCGGCCACGGTGTCATGAGCAGGCCCACGGTTGCGGGCGGATAATGGAACATCGACTGCAACGTGAACGGAAACGAGATCATGAACAGGTTGGAGGCGACAAAGGCCACGAACCCCACCAGCGTGCCGATGCGAAAGGCGGGAATGCGCAGCATGTCGATGGGGAACATGGGGTGCGTCTGCCCGTGCTGGCGGCGCACCAGCAGCACGCCCGCCGCAACGCCTGCCACCAGCAGGGCCACCACCTGGGCCGCGCCTGCGTGATGGGCCACGGAATCACCGGCCATGATCAGCGCGCCAAACGCCACCACGTTCAGCACCGCGCTCACGCCATCAAACGAGCCGGGACTGACCGGCGTGCGCGGCAGCGACACCAGCGCCAGCACGAGGGCCGTCAGCCCGAGCGGAATGTTGATGAGAAACAGCCAAGGCCATGTGGCAAATGACAGGATGATCGATGCCACGGTCGGCCCGCCGCCCACGCCAAGGGCCACCATCAGCCCGTTGAGCGCAATGCCGCGCCCGATGATGGCATGCGGGTAGATGAAGCGGATCAGCGCGATGCTGACACTCATGATGCACGCGCCCCCCACGCCCTGCACCGCGCGCGCGAGCGAGAGCATGAGCAGCGAATGCGATAATGCGCAGAACAGCGAGGCCACGGTCAGCAGCGCCAGCCCGATCTGGCACAGCCGTGCAAAGCCGATGCGCGTGCCAAGGGCCGCCATGGGCAGCAGCGAGACCACGCTGGCCAGCTGATAGGCGTTGACGATCCAGACCGACGAGGCGGGCGAGACATGAATATCCGCCGCAATCGTGGGCAGCGCCACGTTGGCAATGGCGTAATCCAGCAGGGCCAGCAGCACCGCAAGGGCGATGGCGGTCACGGCACGCACGCGGGCCGCGCCATGCAGGCCTTCGCCTTCGGTCAGGACAGGTTTTGGTTGGGGGGGCATGGCAGGAGCTTTTCGGGCGGAAGGAAAACGTTCTGTTCTGTAAACAATATCGGGATGTGCCCCGTCCATCAATCCGCTGGGGGCAGGCGGCAGCCTGAAAAGACTGCCCACCCACCATCGCGCAAATCATAAAGACGTTTTTGGTGAAGATTTTTCAAAAAGCTTTGAAAAACGCTACCTTTTTAAAAAAGGCGATACCCGGAAACGTTTATTACTGACCGATTTTTTCCTGCGCCGCGAGGGCACGCTCACCAATATCATGGCGGTAGATGCCATCAGGCCAGTCGATCAGCCCCACAGCCTCATAGGCACGATTACGGGCCTGCGCCAGCGTGTCGCCCGTGGCGCACACGGCCAGCACGCGGCCGCCGGCAGCCACGATCTCGCCCGCGTCATCGCGCTTTGTACCCGCCTGAAACACATGCACGCCCGGCAGCGCTTCCGCCACGGCCAGGTTACGGATCACGCCGCCCGTCACCGGCCTGCCGGGGTAGCCCTTCGCCGCCATGATGACGCTGATGGAGGACTGGCCGGAAAAACGGATATCCGTGCCCGCAAGATCACCCTTCGCCACGGCGGCAAGCGCGCTCAGCAGGTCGCTTTCCAGCCGGATCAGCAGGGCTTCGGCTTCCGGGTCGCCAAAGCGGACATTGTATTCAATCAGTTGCGGGCCATCACTCGTGAGCATCAGGCCTGCAAAGATGATGCCGGTAAACGGCGTGCCACGCCGCGCCATCTCGCGCAGCATGGGGCGCACCAGCACGTCAAGGGCGGCTTCCTGCTCCGCGCGGCCAAAGCCGGTGGGCGGCGAGACCGCGCCCATGCCGCCGGTATTGGGGCCGGTATCACCATCGCCAATGCGCTTGTGGTCCTGTGCCGCGCCAATCAGCACCGCCGTCTCGCCCGCGCAGAAGGCGAACAGCGAGACCTCATCACCCACAAGGCAGTCCTCGATCACCACGCTGTGGCCTGCCTGGCCCAGCGTGCCATCGGTCATCATGTCGGTAATGGCCTGTTCGGCCTCCGCAACGCTCTGGGCCACGACCACGCCCTTGCCCGCTGCCAGGCCGTCCGCCTTGACCACGACAGGCGCGCCGTGGCGGCGCACGTAATCCAGCGCGGGGGCGGCGGCATCGAAGCGTTCCCACCGGGCGGTGGGAATGTTTGCCGCGTCACATACTTCCTTGGTGAAGGTCTTGCTGCCTTCAAGGGCGGCTGCGGCCTGCGTGGGGCCTGCACACGCAATGCCCGCCGCCTTGCAAGCATCGGCAATGCCCGCCACCAGTGGCGCTTCGGGGCCGGGCACGACAAGGTCGATGCGCTCTTGCCGCGCCAGGGCGATCAGGCCCGCCACGTCATCGGCCTTCACGGCGCAGTTCGTGCCCAGCACTGCTGTGCCGGGGTTGCCCGGTGCGATGAACAGGGCCTCAAGTCGCGGCGAGCGCGCAATGGCAGCGGCCATGGCATGTTCCCGTCCGCCTGATCCAACCAGCAGCACCCGCATCACTTGTTTCTCCCGTTTTTCATCTCTGCCCTTTCGGGGTGGCCGTCTCTATCATACCTTGTGCGGATGGTTGAACAGTTTCCCGACTCCGGCCGCGCCATGGGCGGCAACACGCCTGAATTTTCGGTAGGCGAGATTTCAGGCGCCATCCGCCGTGTGCTCGAGGGCACGTTTGGCCGCATCCGCGTGCGCGGTGAAATTACCGAATTCAAGCGCTACCCTTCGGGCCACCTGTATTTCTCGCTCAAGGATGAGGGGGGCAAGCTCTCCTCGGTGGTGTGGCGCGGCACGGTCTCGCGGCTGGGGCTGAAGCCGGAGAACGGGCTGGAAGTCATCGCCACGGGCAAGATTTCATCCTATGGCGAGCGTTCATCGTACCAGATGGTGATCGACCGGCTGGAATATGCGGGCGAAGGCGCGCTGCTGGCCCGCATCGAACGCCTGCGCCTGCGTCTGGCGCAGGAAGGGCTGTTTGACGCCGAACGCAAGTGCCCCCCGCCCTTCCTGCCGCGCCTGATCGGGGTCGTGACATCGGCGCAAGGTGCCGTGCTGCATGATATCCGCACCACCATCGCCCGGCGCTTTCCGCTGCCCGTTCTGGTCTGGCCGGTTCCGGTGCAGGGCGAAGGGGCGGCTGAACGCATTGCCCAGGCCATTGCGGGGTTTGATGCCATCGGCCCGCACAGCGGCGTGCCGCGCCCTGACGTGCTGATCGTGGCGCGTGGCGGCGGCTCGCTCGAAGACCTGATGGCCTTCAATGATGAAGCCGTGCTGCGGGCTGTTGCCGCGTGCCGCATTCCGGTCATTTCCGCCGTGGGGCACGAGACCGATACCACGCTGATCGACTTTGTATCCGACCAGCGGGCGCCCACGCCCACGGCGGCCGCCGAGATGGCCGTGCCGGTGCGCGCCGAGCTTGAGGCAGGCCTGGCCCAGCGCGCCGCCCGGCTGCGCAGCGGGCTGGAACGCGGCCTGCAACTCGCCCGCGCCCGGCTGGACCGGGCGGCGGCGGGCCTGCCCGACCTGCCTGCTGTGGTGGAAAACGCCCGCCGCAGGCTCGATGACCGCGCCTACCGCCTAGACCTTGCCCTGCCCGCGCGCCTCAGCCGCCTGCGTGACCGCGTGCAGGCCGCCTCTGACCGCCTGCCCGCCCCCCAGATGATTCTGGCCCTGCGCCGCGCGGAACTTGATCGCGTGGGCACCGCCAGCCAGCAGGCCATGGGCAACCTGCTGCACCGCCATGCCGCCACCCTTGGCCGCCTGCGCGTGCCACCCGCCGTGCTGGTGTCGCAGTTGCGGGCCAGCAAGAGCGTACTGGCGGGTGCCGCAGGGCAACTTGAATCCCTCTCGCCCCAGGCGGTGCTGGAACGGGGCTACGTGCTGGTGACGGACAGCGCGGGCCGACCGCTGGCCCAGGCGGCACAGGCGCGGGCCGTGCCCGAGGTGATCATGACCTTTGCCGATGGCAAGGTCGCGGCCCGCCCCCTTGCAGCGCCCCCCGGCCCGCAGGGGAAACTGGATCTGTAATGCACATACGGGCACCGCACATGACCTTACGCTCACGCTTCTGCGCAACACTGGCGGCTCTGCTGCTTGGCGCTTGCACGCATAACCCGCCTCACGCGCCCGCCCCCCATGCGGCAGCCCGGCCTGCGGCAACGCCGGGCCGCATCCCGCCACAGGACTTCGCCCCCGGGCTTACGGGCGAGGAAAGCGCGCCCCCCGCAGGCACCATCCTGACCAACGACCCTTCCGCCCCCGCCGATACGCCACTATGCGGCCACGCCGCGCGCGAGGCCAATGCCATGGGGGCCACCATCCACCCCGAGATCACGCCCACAGCCAGCAGTTGCGCGGCCAATGCCTGCTTTGATGCGCAGACCGGCACCTACATCGCCGCCGATGGCAGCCGCCGGGTCTGCCGTTAAGAAGGTTTTTGAAAACAAACTATTGATAAGAAATAATAAAAGTCTTTAGGAGCCTGATTCTTTTCAGAAAGGCAACGTTCTTTCAGAGCTTTTTTAAAAAGCTTCACCAAAAACTTTTGTTATTTCAGGGTATTAATCGACCTGACTTTTCAAACAACCGCACCGGGCCAACCCATACGAGCACGCTGCATGGGTCATATACCCAGGATGGGCAGGACCGCGCCATATTCCCATTGACTTGGCCGGAACGGATGGTCGAGTTTCAAGGGCATCATGACCCTGCCCCCCTCGTCCGGTCCCATAGGTGAGCAACAGGCGACGGTCCATATGTTTCCCCTCAAGCGCATGCTCTCCATGCGCGAGGCGGCGGAATATGTGGGCATCACGCCGCGCAGGTTCCGCAGCCTCAGGCTGGTGGGGGCAGGCCCGCATGCGGCCATGCGTCACGGCCGCAAGGCGATGTTCCGCATCGAAGACCTTGATGAATACGTGGATGGCCTGTACCGCCGGGCCAACATCTCCCACACCGAGCAGGCCCGCCAGCGCACCGAATGGCGCGGCAGGCTCGCGGCCCTCCCCGATGATGCGCGCGCCCGGCTGTCCGATTCCTTCATGCAGATCGTAACGCGCGATGAATTGCTGGAAAAAGGCGCCAACCGGGGCTTCAGGGTGCTGTTCCTGGGCGGGCTATGCCTTATTTTCCTGTCACACACGCCGCTGATCTGGCGGCTATAGGGGGATCGGCCCGCCATTTCTTGCCAAAGGCGCTTTTTTTGCCTGTGCGGGGATGTTCTTTCGCCATACGATCCGCTACGCAGAAACCACGATAGCGGAACAATAATGGATCGGATAATGACAGGTATGCGGAGCAGCATTATGGCCCGGACCGGACACGCCCGCCTGCGTGGCGCGCTTTGTGGGCTGGCTATTGCCCTGACCCCGGCCCTTGCCATGGCGCAGGACGCCGGTGGCCAGCAGCAGAACCCCATTCTGCCCATGCCGCCCGTGCCGGAATTCAAGCCCCTGCCTGCTGGCACCAAGCCTGCGGCGCCCGTTATCGGCATCTTCAACACCCAGCAGATCATGGCGCAGTCCACTGCCGTGCAGAAGCTGCAGACCGAGCTGGGCAACCGCCGTGAAGCCCTGGTCAAGGACGTGCGCGCCGAGGATACGCAGCTGCAGGCGCTGCGCCAGTCCATCATCAAGGCGGGCAAGGCACCTACGCCCGAGCAGCAGCAGGACCTGCAGAAACGCGTGATGGCCGACCGCACCAAGTTCGGCAACCGCAACCGCATCCTTGAAGAAGACGCGCAGGTGGCCCTGAACCAGGTCCAGCGTGAAATGCAGCAGGTTGTCAGCGCCATTGCCGCCGCGCGTGGCATGAACATGGTGCTGCAGGCCGGCACCGCTGCCCTGCATGACAACAGCCTCGACATCAGCGATCAGGTCGTGACCTACCTCAATCAGGTGCTGCCCACCGTGTATCTGCCTGGCCCCACGGAAGACCCCGAGGAAATTGCCAAGAGCGGCAAATACCCCGTCATGCCGTTCCAGCCTGCTGATAACGGCGGCGAATAATACCCGGGGACGCCTGCCACCCCTGACAATAAAAGCTTTTGAACGCCGCCTTTTTTAAAAAGGCGGCGTTTTTTTGAAGCTTTTTGAAAAACGCTTCACCCAGAACTTCTGTTATTTCCTGTCAGTCAGTTACGGCCCTGCCCCACCAGCAGGTTGAGCGCCACGCCGGACAGGATGCACAGCAGCACCCCATTGCCCAGCAATAGCCGCGCCAGTCCGTTCATGTGGGTAAACAGGTCCGGGCAGGCCATGGGCAACAGCCCCAGCCCGAGTGATACGGCGGCAATCAGCCCATTGCGCGTGCCTTCAAAGCGCACATGCAGCAGTTCGCGTATGCCGCCAACCGTGGTCATGCCGAACATGACCAGCCCGCAGCCCCCCAGCACGGGGGCTGGCAGGGCGGCAATCAGTGCCCCCAGCTTGGGGAACAGCCCCAGCCCGATCATGACCACGCCTGCCGCCGCCACCACAAAGCGGCTGCGGATGTCGGTCATGGCGATCAACCCGGTATTCTGGGTAAAGGCATTATAGGGAAAGCTGTTGAACGCGCCGCCCAGCATGGTGGACAGGCCATCGGCCCGCAGCGCACCCGCAATGGTGACATCATTGACCGGCAGATCCACTACGCGGCCAATGGCCAGGCAGTTGCCGGTTGTTTCCGCCACGATGATGACCATGCTCAGCAGCATGATGAATACCGGCATGGCATGGAACTCGGGCAGGCCAAAGGCGAAGGGCGTGCTGACGGCAAACCATGGCGCATCAATCACCATGCCGTAATGGCCCATGCCACATAGGGCCGCGATCACGCTGCCTGCCACCAGCCCCACCAGCACGCTGATATTGGACCAGAACCCCCGGCCCCATGCCTGCACGCCCACCGTGATGACGATGGTGACAAAGGCAAGCACAAGGTTGGCCACGCTGCCAAACTCCGGTGCGCCGGGCGTGCCGCCGCCAATCCACCGCCCCGCTACGGGAATGAGCGTCAGCCCGATGATGATGATGAGGCAGCCAATGACCACGGGCGGAAAAAAGCGCATGAGCCGCGCCATGACCGGCGCCAGCACCACCATGGCCAACCCCGCGCCAATCACCGCGCCAAATACCGAGCGTACGCCATAGATCTGCCCGATGAGCAGCATGGACGCCAGCATGGCAAATGATGACCCCTGCACAATGGGCAGGCGCGAGCCGATTTTCCACACCCCCACGCTCTGTATGATCGTGGCGATGCCCGATGTCATCAGCCCGCAATTGATCAGCATGACCGTCTGCGGGCCAGACAGGTGCATGGCGGCGGCAAAAACCAAGGGCACCGCCACGGTGCCCGCGTACATGACCAGCGCATGTTGCAGCCCGAAGGCAAACAGCATGCCCATGGGCAGCATTTCATCAACCGGGTGGGTTTTCTGTGCTGTCACACGCCCTCTCCACTTGCTGGTACACGCCCGCACAAGAAGAACCCCGCCTTTTGGTAAAGGCGGGGTCCGGCAGACGTGAGGAAGATCAGAAGGACGTGGAGACGGAGCCCGTCATGGTAAAGCGCGGCTCGACCATGAAGGAGTTGCCATCCGCATAGCGACCATTATTGGCGCCATAAAACACGGGATAGGCAGATGAACCGTTCTGCTGGCCGCCATGGTAGATCGCCCCCATGGCGCCGGTCCGTACGATCGAGCCGGTCAGGTTGGAGAAGTTCAGCTTGAAGGTGGGCGACTTGGCATACATGAACGGCTTGAAGTGATAGCCCAGCGACAGCGTATCGGTCACATAACCCGGAATGCGCTCGCTGTTATCAATCGCTACCGACTGCGGACCGGTATAATGCACGGCGGCATTGGCAAAGAAGCCCCTGTACTTATACGTCAGGCCAAAATTGGCCATGATACGCGGCGCCATGATGGCCTGCTGCCCCTTGGCGGCATAGGTGATGCCGCTCGTGGGGTCCGTGACGTTGGAATCCTGCGTTGCATGCAGGTATTCAAACGACGCGTAAGGGCTGAACCCGTGTATCGGGCGGCTGGCAATCATGGCATCAAAGCCGCGCATGGTCTGGTTGCCACCTTCGATCGGCATGAACTGGTTGGCGCCGATATAGGTGCTCAGAATACGGTTGGTCACGTTGTAGTTGAACAGCGACAGGTCAAACATGACGTATTTGTCGTGATACCGGTAGCCCAGTTCTTCCTTGATGGAATACTGGTTCTTCAGCATGTTTTTGGGGCCAGGACTCAGCCAGCCCAGATCGTTGGCGGACGGCTCGCGGTAATCACCTTCCGCATTCACATAGATCTGGTGATGATTGTTGAAGGTGTAGCCAATGGAAAGCTGCGGCAGCGGCTCGGTCGTGTTCGCACCCATGCGGCCCACGCTCTGGCCCGGCGTTGCATTCTTGCCATAAGCCCAGTTACGGGCGGGCGCATTCCAGCCCTTGTCCCATGCATCGGACATGACAAACTTGAAGCCTGCATGGATCTGCAGCTTGTCGTTGAAGTATTTGGCGGTGTCCTGAATGAACAGGGCATGCAGTTCATAGCCTGCGTTGACACCCGTTACGCCAAAATTCTCGTTGGAATACGTGTTCTGATAGGCCGGGTTATTGGGGCTCGGGGTCGAGCCATTCGCCATGGTGAAGCTGGTCGGGTAGGACTGGATCGTCTGGTTGTTCTCATACCAGTAACCGAACGAAAGATGGTTGTGCCGGTCAACATCATAACCGAGCTTGGCCACCACACCGACCTGACGGGCTTCATTTTCCAGGAAGAACGAAGTCAGGTTCTGCGACTGCTTCACATTCCAGTACGGACCGTTCGCATTGGTGCCGGAAGCCGGCACATAGGGCGTGCCGTTACCCGGTGAGGCATCCCACCCCTGACCAAAGCTGAAATAGGACTGCAGGTCGAACGTGAATTTGGCAGGCAGCACCACATGGACCGGCGCTGTCAGGAAGATCTGGTTCCAGTGGTCGTTATTGTTCTTCCAGTAGTTGTCGCTGGTGGGGTCGGAGTTACGACCATAGCCTTCGCCGGTGCGCTTGTAGTTTTCAAACGCGGTGCCGTCGGGGTAGGCATCGATGGTGAAATCCTCGGAGTTCCACGACACGAACAGCTTGGCGGTAGAGCCGTTGTTCCAGTCCTTCTGCAGGCCGAAATCGATGTGCTTGCGCTGGTTGATGCCCGAACCCATCCACGAACGCGAATGCGTGTTGGAGAACGAGAAATAGCTGCGCACGCCGGTATGGCCGATCTCGCCCGAATCAAGGCGGATGAACTCGCGCGACATATTATTCGTGCCGTACGAGAAATCCATCATGCCGCCGAATTTGTGCGATGCCGTGCGCGAACGCTGGTTCATCACGCCGCCTGCAGCCGACATGGCGGGCAGGTCGGTGGCGGAACTGCCTGGCGTTACCTCGATGCTCTCGATGTTTTCGGAATCGATATCCTCGTTGAGGTATTTGGCTGCTTCCGCCGGTGCGCCATCAAGCATCAACCCCATGTCGAGGTCGGTCAGGCCACGGGTCTGGATCTGGCCACCTTCCATGCCAGACGGATCAGGCGAGTTCACGTTCATGCTCGGCAGGTTCTTGACCAGATCGAGCGCCGTGCTGGTGGGGCTGCGCATTTCAATGAACTGCTTGCCCACGGTCTGCACCGCATGAGGTGCGGTTTCCTGCCGCATCATGCCGCCGCCGCCGTCACGCTCCTGGCGCGATGAGGCCACGCGGATCTGCTCGGGGGCCGCGGTGTCCGTAACGCCCGCAGGCGCTGCAGCCTGCTGCCTGGGTGCCGCCGCCTGCCGGACCGGCGTATGCCGATGGGGGGTGGCGTGCGGCGTGGTGGCCACCTGCGCCCAGGCCTCGCTGCCCGTGGCGAGGCACATCGTGCCCACCAGGCACGATACCGCGCGCAGGTGTGTTTTCAGCCCCGGCCTGCGCAGCCCGGCCAGTCCGCCCTGCCCTGCCGCATTACGCACCTGTCGTATCATGACGTTATAAATATCCCGGCCCATCTTCATTCGTTCCCCCCGCAAATCTGTCCGGCGGCGCGCCATTGCGTGCAGCCATACGGTTTTCAGCGGCAGCCATCCCCGTCTGCCTCACTGACAGCACTTTCCGTCCCGTACCGGTCATGCTGAAGTAGTTGCGGAAACTGAACATTCCGCCTTCCTGTTGACTTATGAAATACACTTGGACAGGCCAAGCTTAAAAAACGCAACAGAGTGTTTATCTATCTGGAAACCGGGAATGGCCCCGTGGGGGTAATAATGCCTATCCCGCTATAAACCAACGATTTTACATCGTTCTGTTTTCCATTCGATATAAATTACAGCCACTCGACCAACCCCAACAATATGGGTTGCGTGCTTTTTATGCTACAGCTGCCCCAGGCTATTTGCCCGAAAAAACGGCATTTCCCATCCATACCGGACGCATGAAAAAAGCGGCCCTCCCCACAAGGGAAGGACCGCTTTTCAGGTCATGATGCTGCGTTGTGAAAATGGAGCGCTTACTGCGCGTCCATGAACTGATCGCTTCCCATGATCCCCAGCTTGGTTACGCCAAGACGCTGTGCATCCGCCATGACATGCGCCACGACCTTGTAGCTGGCCAGACGGTCGGGATGGATGTGCATCTCGGGCTGGACCGGCTGGGCTGCCGCATCCTTGAAGCGGGCCTGAAGGTCCGCCTCGCCTGCAACGGGTTCGCCATTCCAGGTGATGGTGTTGTCAAAATCGATCGCCACCGTATCCACAACCGGATCAGGGGCTGCGGAAGGCGGCGGGTTGCCCTGCGGCAGGTCGATCGAGACTGAATGCGTCTGGAGCGGGATGGTGATGATCAGCATGATCAACAGCACCAGCATGACGTCAATCAGGGGCGTGGTATTGATATCGACAATACCTTCGTCCTCTGTCGTGCTGTCTGAGCCGACATTCATGCCCATGGTGTCTACTCTCCCCAATGTGGCCGGGGCATGAACCCCGGCCGGGAATGGATATCAGCCGTGTGGCTGCTCAGTGATGAAATCGACGTGAACGATGCCGGCCTGCTGGCAGGCTGCGATCACCTTGCCCACACCTTCGTATTTTGCCGTCTGGTCACCGCGGATCTGGATCTGGGGCTGCGGAGTTTCCGCAGCCGCGTGCTCCAGGTGCGATTCCAGGTCGGCATAGCTGGTGAGCGGCGTCTCGTTCCAGTAGGCCTGCCCGCTCGGCGTGATCGCCACGACGATGTTGTTCTGCAACGTCCGGGTTGGCTGGTTAGCATCCATGGGGAGGCTAACCTTGATGGTATGTGTCGCGACGGGGATGGTGATCAGGAAGATGATCAGCAACACCAGCATGACGTCGACAAGCGGTGTGGTGTTGATGGCCGACACCACCTCGTCTTCATCGCCGCCACCTCCAACTTGCATACCCATGATCAGGCCACCCGGTTATCGATAGTCGTGGTTGTGGGGGAGTTGTCGGGATGGATGGTGATGTCCGCGCCATGGCGGTAGCCACCCATCAGGATCGACTGCACGTCAGCGGCGAAGTTGCGCACCTTGTCGATCGCGCCCTTGTTGCGGCGGACCAGCAGGTTGTAGCCCAGCACGGCGGGAACGGCGGTGCCGAGGCCGATGGCGGTCATGATCAGCGATTCACCCACGGGGCCGGCAACCTTGTCGATCGAGGCCTGGCCTGCGATGCCGATGGCGGTCAGGGCGTGATAGATACCCCAGACGGTGCCGAACAGACCCACGAACGGCGAGGTGGAACCCACGGTGCCGAGGAAGGCAAGGCCGCCCTGCAGCTTGGTCTGGATCACGTCAACCGAACGCTGGATGGACATGGTGGTCCAGGAATGCAGGTCGATGGATTCCTGCATCGTGCCTTCGTGGTGCTCGGCAGCCTTCACGCCCGTATCGGCAATGTAGCGGAACGGGGAGTTCGCGGGCAGTGCCGCGGCACCTTCCTTGATGGAACCCTTGGTCCAGAAATCGCTCATCACCTGCTTGGCGGCGTTCATCACGCGGGCCTGCTCGAAGAACTTGGTGATCATGATGTACCAGGTGCCCAGCGACATGAACACCATGATGAGCAGCACGCCACGGGCGATGAAGTCACCATTGGCCCACAGCGCGCCAAGACCGTAGGGGTTGCCCTCGGGTGCCTTGGGCACATCGGCCGGCGGCGCTGCGTCAGCGGCAGGTGCGGGGGCCGGCGCTTCTGGCGCGGGGGTTGCCGGTGCGGCGTCAGCGCCGGGGGCCGGTGCTTCGGCGGCCGGGGCGTCGGCGCCCGGAGCCGGGGCTGCGGGTGCGCCAGCGCCATCGGCGGGCGGAGCAGAAACCGCCGGAGCCGTGGCCGCATCGTTCGCGGCCGGGGCGGCATCCTGCGCCAGCGCCGCAAGCGGCGAGGCAGCACACAGCATGGCAGCGAACGCGGCCGAGGCAACAAGAGTGTGTTTACGATGCAGTCTGATCATTTAACCAAAATCCTCTGGAGCAGGATGTTTTTTTCGCGATGCGGCGGGGTGCTGCCGGCCCCCGCCGCGCCTGACCTAACACTCAGGCTCAGTCGTTCAGACTGAACGTGATCGTATAGAGATGGTGGAACTCCTTGACGGGCACACCATTTTTGACTGCCGGCGCATAACGTGAGCGGCGAACCGCCTTGAGGGCTGCGTCGGCAAATGCCTGGCCACCTTTTACGTTGACCACCTGGCAGTTGCTGGTCACGCCGGTCGGCTCCACGTCGCAAGCCACGGACACAACGCCCTCACGGCCTTCTTCCGACATCTCCTCCGGATATTCCGGCACGACATGGTTCAGCGGCGACGTGCCTGCCGAGTGATCGGGCACGGGCGGCGCGTTGGACACGGGCGCATCAGCCGGCGGCGTCGCCTTTGCGGGCGGCATGGCCTTGGGCGGCTTCTCGTGAGTCACCTTCATCGGCGGTGGCGGCGTCGGCACCTGAATCTTCGGCGGCGGAATATACGGCGGCGGCGGCTGCGTAATTTCCGGCGGCGGAGGTGGTGGCGGCGGCGGAGGCGGCGGAGGCGGAGGCTCCTTGATCATGTGCACCTCGACCGGCGGCTTGGGCGGCTCCTGGGGCGCATCTGGCGGCGAGCTGAGCCCGAACAGAAGCGCGAGCACCAGCAGCCCCTCGAATGCCAGGACGAGGGCAAAAATGATTACCTTTTGTAGTGTATTATCACTCTGTTCCGCATACGTCATACCCATACCTCACTCAGAACGGCATAGTTTTTAGGAAGGATTATTACAGAATTTGTTCTGGATGTTCTGATTTCACCAATTTGACTACGGGAGTATGACCAGATTTCTACGAAACGACTGATGCGATCCGCCTTGTTCTCCCCGGCTTGACCCTGAAGCACGATAACCCTCTTTCCCGGCGGAACGGAAAAGCATGACAGTCGTAGCCTCCGGCAGTCCATACGCCAATGCACGGACACTGGATGCATCCTGCCCTGACAAGCCAAGCCATTCATTCATCACGTTTTATCCATAAACATTATTAACATCTCGAAATCAACCCTGATCTTATATGAAATATTTTTATGTGACCTGCAGCCCGCCAGGCCACCTCTCGATGGCAAAAAGACTCCCATGAAGCTGTGTTCCACCCGCATGGCAGCCAAACAAAAAACCGTTCGTTCCAGCTTGATCAAAAAAAAATCCAGTCAAGCAAAGTGTTAAAAAAATGAGAGAAAAATCCATTCACGCCCGTGCGTACCAGCCGCATCGGCAGCATATTACTTATTCGATATGAACAGGGTCGCACCCGCAGTAAAGGCGGCAACAGTCATGCCGCCGCCGCCTTGGTTTCTTTCCAAAAACGGTTCAGGGCGCGCCGTCGCGCTCCACGTTGCCAAAACAGGGTAGCGTATCGGGGTCGGGCTGGTAGGCCAGCGCCTCGCCCTGCTTGACCATTTCAAGGCAGGCGGTGAACGTGCTGCTCCACGCCGAGCGCCGCAACCCCGTGCGCCGCACGCGCTGCGCCCCATGCCGGACGGAATCGGGCAGCATGCGGTCCAGCGGCACGGGCCTGCGGGCGTGGGCCAGGCAGGCGCGCACCCGTACCCGCGCCTCCTCGACCGAGAACAGGTCAAGCTGCACCGGGGCATAGAAGGGCGCCTGCTCGGGCATGGCGCCCCAGTTGCCATCAAACACCGCAAGGCAACCCCACAGGAATTCGATCCGGTCCACCTCCCATGCAGCCGATTCGTCATGCAGGGCAGGCTGAGCGCCGCCAAAGGCATGGACATCGCGCCCGAGCTGCGCGCGCGCGGCAAGCCACCCCGCCAGATGCCCCGCCTGCTCGGCCGCGATCAGGCGCGCGCGCAGGTCATGCGCCTCCTGCGCCGCCTGCTGCTGGCGCGGATCATCGGCAGGCAGCAAAAGCCGCGAGCGCAGCAGCAGCAGGCCGGATGCCATGACCACCCACTGCGCCTTCATGCCCAGCGGCAGGGCGGCATGCGCCCGCGCGGCCTCGGCCAGCTGGTCGATCAGGGCCACGATATCAAGCCGGGTCAGGTCGATTTCACGCGCATGGGCCAGTTGCACCAGGTGCGTAAGATCGCCCTGATACGCCTCCAGCATGATGACCGGCTCAGGGCCGGGCCGCGCGGGGTCGAACAGGTCGGACTGGCTGGTCATGTCAGGGGCCGCCCGGTCAGGCGGAAAGTCAGCAGGGGGTAATGCTCCTCCATCCGGCGCACCACGGGCGCAGGCGTGCCGCCACGGGTAAAAAAGCCATACACCACGGCCCGATGCCCGCGCGGCAGCCGCCTGCCCGCCTTACGCCCCGGCACCAGCGCCATCTGGGCGGGAGCCTCCACCACGCCCCAGTTGGCCACGAGCCAGGCGCGGGCATCGGGGTGGGTCGCGCCAAGCTGCAGGATACGCTCGGGCACGGGCACAAGGCGATTGAAATCCAGCGGGCAGGCACCCTCGGGCCGCAGGGCGAGGCGGGCATGACGTGCCTCTGCCGCCGCGCGGAACTGGCGGGCAAGGATGCGGCATCCTTCCACCGACAGGCCGCCCCGGTCCTGACCGGGCCTGTTGGCCCCGATGGCCAGCGCGAACATATCTTCTTCCACCCGCTCCGCATCGAACGGCCACGAAATCAGTCCCGGCCCGGCGGCTTCGGCGGCAAAACCCGCCATATCTGCGTCAGGCCCGTGCACCAGCAGGTGCCAGCCCTGCCAGGGCAGCGGCCCCGCAGGCGCGGGCCAGGCGGAAAGCGGCCGCCGCCCCCGCCGTGCGGGCGGGCGGCGGGTCGGGGTGGATGGACCTTCCTCCTCACGCGGGGTGGTGGGTGGCAGGTCGGCCCAGGGCAGGCGCAGGGTGTCAGTCATGGGCAAGAAGGTCCGCATACGGGCGCAGGGCGCGCGGATCACGGTACCGGGTGCGCTGGCCCAGAGCCGCAGCATCCATGCCATGGCGCAGGGCCTCGACAATAAAGCCCGCCCGCAGCGCATGGGCACTGAGCCGCGCCACGGTGGCGGGTGGCACCTCGGCCATCAGCGCCCGGCGTTGCAGGATGCGGGTCACGGCATAAGGCGTCAGCGCCCGCCCGCCCACGCGCTCGCCCTTGGAGATGGCGCGGAACAGCGGCCCGGTCTGCCGGTGCGCCACCTGCTGCCATGCCGTAAAGGCCGCCGCCGGGCATAGTTCGCGCTCCTGCGCTACGGGCAGCGCCATAGTGGGAGCCTCATGCCCGTCGCGCACCGTCAGCATCACCGCCTGAGGGGTAAGGCGTACATCTTCCACCTGCAGCCCCACCAGTTCCGAACGGCGCAGCGCGCCCGCAAAGCCGAACAGCAGCAGGCAACGATCGCGCAGGCCGCGCACGCCATCGGTACAGTGTGCTGACATGGCGCGCAGCATGGCGGGCGTGACCACGGCAGGCGGCGGCGCGGGGCGCGCAGCCTGTTCGAGCATCTCGGCCAGTGCCGTGCGGATGAGCGGATGCGTGACATCCCACGCCAGCCCGTTGAAGCGGTGCATCTTGCCAATGGCGGCCAGGCGGCGGCGGATGGTGGCGGGAGCGAATGTGCCCAGGCTGCGCAGATAGGCGGCCACCCCCTCAGGCGTTGCGGGAATGGGGGAAATGGCGTGTTCCGCGCACCACTTCGTAAAATGCACCCAGTCCGCCCTATAGGCACGCAGGGTGGCCGTGGCCTCCCGCGTGGGGGCCTGCTGTGGCGTGCTCATGGGCAGTTCCCGCCCGGCCGGATCAGACCAGTTCCATCCGGTTGACATCCACCATGCCGAAATCCGTGATCTTGAGATGCGGGATCACCGGCAGCGGCAGGAAGGCAAGCTGGAGGAATGGCTCATCAAGCTGGCAGCCCAGGGCGCGGGCGGCGGCACGCAGCACCTCAAGCTGGTCGCGCACGGTCTCGAACGGCGCATCGCTCATCAGCCCCGCCACGGGTAGCGGCATGTCGGCCACTACCGTGCCATCACGCACCACCACAAAGCCGCCGCCAGTCTTTTCCAGATGGTTGACCGCCAGCGCCATGTCGGCATCGTTCATGCCGACCACACAGATATTATGGCTGTCATGCCCCACCGATGAGGCCAGCGCCCCGCCAGACAGCCCGAAGCCCTTAACAAAGCCCCGGCCGATATTGTCATTATGCCCATGCCGCGCCACCACGCAGATGCGCGCGATATCCTGCGCCGGGTCAGGCTGCACGATGCCATCCACAACAGGCAGGTCGGCATGCAGGAAGGGTGTGATGATCTGGCCGGGCAGCAGGCCGATCACGGGGCGCTGCGTGCCGCTGCCCTTTATTTCCATATCCGCCGCACTGACCGGAGCAGGCAGGCTGATGCTCTCCAGCCCCACGGGGGCAATGATCTCACGGGCTGCAAACAGCGCATCATCCACCAGGCGGCCCGCGCTGATCACGTCCGACACGCGGCATTCCCGCAGGTCATCAAGCAGCACGATGTCGGCACGCTTGCCGGGTGCGATCATGCCACGATCACGCAGGCCAAAGGCATTGGCGGCACTCAGCGATGCGCTGCGATAGGCGGCCAGCGGCTCGACACCCAGCGAGATGGCCAGGCGGATCAGGTAGTCCAGATGGCCTTCATGGGCGATTTCCAGCGGGTTGCGGTCATCGGTGCAAAAGGCGAAGAACGGCGACGTGACCGGGTTGAGCAGCGGCACCAGTGCGCGCAGATCCTTGCACACCGAACCTTCGCGGATCAGCACCATCATGCCCTTGCGCACTTTCTCCAGCGCTTCTTCCGCCGTGGTCGCCTCATGGTCGGTGGTGATGCCGGCACTCAGGTAGCCATTGAGCTTGCGCCCGCGCAGCAGCGGGGCATGACCGTCGATATGGCCACCGGCAAAGGCTTCGAGCTTTTCCATGCATCCGGGGTCGCCATTCAGCACGCCGGGAATGTTCATGAACTCGGCCAGGCCAATCACCTTGGGGTGGTCACGATAGGCCAGCAGATCAGCAGCGCCGAGCGTCGCCCCCGAGGTTTCAAGATGGGTGGAGGGCACGCAGCTTGAAAGGTTGACGCGCAGGTCCATGACCGTGCGCATGGCGGCTTGGGTAAAGTAATCCAGCGCCGGGCGGCCGAGCACGTTGGCCATCTCGTGCGGGTCGCATATGGCGGTGGTCACGCCATGGGGCAGCACGCAGCGATCGAACTCGAAGGGCGTGATGAGCGAGGATTCGACATGCAGGTGCGTGTCGATGAAGCCAGGCACGGCAATGCGGCCACGGCCCTCGATCACGTTCGCGCCTTCATAGTGGTCGAGCGTGCCGACAATGGTGTCGCCACAGATGGCGATGTCGGTTGGCAGCATCTCCCCCGTCACCAGATCGAACAGGCGCACATTACGGATAACGGTATCAGCCACCATGCGCCCGCTACCCTGTGCAATCCGGTTGGAAATCGTGTTTGCCGCCATTCTGTCCCGCTTCCCCATAAAATGATGTTCGCTGCCACTTTATCACAACCGGGCGTCTGGCAAATCGGCACACGAATTCTTTTTAAGACACACCCCCTGAGCCCCCGCCTGCATGATTGACAAGGCAGACGGGATTGATGATCCTGAGCAGACCAAGGGGAGTCCCGGCAAGGGGCTGAGAGACCGCTGGCATGGGCAACCATGCGCGCGGAGACCCTTCCGGGCGCATTGTGCGTTCCGGGGAACCTGATCCGGCTCATACCGGCGGAGGGACTGGTGCGGACAATCGGCAACACGCCGCCTGCCCCCGGCACGCGGCCGCCCGCCTGAGGTGGGGCATCCCCGATTTTCTCTCCACCCCCCCTGTCGGAGAGAGGATGCGAGGAGCATTGCCATGACGAACGTCGCTTCGCCTTCATCTCCCGACCATGTCACCACCGGCCCCATCATGGGGTCCGTCAAGGTCTGGTCATCGCCCGAGGGGCATGCGGATATCCGCGTGCCGTTCCGTGAAATAGCACTCGAACCCAGCGCCAACGAGCCGCCGGTGCGCGTGTATGACACCTCCGGCCCCTATACCGACACCAACGCCCATATCGACGTGCGCCAGGGGCTTAAACCCGTCCGCGCGCCATGGATCGTAGCCCGTGGCCTGCCCGCAGTCAGGCCGCGCGCCGTGCGACCGGAAGATAACGGCTTTGCCAAAGGCGAGAATCTTGTCCCCGCCTGCCCCGCGCCGCATGTGGTGCATGAAGGGCGCGCTGGCCAGATGGTCACGCAATACGAGTTCGCGCGCGCGGGCATCATCACGCAGGAGATGATCTACGCCGCCCACCGCGAGAACCTTGGCCGCGCCACCATGGTCGAGGGTGCCGAAGAGCGCCGCGCCGATGGCGAGGATTTTGGCGCTGACATTCCCGCCTTCGTCACCCCTGAATTCGTGCGCTCCGAGATTGCCGCAGGCCGCGCCATCCTGCCCGCCAACATCAACCACCCCGAGCTTGAGCCGATGGTGATCGGGCGCAACTTTCTGGTGAAAGTCAACGCCAATATCGGCAATTCCGCCGTGACCTCATCCGTGGCGGAGGAAGTGGAGAAGATGGTCTGGTCCATCCGCTGGGGCGCGGATACGGTCATGGATCTTTCCACGGGCCGCAACATCCACAACATCCGCGACTGGATCCTGCGCAACGCGCCGGTGCCCATCGGCACGGTGCCGCTCTATCAGGCGCTGGAAAAAGTGGGCGGCGTGCCCGAGGACCTGACATGGGAGATCTTCTGCGACACGCTGATCGAGCAGGCCGAGCAGGGCGTGGACTACTTCACCATCCACGCAGGCGTGCGGCTGCAGCACGTGCCGCTGACCGTCAACCGCGTGACCGGCATCGTCTCGCGCGGCGGGTCGATCATGGCGGGGTGGTGCCTGCACCATCACCGCGAGAGCTTCCTGTACGAGCATTTCGAGGAAATCTGCGACATCATGCGCCGTTATGATGTTTCGTTCTCGCTAGGCGACGGCCTGCGCCCCGGCTCGATTGCCGATGCGAATGACGCCGCCCAGTTTGCCGAACTCAAAACGCTGGGCGAACTGACCAAGATCGCCTGGGCCAAAGGCTGCCAGGTCATGATCGAGGGGCCGGGCCACGTGCCCATGCACAAGATCAAGGTCAACGTGGAAAAGCAGCTGCGCGAATGTGGCGAGGCCCCGTTCTACACGCTCGGCCCGCTCACCACCGACATCGCGCCGGGTTACGACCACATTACATCAGGCATTGGCGCTGCCATGATCGGGTGGTTCGGCACCGCCATGCTGTGTTACGTCACGCCAAAGGAACATCTCGGCCTGCCCGACCGCAATGACGTGAAGGTGGGCGTGGTGACCTACCGCATCGCCGCCCACGCCGCCGATCTGGCCAAGGGGCACCCGGCAGCGCAGATCCGCGATAACGCGATCAGCCGCGCGCGATTCGACTTCCGCTGGAACGACCAGTTCAAGCTCTCGCTCGACCCGGATACGGCGTGTTCGTACCATGACGAGACGCTACCGCGCGAGGCGCACAAGAACGCGCATTTCTGCTCCATGTGCGGCCCCAAATTCTGCTCCATGCGCATCAGCCACGACCTCAAGGCCAATGCCGAGCGCATCGCCGGGCTGGAACAGAAAAAGGAAGAGTTCCGCAGCAACGGCAACCGGCTCTATGTGCCGGTGGAAGAGACCGCGACACCTGCGGAATAAGACAGACGTTTCCGGATGCCGCCTTTTTTCAGAAAGGCGGCGTTCTTCTGAAGCTTTTATCATCCTGCCTCAGTGGGAGGCCGCCACCGCCTCCCGCTGCACGGCCACCGCCGCACCGCCATCCTTGCGGATCATGAGGAAACGCCCGGACCACGACCCTTCAATCCGCCACATTCCCTCGATTTCGGTGCTGTCGGCATTCAGCCTGCCCGCATACAGCACGACATGCCGCCGGGGCCGCCTTCATAGGTTTTGGTAAAACGCACCTCGGCTGCGTGGCGCACGCCGCGCACAGTCGAGACAAAGCAGCCCGCCCCGGCCTGACCCGATGCCGGGCGCTCCGTTACCGTGCCCCCAATGGTGCCACCGGTTTCGAACAGGGAGGCGGAGAAAAACTCCGGCGGCAACGTGCGCGGGTAGCTGAACTGACCATCCCACTGCCCCGTCACATCAAACCTGTTTTCAGCCATGACGATCTCCCTGCCCCCGCACTGCCTGCCATAAAATAAAGCGGGCCATGCCTTACAGCATGACCCGCCCTTTTTCCATTTCCCTGCCGTGCGGGAGGAAAATCAGATCACCTTTTCCACCCAGCCATGGGTGTCGGGCGCTGTGCCGCGCTGGATGCCGATCAGGGCATTGCGCAGCTTTGCGGTGACCGGGCCAATGCCCGCGCCATCGCCAATCACCGCCTCACCCTTATGGCCGCGGAAGCGCCCGATGGGCGAGACCACCGCCGCCGTGCCGCAGGCGAACACTTCCTTCAGGCGGCCTGAGGCGGCATCAGCGTAAAGCTGGTCGATGGCGTAAGGCTCCTCGCGCACGGTCAGGCCCATCTCACGCGCAAGGGTGAGTAGCGAATCGCGGGTGATGCCACGCAGGATGGTGCCGGTCAGCGGCGGAGTAGCAACAGAGCCGTCATCGAACACGAAGAACACGTTCATGCCGCCCATTTCCTCGATCCAGCGGCGCTCCACCGCATCGAGGAACAGCACCTGCGCACAGCCATGGCCCTTGGCTTCCTGCTGGGCCAGCAGGCTTGCGGCATAGTTGCCGCCGCACTTGGCCTCGCCCGTGCCGCCGGGGGCGGCGCGACAGAAATCGGACACCCACACGCTCACCGCTTCCGCCCCGAAATAGGCGCCCACGGGCGAGGCAATGACCATGAACAGGTATTCCGACGCGGGCTTGACGCCAAGGAACGTCTCGCTCGCAATCATGTAGGGGCGTATGTACAGGCTCTCATCGGGGTTGCCTGGCACCCAGGCATGATCCACGCGCACAAGCTGGCGCACGGCCTCGACAAACACGTCCTCGGGCAGTTCCGCCATGGCAAGGCGCGCCGCCGATTTGCGGAAGCGCGCGGCATTGGCCTGCGGGCGGAACAGGGTGATGCCCCCTTCCGCCGTGCGGTAGGCTTTCATGCCCTCGAATATTTCCTGCGCGTAGTGCAGCACGGCGGCGGCGGGGTCGAGGGTGAACGGCGCATAAGGCTGCACGCGGGCGTCGTGCCACCCCTTGCCTTCCTGGTAGCGGATCACGACCATGTTGTCGGTAAAGACACGCCCGAAACCGGGATTGGCCAGAATTTCCGCCCGTCGCTCGGGTGAGACCGGGGTCGCGGTGGGTGAAAGCGTGAAGGGAAGGGAAGTGGCGCTGTCCATAGCCGTTATTTCTCTTTCATCATGGCGCTGGCGCGCCATACGGAGCGCGCCCCTGCCCGCCTCAAGCTGCGGGCAACCACATCAGAAGTTCACCAGAACATTGCGCCGGTCAACCCCGCCCCGTGCGCATGCCCCCTGCTTTTACGCCTTGCCCAGCACAAAACCCAAGGCGCGCAGGGCGGCAGGCAGGCGCTCGCGGCCATGAAGCGCGCCGATCTCACCCAGTCGCGCCACCACGCTTCTGCTCCAGTTCCGCGCACCCGCACGGCTGGCCTCAAGGCTGGCATCATAGGCCCTGATGCCGGCTTCATCCGTGGCGGCGGGGCTGTAGCGTTCCTCATGCAGCACCATGGCCTGTGGCAGGCGCGGCTTGATGGCGGTAGGCTGCGCGCGGTCAGGGTAGCCCACGCTCATGCCAAACAGCGCAAATGTCCTGGGCGGCAGGCCAAGTTCGGCGGCAATGGCCTCGGGCTGGTTGCGCACCGCGCCCACGTACACGATTCCCAAGCCGTAGGATTCAAACGTCGCCGCTGCATTCTGCCCCGCCAGCGCCGTATCCACCACGCCGCTCAGGAATGTATCGAGGCAGTCCAGCCCCGGCAGCGCGTGACCCTGCGCGTGGCCCACATGCTCCAGCCGCGACAGGTCCACCACCCACGCCAGGAACAGCGGCGCCTGCGCGATGAACGCCTGATCGCCCGCTATTTTGGCCAGCCGGGCGCGCCGCGCGGGGTCGCGCACGGCAATCACGCTCCATGCCTGCAGGTTGCATGAACTCGAGGCCGACTGGGCTGCGGCAATCGCCGCCTCCACCACGCCTTCGGGCAGGGGGGCGGGGCTGAAATGCCGCACGGAACGATGCGCCATGAGGCTGCGCGCCACCGGGCTTTCGGGCAGCGGTTTTTCAGGCGGCTTCGTGCCATAACGGGCCTGCCACAGCGCGTTCATGGAGGACTGGGCGGAAAAGGAAGAAACGGTGGTGTCGGACATACGCATGCCTCCTGCCTGTGCAATGCTGGCTGAAAAAGCAGCACACCACAGCGCAACAGGGACAGGTAGCGGGGCGATATCACACCTGCCCTGCGCATTTTCATGCAACCGGCCGACCCATGGCAGCAGTGCCCCCGAACCCCTTTTGCAGATGGTCCGATTTTTTGGAAATTCGTTTCCAGATCAGCTATTTATTGCACATTATCCATCACGTTCATGCGAAATCACATGGCTGTAAATAGGAACAGACACCCAGACGGGTCATGAAGGATACAGCACCCCCCTGTTTTCATTACCAGCAAGGAAACCCGTTCGCATGTTCGAGGCCCTCATGATCCGCCACGCCGATGGCGCGACCACCACCCGGCTGGAACAGGTCGACCCCGCAAGCCTGCCACAGGGCGATGTGACGGTCGAAGTCGCGCAGTCCAGCCTCAACTACAAGGATGCGCTGGCCATGACGCGCGGGGCGCCGGTTGTGCGGCATTTTCCCATGATTCCAGGCATTGACCTTGCTGGCCGTGTTCTCCACTCCGATGACCCGGTCTTCCGCCCCGGCGATCAGGTTCTGGCCACCGGCTGGGGACTGGGGGAAAAGCACTGGGGCGGCATGGCTGGCATGGCCCGCCTGCCGGGGCGGTGGCTGCTGCCACACCCCGCGGGCCTGTCGGGGCGGCAGGTGATGGGCATTGGCACGGCGGGCTTTACCGCCATGCTGTGCGTCATGGCGCTGGAGGATGGCGGGCTGACGCCTGCCTCCGGCCCCATCATCGTCAGCGGGGCGGGCGGCGGCGTGGGCGGCATGGCCGTGATGCTGCTGGCGCAGTTGGGCTATCAGGTGGTGGCGGTAACGGGGCGGGCGCAGCTTCAGGCCTATCTGACCAGCCTGGGTGCTGCCGAAGTGCTGCCACGCGAAGCCCTCGCCCCTACCGGCAAGCCGTTGGAAAAAGCACGCTGGGCAGGCGGGATCGACGTGGTGGGGGGCGAGGCGCTGGCCACGATGTGCGCCTCCATCACGCAGGGCGGCACGGTGGCGGCCTGCGGGCTGGCCGGGGGCATGGCCCTGCCGCTGACTGTGGCCCCCTTCATTTTACGCAATGTGCGCCTGCAGGGAATCGACAGCGTCATGTGCCCCCGACCGCGCCGCATGACGGCCTGGGCGCGGCTTGCGCGTGACATCGACCCCACACGGCTGGACAGCATGCTGCATGACGCAACCCTGGCCGAAGTGCCCGGCCTGGCCCCGCGCCTGCTTGCGGGGCATATAAGAGGGCGGACCGTTATCCACCTCACCAATTCAAAATGATAAAAGTTTCTGGGTGCCGCCTTTTTTCAAAAAGGCGGCGTTCTATCGAAGCTTCTTGAAAAAATCTTCGCCAAGAACTGCTGCTTTCAAAAGTCGTTCAGGCAATAAAAAACGGCAGGCGCAATGGGCGCATGCCGTTCTTCACATCAGGCCATGCGGGGCGGATGCGCCCCGCGCCCCTTAGTGGCAGGGGAAGCCGAGCAGATGACGGCCGTCATGCACGAATTCATGCACGTAATGGCCAGAAACGAGCGAGGTCGCGCCCTGCTCCGCGCCAACGAAGTAGATCAGCAGCGAGGCCAGAACCAGCCCGAACACGCCCCACGGCAGCAGGTCGCGCACGGGAATGGCAACCGGCGGGGCGACAATATTGGCGGACAGGACGGATGTGTCTTGGCTCATGCTGAAAACTCCATGGATCATGCTCGATCCGGAGCAGTATGGCATGACAGGGCGGCTTGCAATGCCCTTGCCGTGTAACCGGATCAGCCGCCATGCTTTCAAAATCAACCGGCAAGGTCAATCATCCATTGCTCGCCCCACCCTTTCGGGCCACGCAGGGCAGCATGAACCAGACCCTGACCTGCATCGCCCTGCCTGCGCCTGATGAGTTGCGCCGGGGCGTCATTCCGGCACGCGATGCTGCCCCCATCCTGCCCGCAGGCTTCATGGCCCGCCTGCCGTCGGCCGATCGCCTTTTTGTGCCACCGCCCCTGAACAAGACCATCGGAACCGATGCCTGCGAGGCCGTGCCCGCCCTGCAGGCGGCCGATATGGGGGCGTGGCACGGGCTTTCGCTCAAGGTTCTCCCCCCTGCCGACCTCACCCGCTGGGTGGGAGATGCCGGTTTCGCGCCACCGGGGGGTGAAAGCCGCGACTCGCTGCTGCGCCGCGCTGGCACATGGCTGGCCGCACTCCCCGCAATGCCAGCGCGCATGCTGGTGCTGGCCGATGCCACGGTCATCCGCGCGCTTGCCATCGCGGCCCTCGGCGGTGACGGCGCCATGATGGCGCGGCTCGATATCGCCCCCCTCACCCGCACGGTGCTGACCCGCCACGCCACATGGCGTCTGGCCACCAGCGGCGCGCCCCGGCCCTGAGGGCACGGGCTGGCATGCGGCTTTGACAGCGCGGACCGCAATCGGCTAAATCCGCCCCTGATGGTTCCCCCACAGGGAGAATAGGGAAGACGGTGCGCCACTCGGCAATGCCGTCGCTGCCCCCGCAACTGTAAGTGGTCGAATCCGGCCCGGTGCGTGCACCGGTCCCGCCACTGGTCCCTGAGGGACCGGGAAGGCCGCCGGATATTGAGGGTGTGGCCCGCCACGCCCTTCGCCACAAGCCAGGAGACCTGCCATCCCCGCCCGCGCGGGACAGATGACCGTTTCGATCGCATGGCTGGCGGGGTGCCCGGCACGCGACTGGCCACCACCTGGCAATCTGCTGCCGGGCGGGGCATGACCGCGCACCCCGCTTTTTGTGCTGCCCGCCCGGCAGCGCCGCGAAAGGGCACGGACCAGATGACCACTTCCCCCCAGCCAGACACGGCACCACCGCCCGTGCACCTGCATGTGTGCGTAACCTGCCGCCGCGGCCTGCCCGCATCGGACAACCCGCAGGGCAGGCAGTTGCACGATGCCATGCAGGCACTGGCCAAAGGCGATCCCGACATTGTGGTGCATGAAGTCGCCTGCCTTGCCGCGTGCAACGACGGCTGCACCGCCGTTATCGCGACACCGGGCAAATGGGGCTGGCTACTGGCCAATCTCGGCCCGGAAAAGGCCGATGACCTGCTGACCTACACCAAAGCGTACGCCGCCTCGGCCAAAGGCACCGTCATGCCTTCGCGCAGGCCCGCAAGCCTGTCGGACATGGTGCGCGGCCGCTTTCCCGCATCCCTCTTTTCCGGAGTCTGACCGCCATGAACACGTCCGCCACGGCCCGCGCCAAAGTGCCCGTTACCGTCATCACCGGCTTTCTGGGCGCAGGCAAGACCACGCTGCTGCGCCACGTGCTGGCCAATGCGAAAGGCAAGCGCATTGCCATCGTGGTCAATGAATTCGGCACGCTGGGCATCGATGGCGACACGCTGCGCGCCTGCGGCGTGGAAGGCTGCACCGACGAGGATATTGTCGAACTGACCAATGGCTGCCTGTGCTGCACCGTGGCGGACGACTTCCTGCCCACCATGGAAGCCCTGCTCGACCGCGCGACCCCGCCCGACCATATCGTGATCGAGACCTCCGGCCTCGCCCTGCCCAAGCCGCTGCTCAAGGCGTTCGGCTGGCCCACCATCCGCACGCGCATGACCGTTGACGGCGTGGTGACCGTGGTCGATGGCCCCGCCGTGGAAGCCGGCCGCTTTGCCGATGACCCCGAGGAAGTCGCCCGCCAGCAGGCCGCCGACCCCTCGCTCGACCACGACAACCCCCTGGCCGAGGTGTACGAGGACCAGCTCCTGTGCGCGGACCTGATCATGCTCAACAAGACCGACCTCATGACGCCCGCGCAGGCCGATGCGGTCGAGGCCGCGATCCGCGCCGAGATCCCGCGCGCGGTGAAGGTGGTGCGCGCCACCGACGGGCAGGTTGACCCCGCCGTGCTGCTCGGCCTCGATGCGGCGGCGGAAGATGACCTTGCCGCCCGCCCCTCCCACCATGATGCCGAGGGCGGCGAGCACGAGCATGATGATTTCGAGAGCTTCGTGCTGCCCATCCCCGAGCAGGACAGCGTGGAGGGCTTCATCACCCGCCTGCAAAAACTGGCCGAACAGCACGACATCCTGCGCATGAAGGGCTACGCCACCGTGCGCGGCAAGGCCATGCGGCTGGCCGTGCAGGGGGTTGGCAGCCGCTTTCGCCACCAGTTCGACCAGCCCGTGCCCAAGGATGGCCCGCGAACCGGCACCCTTGTGGTGATCGGCCAGAAGGGGCTGGACCAGGCCGCCATTGCAGCGGCCCTGGCACTGGCGTAAGGCAAACGGCAGACGGGGGGCCGAATCATGCACCTGCTGGCACGCGAGGTCCGCACGCTCGATGAGGCCGATCAGGCCGAAGACCTCGGCCACGCCCCGGCTGATATCGTGTTCCTGTCCTTTTCGGACAGTGACCTGCTATGCCTCAACGCCGCCCATGCGGCAGGGGCCGCGCCCGATGCCAGCCTGCGCACCGCAACGCTGTCCCGCCTGCGCCACCCCATGTCGATCGACCTGTATGTGGCCGACACCATCATGGAGTCGCGCTGCGTGGTGGTGCGGCTGCTTGGCGGGCTGGAATACTGGCGCTACGGCGTGGAGGAACTCAGCCGCGCGTGCCAGCAGGCGGACATCCCGCTGGTGCTGCTGGCAGGCGACGGGCGCGACGACCCGCGCCTGGCCGAACGCTCCACCGTGACAGAGGCCATCCGCACCCGGCTCGACACCCTGCTGCGCACGGGTGGGGCCACCAACACCGCCACCGCCCTGCGGCTCATGGCCCATATTGCAGGGCGCGGGCCGGATGATGGCGCAGGCCCCGAACCCCTGCCACCGGCAGGCGTGCTGCATGCGGCCAATCCTGCCCTACCCTTTCGCGCCATGGTGGTGTTCTACCGCGCCCATCTGCTGGCTGCCGATATAGCCCCCATCACGGCACTTGCCGCTGAACTGGAGCAACGCGGCATGGGGGCGGAGCTTGTTTATGTCTCCTCCCTCAAGAACCCGGAATCGGCGGCCTTTGTCGCGGCACGGCTGGCGGATATGCCGCCCGATGTCATCATGAACGCCACCTTCTTTTCCGCGCGCGGGGCGGCGGACAGCCCCTCACCGCTGGATATGCCGGGCGTGCCGGTGCTGCAGGTGCAGCAGCCCGGCATTGCCCACGGCCTGTGGCGCGACAGTGTGCGCGGCCTGTCGCAGGCCGACCTTGCCATGCAGGTGGTGCTGCCTGAACTCGATGGTCGCATTCCCGCCTTCCCCATCTCCTTCAAGGAGGACACCACCCCCGGCCTGCCTGCCCGCCACGTGCCCTACACGCAGGGCATTGCGCTCACCGCCGCCCGCGCGCTGGGCTGGGCGCGGCTGGGGCATGAGCTACCTGCCCAGCGGCGGGTGGGCATCATCCTGTCCGACTATCCCGGCGCGCAGGGTGCGCCCACCGGGCAGGCCGCCCATGCCGTGGGGCTGGACAGTTTTGCAAGCCTTGAACACATCCTGACCCTGCTCCACGCGGCGGGCTATGACACGGGTG
This sequence comes from Komagataeibacter sucrofermentans DSM 15973, assembly GCF_040581405.1. Taxonomy (NCBI): domain Bacteria; kingdom Pseudomonadati; phylum Pseudomonadota; class Alphaproteobacteria; order Acetobacterales; family Acetobacteraceae; genus Komagataeibacter; species Komagataeibacter sucrofermentans. The sequence continues at coordinate 2,745,292 of NZ_CP137157.1, forward strand.
ACATACCCACGGCGGACCAACTGGCACATACGCTGGCCCGCGCGCCTGCCACCGCGTTTGTATCGGTTGCGACCTATCGTGCGTGGCTTGAGGCCCTGCCGCAGGCATTGCGCGACCAGCTTGCCGCCTGCTGGGGCGCGCCAGAGGATGACCCCTGCGTGCGCGATGGCCGTTTCACCCTGCGCCACCTGCACGCAGGCCACATCCTGATGGCGCTGCAACCCGACCGGGGCACCACAACCGACCGCCACGGCGGCTACCATGACCCCGACACCCCACCGCGCCATGCCTATGTGGCCTTCTACCTGTGGCTGCGCCACGGCTGCGGGCTGGACGCCATGGTGCATCTGGGCACGCATGGCACGCTGGAATGGCTGCCGGGCAAGGCGGCAGCCCCTTCGGCCACGTGCTGGCCCTCGGTGCTGGTAGGGGGCATGCCGGTGATCTATCCCTTCATCGTCAACAACCCCGGCGAGGCAGCCGCCGCGCGGCGCAGGCTGGGCGCCGTGACCATTGGCCACATGACACCGCCCATCGCGGCAGTAAGCAGCGCAGGGGCCGATACGGGCGAACTCGAACGCCTGATTGATGAATATGCCGCAGCCGACGGGCTCGACCGCAGGCGGGGCGCCATCCTGCGTGGCGAGATCCTGCAACGCGCGGATGATCTGGGCCTGCTTGATGAAGGCGGCATTGCCCGCGCCGATAACGAGGATGAAGCCCTCGCCCAGCTTGACGCCTATCTGTGCGATGTAAAAGACCTCCAGATCCGCGACGGGCTGCATGTCTTTGGCCGCCCCCCCACCCGGACAGTGGAACTGGCCCATGCCATCGCCCGCGCCTGTGGCGACAGCGCGCCCGCCGACCTGCCCACCCGCCTGCACGCCTGCGGCGCGGCGGAGGCAGCCGCCCTGCTCGCAGCCCTTGATGGGCGGTTCGTGCCCGCAGGCCCGGCAGGTGCGCCCACCCGTGGCCGCGCCGACGTGCTGCCCACGGGGCGCAACCTGTACGCCATGGACCCCCGCGCCATTCCCACCCGCTCGGCGCTGGTGCTGGCCGAGCGCACGGCAGCCCTGTTGCTGGAGGAACACCTGCAGGACCAGGGCGAGCCGCTGCGCGCGCTGGTGATCGACCTGTGGGGCTCGGCCAGCCTGCGCACGGGCGGCGAGGACCTGGCGCTGGCCCTGCTGCTGATGGGCGTAAGGCCGGTATGGGATGGCGCATCGGGGCGCGTAAGCGGCATCGAGGTCATTCCCATGGCAGCGCTCGACCGCCCGCGCGTGGATGTGACGCTGCGCCTGTCCGGCCTGTTCCGCGATGCCTTTCCCGGCCAGATCGCGCTGTTCGAGCAGGCGGTGCAGGCCATTGCCGCCCGCACGTTCGAAGCCCCCGACCTCAACCCGCTGGCCGCCAGCACCGCAGGGCTTGAAGGGGCGGCACGGCATACCGCCACCGCCCGCATGTTTGGCACAGCCCCCGGCAGCTACGGCACGGGGGTGGAAGACGTGCTGGCCAGCGGCCAGTGGCATGAACGTGACGGGCTGGGGCAGGCATGGCTGAATGGCTCGGCCTGGACCTATGGCGGCGGGCGCGAGGGCCAGCAGGCGCCAGACATTCTGGCCGGGCGCATGGCGCAGGCGGGCGTGCTGCTGCATGTGCAGGACCATGCCGAAACCGATATTCTGGAAAGCGTGGACATGGCCACGCATGAAGGCGGCATGGCCGCCGCTGCCCACCTGCTGGGCAATACGCCCCGCCTCGTGCATGGCGATACCTCCCGCCCCGAGGCCCCCCGCCTGCGCGGCACGGTGCACGAAGTAGCCCGCGTGGTGCGCGGGCGGCTGGCAAACCCGGTCTGGCTTGCGGGCATGCGCCGCCACGGCTACCGGGGGGCAGCCGAGATCGCACGCGGCGTAGAGGCGCTGCACGGCTTTGCCGCCACCGTGCCCGCGCGCTTTGACCGACAGTTTGATCTCGCCTTCAGCCGCCTGCTCGATGACCCGGAGATGGACGCCTTCTTGCTTGAAGCCAACCCCGATGCCCACGCCACCATCCGCCGCCTCATGGCCGATGCCCTGCGCCGCGACCTGTGGCGGCCACGGCGCAACAGCGCTGGCATGTTGCTGGACCCCGCGCCATGACCACGGCACCGTCCGTGCGCGGCTGGTGCCCCGGCCTGCACACCCCCATGGAGGCCGCCGATGGCTGGCTGGTGCGCGTGCGCCCGCCGCTTGGCCGCCTGTCCGCCCCGCAGGCCCGCATCGTGGCCCGTGCCGCACGCACGCATGGCAACGGGCTGATTGAACTGACCAGCCGGGGCAACCTGCAACTGCGCGGCCTGACACCGGACAGTGCGCGCGCCTTTGCCCGCGACATGGCTGAAGCGGGCCTTGCCAGCGCCGATGCCGCAACCGAGGCGCGACGCGCGCTGCTGATTTCGCCCCTTGCAGGCATCGACCCGCAGGCGGCACCCGATGCCCCCGCCATCATCGAGGCACTTGATGCCGCACTCGCCGGGGCCGAAACCCTGCGCGGCCTGCCCGCCAAGTTCGCAATCGCGGTGGAGTGCAGGGGGTATGTGCCCGCAGGCAGCCTGCGGGCCGATATTATGGTCCGGGCAGGCAGGGATGGCTGGCTGGTCCTCTGCGGCACGCGCGCCCTGCCCTGTGCCGCGCAGGATGTGCCGCCCGCCGTGCTGGCCCTTGCCCGTGCGCTGGCCGATATGGGCGGCCAGCCCCGCCCGCTGCGCAATCCGGCCCTTGGCGCGCAGGCCTTTGCCCGGATCGGGCGACTGGCCGCCACACGCGCCGCAACCACGCCCGCCCACGCGCCCGCCTGTCTGGCCGGGCCGCTGCCCGGTGGCGCGATGGGGCTGGTCCTGCCGCCCGGCCCCATTGGCGCCGATCTGCTTGCGGACGTAGCGCAATGGGCCGAACAGTCTGGCAATGGCCAGATGCGCGTGGCCCCCATGCGCGCCCTTGTTATTGAAGACTGCGCCACGGCTCCGCCCCTGCCTGGCCTGATCACGCAGGCAGATGACCCGCGCCTGCGCATCAGCGCGTGCATCGGCGCGCGCGGCTGTGGCTGTGCTGCGCGGGACGTGATTGCCGATGCCACCATGCTGGCCCCGGACCTGCCAGCCGGGGCCACGCTGCATGTGTCAGGCTGCCCCAAGGGCTGCGCCCATCCGGGGCCAGCCGACATCACGCTGGTGGCACAAGTGGATGGCTATGGCCTGTGCCCGCATGGCCGGGCGGCTGATACGCCTGTAGACAACGGGCTTTCGCTGGCACAGATACAGCACATCGTGCGGGACTGGCCCCGCAACCTGACCACGCCACGGAACGGGAGAACCCAACCGGCATGACCGCGCAAACGGAACCGTACGACTACATTCACGACGGGGCGGCGATCTATGCCCGTTCCTTTGCCATCATCCGTGAAGAAGCCGATCTGAGCGGCCTGACCAAGGCCGAGGCCCGCGTGGTGGTGCGCATCATCCACGCCTGCGGCATGGTGGATGTGGCGCAAGCCGTGCGCATGTCGCCCGATTTCGTGGCCAGCGCGCAGGCGGCGCTGCGGGCGGGCAAGCCCATATTGTGCGATGCCAACATGGTCGCCCATGGCGTCACGCGCGCGCGCCTGCCAGCCGATAACCCGGTCATCTGCACCCTGCGCGACCCGCGCACGCCAGAAATTGCGAAGCAGATCGGCAATACCCGCTCGGCCGCCGCGATGGATCTGTGGGGCCATGACCTCGCCGGCGCCGTGGTGGCCATTGGCAATGCGCCGACCGCCCTGTTCCACCTGCTGGAGATGATCCGCGCAGGCGCGCCCCGCCCGGCCGCCGTAATTGGCATGCCGGTAGGCTTTGTGGGTGCCGCCGAATCGAAGGAAGCGCTGGCCGAATTCGGTGACCTGCCCTTCATCATCGTGCGTGGCAGGCTGGGCGGCAGCGCCATGGCGGCGGCCACCGTCAACGCGCTGGCGAGTGACACGGAATGAGTGCCGGCCGCCTGTCCATCCTTGGCATGGGACCGGGTAACCCCGAACTCATGACCCTCAAGGCCGCGCGCCTGCTGCGCGAAAGCCCGGTGGTGGGCTGGTTCTGCCGCCACGACCGCCCCGGGCATGCCCGCCAGATTGCAGGCGACATGATTGGCCCCGACGCCACCACGCTGCGCTTCGCCTACCCCTTCACCACCGAGATTGCGGTCAGCGACCCGGCGTACCTCATGCGCATGGGCCAGTTCTATGATGAATGCGCAGCCCGGGTCGCAACGCACCTTGAGGCCGGGCACGACGTGGCGCTTTTGTGCGAGGGCGACCCGTTCCTGTTCGGCTCGGCGATGTATGTGTTCGACCGGCTGCATGAGCGCTTCGAGAGCACGGTGGTGCCCGGCATCACCGCCATGAGCGGCTGCTGGTCAGCCGCGCAGCGCCCGATGGTGCATGGTGATGACGTGCTGTGCGTCATCCCCGGCACGCTGGATGAGGAAGCGCTGGTGGCGTGGCTGGAAAAGGCCGATGCCGCCGTCATCATGAAGCTGGGCCGCAACCTTGAAAAAGTACGCGCCGCCCTGCGCCGCACGGGGCGCGAGGAACGCGCGATCTATGTGGAACGCGCCAGCCAGCCCACCCAGCGCTGCCTGAAACTGACCGAGATGACGGGGCCTGCCCCCTATTTCTCCATCATCCTCGTGCCGGGGCGGGAGGATGCGCGATGAGCGGCCGCATATTCGTCGTGGGCCTTGGCCCGGGTGCCGCGGACCAGCGCACGCCCCAGGCCGATGCCGCACTCGCGCAGGCTACCGACCTGATTGGCTATGCCCCCTATGTGGCCCGCGTGCAGGCAGGCCCCGACGTGGTGCGCCATGCCAGTGACAACCGCGTGGAGCTTGAACGCGCCCGGCATGCCATTGAACTGGCACTGGCAGGGCGCACGGTCGCGGTCGTGTCGGGTGGGGATGCGGGCGTGTTTGGCATGGCGAGTGCCGTGTTCGAGGCGATTGACCACGGCCCCATTGCATGGCGGGGGGTGGAGGTTACGGTCATTCCCGGCGTGTCTGCCGTGCTGGCCGCCGCCGCCCGGCTGGGCGCGCCGCTGGGCGGGGATTTCTGCGTCATTTCACTGTCTGACAACCTCAAGCCGCAGGAAGTGGTGCATAAAAGGCTGGCGGCGGCGGCGGAGGCAGGGCTGGTGATGGCGCTGTACAATCCGCGCTCGAAAGCCCGCCCGCACCAGTTGGGCGAGGCGTTTGCCCTGCTGCGCACCATCCTGCCCGGCACCGTGCCGGTCGCTTTTGCCCGCGCCATTGGCCGCCCGGATGAGCGCGTGATCCTGACCGATATTGCCCATGCCAACCCCGAACAGGTGGATATGAGCACGCTGGTGCTGATTGGCTGCCCGCTCACCCACACCATTGCGCGCGCAGACGGGGAAAAATGGCTCTACACCGCGCGGCGGGTAGAAAAAACAGAATAAAAGTTTTTGGGTGCCGCCTTTTTTCAAAAAGGCGGCGTCTTTTCGAAGCTTTTTGAAAAAAGCTTCACCAAAAACTTCTTATGATTCCAGGGTTTTTCGTGAGCAGGTTTTCCACATCATTCCGACAGGCCTTCCAGCCACATCATGGCAGCAGTGGCATCCGCCACCGTCTCGGCCGGGGCCACGGGGGGGCGATCGACCATAATCACGTCAATGCCCAGCCTGCGGGCCGCCGCGAGCTTGGCTGCGGTTGCCGTGCCACCGGAATTCTTGGTCACGATCACATCAATCCGTTCCCGGTGCAAAAGCGCTTCCTCGCCCGCTTCATCAAACGGGCCACGGGCCAGCAGCAGCCGCGTGCCTGCAGGCAGCAGGGCCGGGTCGGGCGCATCCACGCAGCGCAGCAGCCAGTCATGCGGCCCCGCGTGGTGAAAGGGCAGCAGATCCTTGCGCCCCACGGTCAGCAGCACGCGGCGGGGTGTGGTGCCCAGCGCGCGGGCTGCGGCCTGCATGTCGGGCACGCGGGTCCAGCGATCGCCCGCCACGGGTGCCCAGCCGGGGCGTTCCACGCGCAGCAACTTCACATGGGCCTGCGCGCAGGCGGCCACCGCATGGTGGCTCATCTGCACGGCAAAGGGGTGGGTGGCATCAATCACCGCTTCGACATGATGGGCCACAAGCCACGCCCGCAGGCCATCCACGCCGCCAAAGCCGCCAATGCGCACGTCAAGCGCGGGCAGGACCGGCGCGCGGGTAACACCTGCGAGCGAGACGGTGACCGCAAAGCGGTCCGTGCGCTGCTCCAGCGCCGCGTAAAGCTGTCGGGCCTCCGTCGTGCCGCCCAGAACCAGAACCCGCATCTTTTCCTTCCTGCTGCTTGTAAGGCCACACCATGAGCACGCCATGGCTGCATGTTATCGGCATTGGGGAGGACGGTGTCGAGGGCCTGCCCGCCGCCACCCGTGCCCTGGTTGCGGGGGCGGAACTCGTGGTGGGGGGCGCGCGCCACCTTGCCCTGGCAAACACCCTGATAACAGGTCAGACGCTGGCCTGGCCGCACCCGCTGGCCGATGGCATTGCCACAGTGCTGCGCTGGCGGGGCAGGCGCGTGTGCGTGCTGGCCTCTGGCGATCCGTTCCTGTTTGGCATTGGCACCACGCTGCGCCGCCATGTGGAACTGGCCGAGATGATGAGCCTGCCCGCGCCATCATGCGTGGCGCTGGCGTGCAACCTGATGGGCTGGGCGGAGCAGGATGTGAGCGTGCTCTCGCTGTGTGGCCGCCCGATGGAGGCCGTGGCCCCTGCCCTTCAGCCCGGTGGTAGGCTGGTCGTGCTCTCGGCGGATGAACACACGCCCCACGCCTTTGCCCGCTGGCTCGATGCGCGCGGCTTTGGTGCCTCCGTGCTGCATGTGCTGGGTGCGCTGGGCGGGTCAAGGCAGAGCCACCACACCGCCACGGTGGCCGAGACCGCCCGCGCTGAAGGGGCATTGCCACCCCGGCTGAACCTGATGGCGCTGGAGGTCGTGGCTGACCGGGATGCGCAGGTCATTCCGCTTGCCTGCGGCCTGCCTGATGACATGTTCGACCATGACGGACAGATCACCAAGCGCGAGATCCGGGCCGTCACCCTCTCGGCCCTTGCGCCACGGCGGGGCGAGATGCTGTGGGATATAGGCGGCGGCTCAGGCTCGATCAGCATTGAATGGATGCTGCGCCACCCGGCCAACCGCGCCATCGCCATTGAAAAATCAGCCGAGCGCGGCGCACGGATTGCCCATAACGCGCTCACCCTTGGCGTGCCCGGCCTGCGCGTGATGGCGGGCGAGGCCCCGGCCATTTTGCCCCGCATGGAGGCCGAAGGGCTGGATGCGCCCGATGCCATTTTCATTGGCGGTGGCATCAGCAACCCCGGCATGCTGGAGGCCGCATGGCAGGCCCTGCGCCCCGGCGGGCGGCTGGTGGCCAATGCCGTAACGCTGGAAAGCGAGGCTGCGGTGATGGCCGCCCACGCCCGCCGGGGCGGCACGCTTACGCGCCTGCATGTGGAGCGGCTGGAGCCGATCGGGCGCTTTCACGGCTTTCGCCCCGGCATGACCGTGACCAGCTACACCGTGGGCAAACCGGCATGATCGTGGCCGGTCTGGGCCTGCGCAGCGGGTGCGATGCGCAGGCACTCATTGCCCTCGTGCTGGCCGCACAGGAACGCTGCGGCAGGCAGGCGGACCTTGTGGCCGTGCCCGCCTTCCGCTACCGCGAGGCCGGCGTGCAGGCCGCAGCCCGTCATATGGGGCTGGCGCTGCGGGTGGTCACGCATGATGAACTGCTGGCCGCCCAGCCGCGCTGCATCACCCGTTCTGCCCGCGCGCAGGCTGCCATAGGCGTGGCCTCGGTGGCGGAAGGCTGCGCGCTGGCGGCGGCAGGGCCGCACTCAAGGCTGATCGTGCCGCGCCTGACGGGCAGCGGTGCAACATGTGCCATGGCACAGGGAGAGGATGAATGACCGTACACTTCATTGGCGCAGGCCCCGGTGCCGCCGACCTGCTGACCCTGCGCGGGCGCGACCTGCTGGCAAAATGCCCGGTATGCCTGTACGCAGGCTCGATCGTGCCGACCGAGATGCTCGCACACTGCCCGCCCGATGCACGGCTGGTTGATACCGCGCCGCTCACGCTCGACCTGATCGAGCAGGAATATATCCGCGCCCATGCGGCAGGCCAGGATGTGGCGCGGCTGCATTCGGGCGATCTATCGGTGTACAGCGCCGTGGCCGAGCAGATCCGCAGGCTCGACCGCAACAATATTCCATGGACCATGACCCCTGGCGTGCCCGCCTTTGCCGCCGCCGCCTCGGTGCTGGGGCGCGAACTGACGGTGCCGGAAGTGGCCCAGAGCGTGGTGCTGACGCGCGTGAGCGGCCGGGCCTCGGCCATGCCGGAGCGCGAGAAGCTGGCCGCCTTTGGGGCTACGGGGGCCACGCTGGCCATCCACCTGGCCATTCATGTGCTGGACCGGATCGTGGCCGACCTGACCCCGTTTTATGGCGCGGACTGCCCCGTGGCCATCGTGGCGCGCGCCACCTGGCCCGACCAGCTCGTTCTGCGCGGCACGCTGGGCGACATCTGTGAAAAACTGGCTGCGAACCCCATCGAGCGCACGGCTCTTGTTCTGGTGGGCCGGGCGCTGGGCACCCATGACTTCCGTGAAAGCGCGCTGTACAACGCCGATTACCACCGCCGCTTCCGCTCCTGAAGCAGGCAAGACCTGTTGGAGAAGTAATAAAAGTTTTTGGTGAAGCTTTTTTCAAAAATCTTCAAAGAGCGCCGCCTTTTTAAAAACAGGCGGTGTTCGAAAACTTTTATACTTTTCAGCCGGTAACCGGATGCGGACCATGCCGGGCCACCAGCGTGCCCGCGCGGTCGAACAGCAGCACATCCAGCGCGCAGGGCGTGCCCGCCAGCACATCGCCCGCCGTCTGCCACGCGCCCCGCGCGACTGCCGGGCCAAGGGGGTGACCTGCCTCGGCAGCCAGCGCGAAAGCAGCGGCAACGGAATGGGCCCGCGCAATCGCCCCCGTCAGGGCATCCGGTGCGCCAATACCCTGCGCAAGAGCCGCCAACCGGCCCATATCCGCCTGCCCCCGGCGTGAATGCAGGTCAAGAAACCCCTGCGCCAGCTTGGTCATCTTGGCCACGCCGCCGCCAATCGTCACCCGCGCGACAGGGTGGCGGCGCAGGTATTTGAGCAGGCCGCCGGCAAAATCGCCCATCTCCAGCATGGCTTCCTCCGGCAGGTCATACAGCGCGCGGGTGGCGCGTTCCGACACATCGCCCGTACAGCCCGCCACATGCGGCAGGCCCAGCGCGCGCGCCACGTCCACGCCACGATGGATGCTGTCGATCCACGCGGCGCAGGAAAACGGCACCACGATGCCCGTCGTGCCCAGAATCGACAGGCCACCCACAATGCCCAGCCGACCATTGAGCGTGTGCCGCGCCATCTCCTCGCCGCCCGCGATCGAGATGATCACCTCCGCATCGGGTTCGTGGCCGTCCGCGCCGGTCAGGGCCGTGCGGATCATGCGGCGGGGCACGGGGTTTATGGCAGGCTCGCCCGGCGGTATGGGCAGGCCCGGCAGGGTCACGGTGCCCACGCCGGGGCCTGCGCGAAACACCACACCGCTGCCCGACGCGCCACGGCGCACATCCACGCGCACATGCGCGCCGTGGGTTACGTCCGGATCATCGCCCGCATCCTTCACCACCTCCGCCCACGCGCCATCCGGCCCCAGACCATGGGCCGCCAGCGCAAAGGCCACGCTCTGCCCGGCGGGGAGCGTGATGGTGACCGGGTCGGGAAAGCCCTGCCCGCACAGGGCTGCCCACGCAGCCTTCGCGGCGGCGGTGGCGCAACTGCCGGTCGTCCATCCCCGCCGCAGGCTGGTATGGGTATGCTCCATCGGGATGACCTTCTCGTCCAACAGGGGTAAGGGTGGCATCGCTCGCCACGCTTTAGCAGGAACGCACATGATGACACGAGGGCTGATGATCGCCGCCCCCCGCTCGGGCGGAGGCAAGACCACGCTCACACTCGCCCTGCTGGCCGCCCTGCGCCGCAGGGGTGTTGCCGTGCGCGGCGCCAAGACCGGGCCGGACTATATCGACCCCGCCTTCCATGAAGCCCTGACCGGGCGCACCAGCCTCAACCTTGATAGCTGGGCCATGCCCCCGGGCCTGCTCGATGGCGTGATGGCACAGGCGCAGGCAGGCTGCGACGTGCTGGTGGCCGAAGCCTCGATGGGCCTGTTCGACGGGTTGATGGGGCCTGCGGGCGGGCGCGGGGCGCCTGCGGATATCGCGGCCCGCTACGGCCTGCCGGTGCTGCTGGTGCTCGACATTTCAGGCCAGGGCCAGTCAGCCGCCGCTACCGCGCTGGGCTTTGCCACGCTGGACCCGGCGGTGAAAATCGCGGGCGTGATCCTCAACCGCGTCGGCTCCCCCCGCCATGCCGCCATGGCCACACAGGCCATGGAAGCGATCGGCCTGCCGGTGCTTGGCGCGTTCGGGCGCGATACGCAGCTTGAGCTGCCCGAGCGCCATCTGGGGCTGGTGCAGGCACGCGAGCATGGCGGCCTTGATGCCCTGGCCGAACGACTGGCCACCCAGGCCGAGCGCGACCTTGATCTTGACGCCATACTGGCCTGCACCACGCCACCCCGCCTGCCCGCGCCCGCCAGCAGCCTGTGCGCCGTGCCACCACCGGGGCAGCGGATTGCGGTGGCCGATGATGCCGCGTTCTCGTTCCTGTATGCCCATATCATCGCGGGCTGGCGGCAGGCGGGAGCGGAACTGCATCCCTTCTCCCCCCTTGCCGATGAAGGCCCGGGCGAAGACTGCGATGCCTGCTGGCTGCCCGGCGGCTACCCTGAACTACATGCGGGCCGTCTGGCCGCATGTGGGAATTTTCGCACCACGCTGGCCCGTTTCGCCCGCACCCGGCCCGTGCATGGGGAATGCGGGGGCTTCATGGTGCTGGGCGAGAGCCTGACCGACAAGGCGGGCGAGACCCACCGCATGACCGGCCTGCTCGGCCATGCCACGTCCTTTGCCAAACGCCGCATGAACCTTGGCTACCGCAGCGCCACATTGCGCGAAGGCTGCGCCATAGGCCCTGCGGGCACCGTGCTGCGCGGGCATGAATTCCACTACGCCACGGTCACTGACCCCGGCCGGGACACACCCCTTGCCGACATGACCGATGGCTACGGCGTGGACCGGGGCACGGGCGGGGCGCGGCGGGGGCATGTTTCAGGCACGTTCTTCCATGTGCTTTCTACGCTGGAGGATGCAGCCTGAGGACAGGGCGATCTGGCTGGCCTGCCCGCCATGACGCGGCTCGCACGCACAGCCGCACCCCACGCAACCCCTGCGCTGCCAACATATCGGCACCAGCGATAACGCAGGCATCGGGGCAAACGTGATGGACAATATTCCCGGTAGTATTTAATAATAATTATCACTTACTTTTACTATCCGGATTGTTTCTGTCTATGCGACTGAATGACCTGCCACGCGGAACCGACGCCGTGATCGACAGCGTTGATGATAACGGCAGCCCCGACCCCGTGGCCGCGCGCCTGCGCGAGCTGGGCTTCGTGCCGGGCGAGGCGGTGCGCATCGTGGCCACGGCGCCGCTCGGTGGCGACCCGCTGGCCGTGCGCATTGGCTTCACCCGCTTTGCCCTGCGCCGCACCGAAGCGCAGCGCGTGCGCGTGCATGTGGCGAAAGGGGCGGCATGACCCCGCTCAACATCGCCCTGGTCGGCAACCCGAACTGCGGCAAGACGGCGTTATTCAACCTGCTGACCGGCAGCAGGCAGAAAGTGGCCAACTACGCTGGCGCTACCGTGGAGCGCAAGGAAGGCTGGTTCACAACGCCAGCGGGCCGCAGCGTGCGCCTGCTCGACCTGCCCGGCGCCTACAGCCTCAACGCCACCAGCCCCGATGAGGCGGTGACGCGCGACGTATGCGCGGGCACCTATCGCGGCGAGACCGCACCCGACCTGCTGGTGTGCGTGGCCGATGCCACCAACCTGCGCCTGCACCTGCGCTTCGTGCTGGAAATGCGCAGCCTTGGCCGCCCCGTGGTGCTGGCGCTGAACATGATCGACGCAGCCCAGCGCAACGGCATGGAAATCGACCTGCCGCGCCTGCAGGCGGAACTGGGCATGCCCGTCGTGCCCACGGTGGGCATAAAGCGCAACGGCGCGCGCGACCTGCTGGCCCGGCTTGATGGCGTGCCGCCCCCCGTGCCCACGCCCCTGCCGCCGGGCACCGACCTGCACGCCATGGTGCGCCAGATCCTGGCGGACTGCGTGACCCATGCCACCCCGCTGTCGGACCGGATGGAGGAGCGGCTCGACCGCTGGGTGCTGCACCCGGTCTGGGGGCCGGTGATCCTGCTCGTGCTGCTGTTCCTCATGTTCCAGGCGGTCTTTGCCTGGGCGCAGCCGCTCATGGATGGCATTGACGCGGGCATGGGCCAGTTGGGCGAACAGGTGGGCCGCCTGCTGCCAGATGGCGTGCTGCGCAGCCTGATCGTGGATGGCGTGATCGCGGGGGCGGGCAGCGTGGTGACCTTCCTGCCGCAGATCCTGATCCTGTTCTTATGGATCCTGGCGCTGGAGGAATCGGGCTACCTGCCGCGCGCGGCCTTCCTGCTCGACCGGCTGATGTCGGTTGCGGGCCTGAGCGGGCGCTCGTTCATTCCGCTACTGTCAAGCTTTGCCTGCGCGGTGCCGGGCATCATGGCCACCCGCACCATCCAGAACCCGCGCGACCGGCTGGTGACCATTCTCGTCGCCCCGCTCATGACCTGCTCGGCCCGGCTGCCGATCTATACGCTGCTGATCGGGGCGTTCATCCCGCACCGCAACGTGGCGGGCTTCATGAACCTGCAGGGGCTGGTGCTGTTCGGGCTTTACGCGCTGGGCATCATGTCAGCACTGGTGGTGGCGCGCATCATGCGCTGGCGCAACCCCGACCGGCGCGAAGCCACCCTGCTGATGGAACTGCCCGCCTACCGCCTGCCCAACCCGCGCGATCTGGCGCTGGGGCTGTGGGAGCGCGCGCGCATCTTCCTCATGCGCGTGGGCACGACCATCGTCTCGCTGACGGTACTGCTGTGGGGGCTTTCCAGCTTTCCCAAGCCGCCCGCGGGCGCTATCGGCCCTGCCATCGACTGGAGCCTGGCCGGGCGCATCGGGCACATCATGCTGCCCGTGTTCGCGCCGCTGGGCTTCAACTGGCAGATCTGTGTCGCCCTCATTCCCGGCCTTGCCGCACGTGAGGTGGCGGTGGGTGCGCTGGCCACGGTCTATTCGCTCGGCTCAGGGGCCGATACCGACCAGGCGGCCCTTCAGCTTGGCGGCCTGCTGCCCACGCACTGGAGCCTGCCCACCGCGCTTTCGCTGCTGGCATGGTACGTCTATGCCCCGCAATGCGTGGCAACCCTTGCCGTCATCCGGCGCGAGACCGGCTCATGGCGCGTGGTGGCGCTGACGGCGGGCTACCTGTTTGGCCTGGCCTACGGGGCGGCCTTCCTCACCTATCACATCGCGCGGATGTTCTGATGCACGTCGCAGGCTGGCTTCAGGCACTGGTGGCGGCAACGCTGGTCATGGCGTGCGCCGCCTACTGGCTGGGGCGGCTGTTCCCCCCGCTGGGGCAAAAAGGCTGGCAGGCCACGGCCGGGCTACTCCGCCGCCTCCATGCGCCGCAGGCCCTGATACGCCATGCGCAGACAAGGGCCCGCCCGCGCCCCAAGGGCGGATGTGGCGGCTGTTCAGGTTGCGCGGGCGGGGACTGCGGTCCAAAAAACTGACACGCATGAAATATGGCAATTTTGCGTGCGGGATGTGATGGATCAACCGCGCCGTGAATGCTATATGGACCCGTCCGTTACGGAAATTATTAGAAGACGGCCTTAATTCATATCAATGTGGTATAATGATTATCTTGAATAATATGTAATACGCCTATCACCATCCTATGATATTCCTGCGCCCGCCCCGCGCTGTCCCCGCCCGGACAGTGGTGCGTGGCGCCCTGCATTTCAGGCCGCCTTATTACTCCTGCCGCAGCCGCCCTGCCGGTAGCTGCCCCTTGTCCCTTTTGCGAGGTAACTCAATGTCAAAGCCCAACCTGAGCGCTGAAGTCCTGATTTCGGCACTGGAGCAGGCCATAGACGCAACCGTGATTATTGATGACAGGAATGAAGTCATCTTCTTCAATCAGGCTGCGTCGAACCTGTGGGGCCTCGACAAGAAAGACGTGCTGGGCAAGAACGTGAACGTGCTGGTGCCCACGCTGCATCGGGCCGGGCATGACGCCTTTGTCGAGCGCAGCCGGGGCAGCGAGCACAACCGCATTGTCGGCACATCGCGCGAGGTGGAGTTCACCCGCTCGGATGGGGAATATGTCTGCGGCGAACTTTCGCTGTCCAAGGTCGTGACCCATGACGGGCGCATCTTCTTCATGGGCGTGATGAAGAATGTCACCAATGAAAGCCAGCAGCGCAAGATCCTGATCCTGCAGAACGACGTGCTGCAGGCCCTTGCCAGCGACATGATGATCCAGGACGTGGCCGACCTCCTGTGCCGCCGGGTGGAAAGCTTCGTGCCCGGCACGGTGGCCGTGCTCATGCTGATTACACCCGACGGGCAGTTGCGCGTCCTGTCCAGCCCCACGCTGCCCAAGCGCTACCGTGCCTCGCTCGAGAGCCTGTATGTCTCGTCATCCGAACTCGAGAAGCTGCGCGTCGACCCCAAGCACGCCACCCGCATGGTGTGGGACAGCTACCGCTCGCTCGGCATCTCGCTGGGCCTGCAGCAGTGCTTCTGCACGCCGGTCAGCACGCGTTCGGGGCAGGTGAAGGGCATTTTCGCCCTCTATGCGCGTGAAGACCAGGGCCGCAACACCTGGCCGCAGCGCATTGTTGATTCGTGCATTCCCTTCTGCGCGCTGGCCTTTGAGCAGAATGCGACGCAGGAACATATCTCCCACCTTGCCAATTTTGACAGCCTGACCGGGCTGCTCAACCGCTCCTCGGTGCACAAGGTGATCGAGGGCATGATCAACAAGCAGGATGGCAACCGGCAGTTCGCCATCTTCATGCTCGATATCGACCGTTTCCGCGATATCAACGATGCGCTTGGCCATGTCTATGCCGACCAGTTCCTTATCGAGATTGCAGGGCGCATCCGCACCATCGCCAAGGAGGATTACGTGCTCAGCCGCTCCGGCGGCGATGAGTTCGTGGTGGTGGTGCCCAACTGCCCGCACAAGGAAGCCACCGCCTTTGCCGAGCAACTGCTCGCCACCATGACCATGCCCATGCAGATCGGCCAGAACACGCTGACCATTTCATGCTCGATCGGCATCAGCACCTACCCTGATAACGGGCCGGACAGCGAATCCCTGCTCAGCACCGCCGACGTGGCGCTGCGCCAGGCCAAGGAAGACGGGCGCGGCATCTTCCGCTTCGCCAATCTGGAAAAGAACCAGATTGCGCAGGATCGGCTGGTGCTCGGCTCGGCGCTGCGTGATTCACTGGCCAAGGGCATGCTCAACCTGCATTACCAGCCGCAGGTGCGCACCCATACGCTTGAACTCAGCGGTGTTGAGGCGCTGTCGCGCTGGCACCACCCGCATCTGGGCAACATCTTCCCCTCGCGCTTCATTGCCGTGGCGGAAGAGACCGGCCAGATCGAGGCCATTGGCCGCTGGTCGCTGCTCGAGGCCTGCCGCCAGATCGTGAAGTGGGACCGTGACGGCGTGCATGTGCCCACCGTGGCCGTGAACCTGTCTGCCGTGCATTTCCGCAATCGCGCGCTGCCCGAGCATATCGCGGCCCTGCTCAAGGACCATAACCTCAAGCCTTCGCGCCTGACGGTGGAAATCACCGAAAGCGTGATGATGGATAACAGCCGCGACACCGAGGAAGTGCTCCAGTCGATCCGCAATATCGGCTGCGGCCTGTCGATGGATGATTTCGGCACCGGCTACTCATCGCTGTCGCGGCTGACGCGCCTGCCGCTGACCGAGATCAAGATCGACCGCAGCTTCATCAACGATTTCGAGCACGACACCAATGCCCAGGCCGTGACCATGGCGGTGATCGGCATCGGCTCGCGGCTGGGCATGACGGTGGTGACCGAAGGCGTCGAGACCGAACAGCAGCGCGACCTGCTGGAAAAACTGAACTGCGACGTGATGCAGGGCTACCTGTTCGCCAAGCCGCTGGCACCTGGCGACTTCGAGAAATGGATGCGCCAGCACCAGACGATCCGCCAGATGCTGCCCGCCACGCAGGCTGCCAAAAGTGTTTCGCCAAAAAAGAAATCATCCTAAATTACCGATAGGTCAATTCAGGTTTTCCGATCCGTATCCGAGGTAACAGAATGTCCGCACCGCATGATAACAGGCTCCGCGCCCTTACACATGAAGATGCCGACTTCTGGGCGGATGTGGTGGATAATGTCCTTATTGTTGCGATCACTGACCGCAAGGGCGTCATTACATACGTCAATGACAAGTTCTGTGAGATCAGCCAGTATTCCCGCGAGGAACTGCTTGGTCATACCCACCGCATCCTGAACTCGGGCGAGCACGGGAAGGCCTTCTTCCGCGAGATGTACCAGACCCTGTTCTCAGGCCGGACCTGGTATGGCAACCTGTGCAACCGCGCCAAGGATGGCAGCCATTACTGGGTCGCCACCACCATCATGCCGCACCGCAATGCGAAGGGCGAGATCACCGGTTTCGTGGCCAGCCGGTTTGAAATCACGGAACTGATGAACACCAAGGTCCGGCTCAAGAAACAGGCCGCGACCGATATGCTGACCGGGCTGCTCAACCGTGGCGGCTTCAATGCCAGCCTGGTCACGGCGCTCGAGAACGCCAAGCGCCCGCACCCCGAGCCGCAGGCGCTGGTCATGTTCGATCTTGACGGGTTCAAGCCTGTCAATGACATCCATGGCCACCATGCGGGTGACGAGGTGCTCAAGGTGATCGCGCAGCGCCTGATCGAGCTGATCGGCCCCGATGACGCGATCAGCCGCCTTGGTGGCGATGAGTTCGCCATCATCCTGCGCCACAGCCTCAAGCTCATGCCGCTCGAGACCATCCTGACCAAGGTGCAGAACCTGCTTGAAGAGCCGATCATGCTGGAAAGTGCCACGGTGCGCATTTCCGGCAGCATCGGGGCCACGCCGATCACGGCGGCGGACACGCTTGAGGGCCTGCAGAAAAACGCCGATGTGGCGGTCTATGCTGCCAAGCAGTCGGGCGGCAAGCAGGCGCGCATGTTCACGCCCAGCCTGCACAAGACCACGATGGAGCGGGCCAAGATCCTGACCGAGGCCCGCAAGGGCGTGGAACTCAGGCAGTTCGAGGTTTACTACCAGCCCATACTGAACGCGCGCACGGGCCGCATCGAGCAGGCGGAAGCGCTGATGCGCTGGCACCACCCCGATCGGGGCCTGCTCTCCGCGGGCGCATTTACCGATGTATTTGCCGACTCGGCCCTGGCTCAGATCATGGAGACGCACCTTGTGCAGTCCTTCCATGACGATATCCAGAAATGGAAGGAAGCGGGCCTGCCCAGCCTGCGGCTGGCGGTCAACCTGTCGCATCTGGACCTGCTCAACCTTGAGCAGCAGATCGACCTGTTCAGCGAGATCCGTGAGCTCAACCTTGAACCCTCTACCTTCATGCTGGAAGTGACCGAGCAGATGCTGCAGGGGCGACGGGCGGAAAAAAGCCGCCTGCGCCTGCGTGCGCTTGCGGAAGACGGGTTTGGCCTGGCCATGGACAATTTCGGTTACGGCACGGTCCGCCTGTCCACCCTGCGCGAACTGCCGCTCCAGTCGCTCAAGCTTGACCGCTGCCTCGTGCGCGACATCGCCACCGACGCGGAAGCCCGGAACCTGCTCGCCGCCCTCATCAAGCTCGGCCACGGCTATAACCTGGCCGTAACGGTGGAAGGCGTGGAAACGCAGGAGGAATTCGACACCGTGCGCGCGCTGGGTGTGGATTACGTGCAGGGCTTCTTCATCTCACGCGCGGTTTCGGCCACGGAACTGATCCGCATCACCCAGCGCGATGCGTGGAACCCGACGAAGAAGACGACGACCTGAGGGATATCCCCTGCCCTGCCGTTTTTTAAGAGCCAGAAATCATAAGGACGTTTTTGGTGAAGCTTTTTTCAAAAAGCTTCGAAGAACGCCGCCTTTTTGAAAAAAGGCGGCATCCAAAAACTTCTTTTTAGCATTCATAAAAAAACCCACCCGGTAATCCTGTTACCGGGTGGGTTTTCTGTTGCGGCGGCCGCTCAGATATGGATGGCGCGCTTGTCCACATCGAGGGCTGCTTCCTTCACCGCCTCGCTCAGCGTGGGGTGAGCGTGGCAGGTACGGGCAATATCCTCCGACGAGGCGCCAAACTCGATCGCCATGGTGCATTCGGCAATCAGTTCGCCCGCCATCGGGCCGATAATGTGCACGCCAAGCACCTGGTCGGTGGTGGAGTCGGCCAGAACCTTCACGAACCCGTCGGTCATGCCGATGGCGCGCGCGCGGCCATTGGCGGTGAAGGGAAATTTGCCAACCTTGTAGGCAACGCCCTCTTCCTTCAGGTTCTCCTCGGTCTTGCCCACGGTCGCCACTTCCGGCCACGTATAGACCACGGCAGGGATCGCGCCGTAATTCACATGGCCTGCCTGACCTGCCAGCAGCTCGGCTATGGCAACGCCTTCTTCCTCGGCCTTGTGAGCCAGCATGGGGCCAGCAATCACATCACCAATGGCATAGATGCCGGGCACGCTGGTGGCGTAATGCGCGTCGGTCACGATGCGGCCGCGCTTGTCGAGCTCGATGCCCGCTTCTTCCAGCCCGAAGCCCTTGCTCGCCGCCGTGCGGCCAATGGCCAGCAGCACAACATCGGCTTCCAGCGTTTCAGCCGCGCCACCCTTGGCGGGTTCCACGCTCAGGGTCACGCCCTTGGGGCCTTTCTCGGCCTTGGTCACCTTGTGGCCGAGCTTCATCTTGAGGCCCTGCTTGGTCAGGATGCGCTGGAAGGTCTTGGCCACCTCGTTATCGGTGCCCGGAACCAGACGGTCGAGATATTCGATTACCGTCACATCCGCACCAAGGCGGTGCCACACGCTGCCCAGCTCAAGGCCGATCACGCCGCCGCCAATCACCACCAGCTTTTTGGGAACACTGGAAAGCTCAAGCGCGCCGGTGGAGGTGACGATCTGCTTTTCATCCACATCCACGCCCGGCAGGCCCGCGCTGTCGCTGCCGCTGGCAATGACGATGTGCTTAGCCGTAACCGGCTTACCATCAACCGTGATGCGGCCCGTACCTTCAACCTTGCCGGTGCCCTTGAGCCAGGTAACCTTGTTCTTCTTGAACAGGAACTCCACGCCCTTCACGTTGGCATCGACCACGGACTGCTTGCGCGCCATCATCTTCGCCAGATCCAGCTTCACGCTGTCGATGATGATGCCCATCTCGCCATATTCATCCTTGGCGGCATGGAAATTCTCGGACTGCTGCAACAGCGCCTTGGACGGGATACAGCCCACATTGAGGCAGGTGCCCCCAAGGGTCGCGCGCTTTTCCACGCACGCCACCCTGAAGCCAAGCTGGGCTGCGCGAATGGCGCACACATACCCGCCGGGGCCTGCGCCGATCACGATCACGTCGTAATCCGTCTCGGATGGCGCCTCGACCGCAGGCGTGGGCGCGGCAGCCGGGGCGGGTGTGGCAGGCGCAGCAGCCTGTGCAGGCTTGGCGGCAGGAGCCGGAGCCGCCTTGGCACCGCCAGCACCCGGCGTAAGGGTGGTCAGCACGGTGCCGACCTCGACCTCGTCACCTTCGTTTACGGCATGCGCGCCGAGCACGCCTGCCTGCGGGGCGGGCACTTCCACGCTGACCTTGTCGGTTTCCAGCTCGGCGATCGGGTCATCGGCATTGACCGCATCACCGGGCTGCTTGAGCCATTTGGCGACCGTGGCCGTGGTCACGCTCTCGCCCAGCGTGGGCACCTTGATATCGATTGTCATGTCTTGTCAGTCCTGCTTGCTATGCGGTTGCGCGTATGGGCCGCGACACAAACGCGGCCCCGGCAGGCATCAGACCTGCAGCAGCAGACGGCGCGGATCTTCCACGTTCTGCTTGACGCGCACAAGGAAGCTGACCGCCTCCTTGCCATCCACGATCCGGTGGTCGTAGGTCAGCGCGATATACATCATCGGGCGGATCACCACCTGCCCGTTCACCGCCATCGGGCGCTCCTGGATGGCATGCATGCCAAGGATGGCCGACTGCGGCGCGTTGATGATGGGCGTGGACATGAGCGAGCCATAGATGCCGCCATTGGTGATCGAGAACGTGCCACCTGACAGTTCATCGATCTTGAGCGTGCCTTCGCGCGCCTTCTTGCCAAAGCCTGCGATGGCGCTTTCGATCTGGGCAAAGCCCATCTTGTCGGCATCGCGGATCACGGGCACGACCAGCCCGTTGGGGCCACCCACGGCAATGCCGAGGTTGACGAACTCGCGGTAGATCACGTCATCGCCGTCGATCTCGGCATTGATGGCCGGGAATTCCTGCAACGCCGCAATGACCGCACGGCTGAAGATGGACATGAAGCCCAGCTTCACGCCGTTATGCTTCTTGATGAACAGTTCCTTGTATTCGGCGCGCATCTGCATCACCGCCGACATGTCCACCTCGTTGAAGGTGGTGAGCAGGGCCGCGGTGTTCTGCGCGTCCTTGAGGCGGCGGGCGATGGTGCGGCGCAGGCGCGTCATCTTCACGCGCTCTTCACGCGGGTCGTCCTGACGCGGCGGGCGCGGGGCGGCAGCGGGGGCTGCCGTACGCGGCTGCGCCAGGAAGCTCTGCACGTCGCCCTTGGTGATGCGCCCGTCCTTGCCCGTGCCGGTGCCGACCTGGGCGGGCGTTACACCCTGCTCGGCCATGACCTTGCGCGCGGCGGGGAAGGCCACGTTGGCCGCGCCCTGCGCCGCCACATCAGACGGCGGGGTGGCCGGACGCGCCACCGGGCCCGGGGTTGCGGGCTGGGCCTGCACGCCAGCGGGGGCGGCTTCCTTTTTTGGCGCGGGGGCTGCGGCAGCCTTGGGGGCGGCGCCACTACCGGCCTCGATGGTGGACAGCACGGTGCCGACTTCCACTTCAGCGCCTTCGGGCACCAGCAGCGGGCCAAGCACGCCAGCCTGCGGGGCGGGCACTTCCACACTGACCTTGTCGGTTTCGAGTTCCACCAACGGGTCATCCTCGTTCACGGCGTCACCCGGCTGCTTGAGCCACTTGGCGATGGTTGCCGTGGTTACGCTTTCACCCAGTGTCGGTACCTTGATCTCGGCGGACATTTCCTGTTTCCCAATCCCTTGGCCGCCCCTGCCCCAACCGGGCTGCGGGGCGGCCGCATTCGTTATCTGGGGTGCGACCGGCAGGCCGCCCCCATGTTATGTGTGCTCTATCCAGCCTGTATCAGGCGCTGACGCCCAGCGCCTTGTTCACCAGCGCCGCCTGCTCGGCCACATGCACCTTGGCAAGGCCCGTGGCCGGGCTTGCAGCCGCAACCCGCCCCACAAAGGTCGGGCGCGTGCTCTTGTGACCAATATCGGTCAGCACGCCCTCGATCAGGCGATCGACAAAGGTCCAGCCGCCCATGTTCTCGGGTTCTTCCTGGCACCAGATCACCTTGGCCTGTTTGTAGCGGGCCAGTTCCTCGCCCAGCATCTTGCCGGGGAAGGGATAGAACTGCTCGAGGCGCAGGATTGCGACGTTATCGAGCTTGCGCTCACGGCGCTCGGCCAGCAGGTCGTAATAGACCTTGCCCGAGCAGATCACCACGCGGTCCACCTTGTCGGGGGCGGCGATCGGGTCGATCTCGCCAATGACCGGCAGGAAGCGCGTGCCCGGCCCGAAATCCTTGAGTTCCGACACCGCCAGCTTGTGGCGCAGCAGGGACTTCGGCGTCATGATGATCAGCGGCTTGCGGTAGTCGAGGAACAGCTGGCGGCGCAGCGCATGGAAGTAGTTGGCCGGCGTGGTGATGTTGCACACCCGCATGTTGTTCTCGGCGCAAAGCTGCAGGTAGCGCTCGAGGCGGGCGGAGGAATGCTCCGGCCCCTGCCCTTCATAGCCATGCGGCAGCAGCATCACGAGGCCCGACATGCGCAGCCACTTGGTCTCGCCCGAGGCAATGAACTGGTCGATGATGACCTGCGCGCCGTTGGCGAAGTCACCGAACTGCGCCTCCCACAGCACCAGCGCGTTGGGGTCGGCCAGCGAGTAGCCGTATTCAAAGCCCAGCACGCCAAATTCGGATAGCAGCGAGTTGTAGATCTCGATGGCCGCCTGGTCCTTGGCGATGTTGTTGAGCGGCACGTAGGTGTTCTGGTTCACCTGGTCGATTAGCACCGCATGGCGCTGGCTGAAGGTGCCGCGCTGGCAGTCCTCGCCCGAGAGGCGGACATGATGTTTGTCGAGCAGCAGCGTGCCAAAACCCAGCGCTTCGCCCGTGGCCCAGTCGATGCCTGCGCCGGTCTCGAACATCTTCGCCTTGGCCTTGAGCTGGCGGATGATCTTGGGGTTGGCGTTGAAATCATCGGGCACATGGGCCAGCGATGCGCCGACTTCCTTCAGCCGGTCGATGGCGACACCGGTTTCAGGCGCGGGCAGGGTCGTGTCGACCGGCGGCGGCTTGAGGCCTTTCCATGCGCCTTCCAGCCAGTCGGCCTTGTTGGGCTTGTAGCCCTGGGCTGCCTGATAGGCCTGCTCGAGCTTGTTGTGGAAGCCATCCCACTCGGCGGTGACCTCGGCTTCGGTCAGCACGCCTTCACGCACCAGGCGGTCGGAATACAGCGTGCGGATGGTCGGGCGCGCCGCGATGGCCTTGTACATGGTGGGCTGGGTGAATGACGGCTCATCGGACTCGTTATGGCCGTGGCGGCGGTACCCCACGATGTCGAGCACCACGTCGGATGCGAACTTCTGGCGGAACTCGGCAGCAAGGCGCGAACAGTAGATCACCGCCTCCGGCTCGTCGCCATTGACGTGCAGGATCGGCGCCTGCACCGCCTTGGCCACGTCCGTGCAGTACAGGCCCGAGAAGGAATGGACCGATACGGTGGTGAACCCGATCTGGTTATTGACCACGACATGGATCGTGCCGCCGGTGCGGTAGCCGATCAGCTGCGACATGGCCAGCGTTTCATACACGATGCCCTGCCCCGCGAAGGCCGCATCACCATGCAGCAGCACACCCATGTGGCGGCCGCGCTGGTGGGGGTCGTCATCATCCTGCGTGGCCCTCACCTTGCCGATCACGACCGGATCGACCGCCTCGAGATGCGAGGGGTTGGGCTGGAGCGAGATGTGCACGGGGGTGCCGCCAATCTCGACATCGGTGGAGGTGCCGAGATGGTATTTCACATCACCCGAGCCCTGCACGTCGTCAGGCCTGAAGGACACGCCGGCGAATTCACTGAAGATGGCGGTGTAGGGCTTGCGCACGATGTTGACGAGCGTGTTCAGACGCCCGCGATGCGGCATGCCGATGGCCACCGAGCGCACGCCGCCCTGTGCCGCCTGGTCAATGATGGCGTGCAGCGCGGGGATGGTCACGTCCTCGCCCTCAAGGCCGAAGCGCTTGGTGCCGACATAACGCTTCTGGCAGAAGGACTCGAAGCCCTCCGCCTCGGTCAGCTGCTGCAGGATGACCTTTTTCTGCTCGGGTGTCGCACCCTTGCGCCAGTTATCGCCCTCAAGCCGCGCCTGCACCCACATGCGCTGCTCGGGGTCCTGGATGTGCATGAACTCGGCGCCGATCGGCCCGCAATAGACCGCGCGCAGGGCATCGAGCACCTGGTTGATGGTGGCGGTGTCCGAACCGATCAGGCTGGCGACGATATGGCCAAGATAGATCGGGCGGTCGCAGTCCTTGGGGCCAAAGCCGTAGGTGGCGGGGTCGAGATCCGCATGGGGCTTGGGCACCTGCAGGCCGAGCGGATCGAGCCGCGCCTCGAGGTGGCCGCGCACGCGGAAGGCGCGGATGAGCTGGGTCGCACGCAGGCTGTCATCAGCCGCCGCCTTCAGGCTCTCCGCCGTAACGCCCGCCGCCTTGCCATTGGGCAGAGGAGCCGGTTCATCGCCGGTGATGATATGCGGGCGCGGCGCCCAGGAGGCCCCTTCCGCATCATGAACGATTTCGGTGCCTTCCTCATGCAGTTCCTGGAACAGGGAGGCAAAGGAAGGATCGACGCTGTTGGGATCGGCCACCCAGCGCGCATACAACTCGGCCAGATAGGCCGTATTGGCGCCGCTGAATGCGGTCGAAAGAATATCTACGCCCGCCATATTGAAGACATCTCCTCGCTGGCGGCCTTTGTGGCCGCGCTATTTCCGGATCCGGCCTGAAACGGCAGCCGGCCCGATTTGTATCGCTACCCTAGCCGCACCCTTGCCGGGATGCCGCCATCATTCATCAGGATCAGGTCTGCTTGCCGCGCATACTGACATTTTCGTGCCTGACCCGTGATGGCGGGGCATGGCGCTGCAAAACATCACTTTCTGCGGCATGGCTCCCGGCTGATGCGAACTTGCCCATACCCAAGCAAAGACCGCACGGCTTGCCTACCGCCCCGGCAGTCACACCATCGCCATAACCGTCACGATGGCGTGACCCTTCCGCCGTTTTTACCCATCATGCGTTGAGGTGCGGCAACTGCATGTAGGCCGCACTCTGCATCTCCTCGAGGCGGGAAGCCGTGCGCTCGAACGCGGTCGCCCCCTGCCCTTTGGCATAGATGGCATCGGGGCGGTCCTCGGCGGAGGCAAACAGCTTGACGTTCTGTTCGTACAGCGTGTCGATCAGCACGATGAAGCGTCGCGCCTCGTCAAAATTGTCCGGCCCCATGCGCGGCACGCCATCGAGCACGAGGTTGGGGAAGCGCGTGGCCAGTGCCAGGTAATCACCCGCGCCGAGCGGCCTGCCGCACAGATCGGCAAAGCTGAACCGCGCAACCGGGCCTGCCGCGCGCGCAACCCTGAGCGGGCGGCCCATGATGTCGAGGGTTACGGGCACGACCGGCGCGCCATCGGCCAGGCGGCCAAAGATCGAGTCGAGTTCCTTTGTCGCCGCCGCATCGACGGGGATGATCCATGTCTGCATGCCCGGTGCGTTGCCCCGGCGGTAATCACGCGGGGAATCGAGGATGACGGTATCGACCTCCTTGAGGATCGCGGCGATGAAGGGCTTGAACGCATCGGCGCCGGGCCGGTCCTGAAACAGGTCCTCGGGCTTCGTGTTGGATGTGGCGACCACCACCACGCCATCGGCGAACAGGTAGTCGAACAGGCGGCCAAGGATCATGGCGTCCGCGATGTCATTGACCTGGAATTCATCAAAGCACAGCAGCCACGCCTCCTGCGCGATCTGGCGGGCAAGCGGGGGAATGGGATCGGACAGGTCGGGGTCGGCTTCCTTCATGTCATGTAGGCGCTGGTGCACATCCTGCATGAAGCGGTGGAAATGCACCCGGCGCTTGTGCTCGACCGGGGCGAGGCTGAAGAACAGGTCCATCAGCATGGTTTTGCCACGCCCCACCTGCCCCACCATGTACACGCCGCGCGGCCGGGGCTGCGCCTGCGCCGGCCTGCCCGCGAGGCCAAGCCGCGCCTTCAGCCCGCCAAGCCAGCCACTCGCGGGCGGGGCGGACTGGACCACGGGGTGGTAGTCGCGCAGTTCGCGCCAGAGCTGGTCGAGCCTGCGGGCGGCTTTTTCCTGCTCGGGGTCGCGGTCAAGACGGCCTGAAGCCACGCGGGCCTCATAGGCGGCGAAGGGGCCGGTGCCTGCGGGCAGCGCCGCAGCGGACAGGCGGGCGGGGGCAATATCGGTGTTCATGATATTTTGGCGATAGTCCGTTCAAAAACCCCCAGCAAGGCCCCGATCTCGCCAAACTGTGTCATGACAGGGGTTCTCTCCATCTGGTGAACTCAAACCCCATCATATGGAGGATTTGTGATGACTGACTGGAACGCCTACCGCGCCCATCTTGGCGAGTCCATCGGTGCGTTTGCCACCCTTTCACCCGGCACGCTCAAGGGACTCCAGACCCTCGACCGGGCAGGGGCCGAAACCGGCCACCTCGATGCCAAGACCCGCGAACTCATCGCGCTGGCCGTGGCCGTGACCACACGGTGCGACGGGTGCATCTCCGTCCATTCCGCCGCGGCGGTCAAAGCCGGAGCCACGAAGGCGGAAATTGCCGAGGCGCTGGGCGTTGCCGTGGCGCTGAACGCAGGGGCCGCCGCGGTCTATTCCAGCCGCGTGCTCGATGCGGTGGATACGCTCAAGCCCTGATCCGCGCGATCACTTGCGGGTGAAGGCAACTGGTCCTAGTCTGGCGCATATTGGCTTTCTGGCCCGATGACCGGGGCCGTTTTCACCCGCGTGCTTGCAGAGATGGCATGATCCAACCCGTCACCCCCGACTATGCGGCACTTGAAGCGACGCCCGTCGCAACCACGCCCTTTGCCCATGTGGTGGTGCCGCATTTCATCACGCCCGCCGACCTGCGCGCACTGGCCACGAGCATGCCCGACATCCGCTCGGGCGGGTCGTTTCCGCCCGCGGCACTCAGCCTGTCACCGCTCATGGCGGGGCTGGTGGCGGAGCTGGAAGGGCCACGCCTGCGGCAGGCCATCGCCACCAAATTCGATCTCGACCTTGATGCCGCCCCCACCATGCTGACCCTGCGCGGGCGCACGCGGGCAAAGGACGGGCGCATCCACCGCGATTCCGACAGCAAGCGCGTGACCGTGCTGCTCTACCTCAACCCTGCCGATGAGGCCGCCTGGGCGCGGCATGAAGGCTGCCTGCGCCTGTTGCGCAACGGGCATGACCTTGAGGATTTCGCCGCCGAGATCCCGCCCGTCAACGGCACGCTGCTCATCTTTCCCAACGGGCCGGACACATGGCATGGACACCGGCAGTATGTCGGCCCGCGCCATACCATCCAGCTCAATTACATGACCAATGACACCCGCGCGCGCAACGAACTGCGTCGCCACCGGTTATCCGCCCTGACCAAGCGGTTGCCCTGGGTGGCCTGAACACGGCCCGGGCCATTGTTTCGCCACGCGGGGCGCCTATCGTGCCCCCGTTCTTCGCCTTCACGATACGCCGAGGTACTCAAAGCCCATGAAGCTGCGTAAACTTACTGCTTCCCTCCTGTCAGCCAGCTTCGCCCTTGGGCTGCTGGCCACCGCCGTGCCTGCGGCTCATGCCCAGCCCTGGCGTGGCGGACCCGGCCCCGGACCTGGCCCCGGCTGGCATGGTGGCCCGCCGCATGGCGGCGGTTGGCATGGCGGATGGCGCGGCGGTGGCCGCCGTGGTGGCGGCGCGGGGCTGGCCGTGGGCAGCGGCATTGCAGGCCTCGCGGTTGGGGCCATGCTGGGCAGCGCGTTGGCCGAGCGGGGGGCCGCCCCGCCGCCGCCCGCCTATTACCCCGCGCCGCCCCCGCCGCCCCCGCCGCCAGCCTATTACCCCTATGGCGGCGGTTACTGACCGCCTGACATCCCACGCATCCACTCTCTCCCGCGAAGGAAAATATACAACATGATGTTCCGCCGGTTTCTCCCCGCTGCCGCCCTGCTGATGCTGCCCGCCATGGCCATGGCTGCCGACCCGCAGCCTGCGGCCCCCGCAGCGCAGGGCACGCCCAGCTCGACCGCATCACTCGCCCACACCCCGCGCGACCCCGCCCCCGATGAGGTCGAGGCCCACATCAAGGCCCTGCATGACGAGCTGGGCATCACCAAAAAGCAGGAAGCCCTGTGGACGCCGTTCGCGCAGGACATGATGGACAACGCCCAGCGCCTGCATGACGCCATCGAGGCCCGCCGCGACAAGCTGCCCAAGATGAACGCGGTGGAAAACATGCAGTCCTATGCCGACCTCGTGGCCGAGCGCGCGCATGACATGCAGACGCTCAACAGCGCATTTGCCCCGCTTTATGACAGCTTCTCCAAAAAGCAGCGCAAGCATGCCGATACCCTGTTCGTTCAGGGCGACAGCGAGCATGCCGAGAAGCAGCAGGAACGTGCTGCCGCAGCACAGGGCGCGACAACAGCCGCCCCCGCCGCGCAGTAACCAACTGCGCCACAGGCATGAAAAAAAGCCCGCGCCATGATGGCGCGGGCTTTTTTATTATGTGAAAAAGTTTTTGAAGCTTTTTTCAAAAAGCTTTGGAAGAACGCCGCCTTTTTAAAAAAAGGCGACGCCCAAAAACTTCTGTTTTTTCAGGCTTTATCCAACGGGTACCAGGCCCGCCCGTCACGCGCGAGCAACGCATCCGCGCCCTTGGGGCCGGTAGCGCCTGCTTCATACAGTTCGGGGCCTGTGCTGTCCTGCGCCCAGGCCTGCAGCACCGGATCGACCGCCTTCCATGCCGCCTCGATATTGTCAGCGCGCTGGAACAGGGTCTCATCACCCATCAGGCAGTCATAAAGCAGGGTCTCGTAGCCCACATTGGGTGACTTGGTGAACACGTCCTCATACCGGAAGCGGGCCTGCACGTCGGTCAGGTCCATTTCCGGCCCCGGCTTTTTCGCGCCAAGCTCCACCGTCAGCCCCTGGGCTGGCTGGATGTTGAGGATGATGCGGTTGGGCGGCAGGTTCCCGGTCTCGGTATCGCGGAACATCAGCATCGGCGGCTTGCGGAACTGCACCACCACCTCCGTGCGGCGCCCGCCCAGCCCCTTGCCGGTGCGCAGGTAGAACGGCACGCCCGCCCAGCGCCAGTTCTCGACATGCAGCTTGAGCGCCACATAGGTCTCGGTATTGCTGTGGGGGGCCACGCCGGGGCTTTCGCGGTAGCCCACCATGGGTTTGCCCTCCACCGTGCCGGCTGCGTACTGGCCGCGCACGGCGTCTTTCGGGTCAATGGGGGTTACGGCCTCGAACAGCTGCTCCTTGGCATTGCGCACGCTCTCGGCATCAAAGGTGTTGGGCGGCTCCATCGCCACCATGGCGAAAAGCTGGAACAGGTGGTTGGGCACCATGTCGCGCAGCGCGCCGGTGGGCTCATAGAACGCGCCGCGCTGCTCCACGCCAATGGTCTCGGCGGCGGTGATCTCGATATGATCGACATATTCGTTGCGCCACAGCGGCTCGAAGATCAGGTTGCCGAATCGCATGGCGAGAATGTTCTGCACCGTCTCCTTGCCCAGGAAGTGGTCGATGCGGAACACCTGCGACTCGTCAAGCACCGAGAGCACGCGGCGATTGAGTTCTTTCGCGGAGGCGAGATCGGAGCCAAACGGCTTTTCAATCACCACCCGGCGGAAGGCGCCATCCTTCTGCGCCACGACTCCGGCGGCACCCAGCGTTTCCACCACGGTGGCGAAAAAGCGCGAGGGGATGGCAAGGTAGAAGATGGCATTGGCGGGCAACTGGCTGCCGAGATTGCGGATGGCATCAACATCGCTGAAATCCGACTTCACGTATTCCATCCGCTGCGCCAGCCAGTCCCACTGCGCGGCATTGATGCTGGCGGGGTGGAATTCGGCATTGGGGTCGTGGGTAAAGGACTGCATCATGGCATTCAGTCCGTCGCGCCACGCAGCGGTGGTGCTGTCCACCCGGTCCACCCCGATCACGCGGAAATCCGGATGCAGCAGGCCGCTGCCCACCAGATTGTACAGCGCAGGCACCAGCAGGCGCTTGGTCAGGTCGCCATGCGCGCCAAATATGACCAGCGTGCACGGCGGCGCGCGGTGCGCGCCTGCGGGGGTGACCGGCAATACCGTGCCGGGCGTTGCGGAAATATCAGTTGGTGAGGCCATGATCTCTCTAACCGTCCTTGCCTGCGCGGCCGCGGGTGAGGCCACAAAGGCCCCCCACGCACGGGCGCGATGGGTCAAGCGTGCCTCGGGCACGCGGTACGCCACAAGGCCTATCACCGCATGGAAGCCGCCACCTTGACCTGCCCCCGATTCGATTCCCCCGTTTGGGGCGGCACAGGCTGCTTGCACGTTGGCGGCACAGGCTCTAGGTGTGCCTACAGTGACGGAAAACGGCCCGTTCCGCGCGAATGGACCGGCATGACAGGACAGGAAAGAAGATTATGGGTTACCGCGTTGCGGTGGTGGGCGCCACCGGTGCTGTGGGGCGCGAAATCCTCAAGACTCTGGCCGAGCGCCAGTTCCCTGTGGATGAGATCGTGGCCCTCGCCTCCGCCCGTTCGGCGGGCAAGGAAGTCTCGTTTGGCGATAAAAAGGTGCTCAAGGTGCAGAACCTCGAGACCTTCGACTTCACCGGCTGGGATGTGGCCCTCTTCTCGCCCGGCGGCGCGGTCTCGGCCGTGCATGCGCCGCGCGCGGCCAAGGCTGGCTGCATCGTGATCGACAACACATCCCACTTCCGCATGGAACCGGATGTGCCGCTCGTGGTGCCCGAGGTCAATCCCAACGATGTGAAGAAGGCGAAGCGCGGCATCATTGCCAACCCGAACTGCTCGACCATCCAGATGGTGGTTGCCCTCAAGCCGCTGCACGACCTGTTCACAATCAGGCGCGTGGTGGTGGCCACCTACCAGGCGGTTGCGGGCGCGGGCAAGAGCGGCATGGACGAGCTGTTCAACCAGGCGCGTGGCAGCCTTGTGGGCGACCCGCTCAAGGCCGAGCAGTTCACCAAGCAGATCGCGTTCAACTGCATTCCCCATATCGACCGCTTCATGGATGATGGCGCGACGAAGGAAGAGTGGAAGATGACGGTCGAGACCCGCAAGATCCTCGACCCCGACATCGCGGTTTTCGCCACCTGTGTGCGGGTGCCGGTGTTCATTGGCCATGCCGAGGCCATTACCGTTGAATTCGAGGAACCCGTTGATCTTGCACGTGCCCGCGAGGCCCTGCGCGAGGCACCCGGCGTGGTGCTGCACGACAAGCGCGAGGATGGCGGCTACGCCACCCCGCTCGAGATCGTGGGCGAGGATGCGACCTATGTCTCGCGCCTGCGCATCGACCCCACCGTGCCCAACGGACTCGGCTTTTGGTGCGTGGCCGACAACCTGCGCAAGGGCGCTGCCCTGAACGCGGTGCAGATTGCCGAAACCATGGTCGCCCTCGACCTGCTCGGACACTGAAGGACGGGCCTGTGATGGCGGTGCAGCGCGGCTGTACCGCCACCACGGCGGGGGTGGCGTCTCTCAACCTCGTGTTCCCCGCCTGCGTTGACCCCGCCCGCCGCGCGGCGTAGGACCGAATTCAGACAAGGCGACGGAACAAACCGAAGCCATAACAGGGAAATTGACGAGACGACCATGCAGGATGTCCGTGATGCGCTCTATGTAGGGCAGCGAAGCGACGGAACTCTGACCAGGCGGCCTATGTCCCCACACCTCCAGGTCTACCGCTTCCGTCTTTCCATGTTCCTTTCAATCGCGAACCGCGCTGCTGGTGTCGCCGCCGCAGGCGGTTCGGCACTTGGCCTGTGCTGGATCAGCGCGGCGGCAAAGGGACCAAAATCTTTCAGCAAGGTCCAGAAAGTGACCGGCAACCCGCTTGGCCAGATGCTGATGGCAGGCTGGGCGCTGGCTCTGGTCTACCACTTCGTGGCAGGGCTGCGCCATCTGGCGTGGGATAGCGGCTATCGCTTCTCCAAAAAGGAAATCAACGAGGATGGGCCGGTTGCCGTGGGTGTAACACTCGGCACCACGGCAGCCCTTGTTGCCGGTATCGTTGGCGTTGCGATCTGTCGCTCCCGCAAGAAGGCATCCTGACCATGAGCAATCCAAAGAAGCCACATGTCACGGTCATGCGCTCGCAGCTTTCGCGCGCACGGGGCCTGGGTTCGGGGCAGGCCGGTGTCGGCCACTGGTGGGCCGAGCGCGCCTCGGCGGTGGCCCTCGTGCCGCTGTCGGGCTGGTTCGTGATCCAGGTGTTCCGCCTTGCTGGCGCATCACAGCCGGAAGTGGCGAAGTGGGGCGCGCGCCCCTTCAACACCACCATGATGCTGTCGCTGGTGATCCTGACCTTCTATCACACCCAGCTTGGGCTGCAGGTCATCATTGATGACTATGTGCACGGCAAGGCGCACCTGCCTGCTGGCCTGCTGATGAAGGGGATCGTCTTCCTTCTGGGTCTGTTCGGCACGGTTTCCGTACTGAAGCTGGCGCTGGCCGGCAGCAGCCGGAGCACGATCGCCGCGGGCTGAAGCCCGCGCAATCGCCTGAGCAGAACATGACATTCGCGGACCGGCGGGCCGCACCCGCGGCCGGCCGTCCGAACGAGCATCGGGACACGTCCAAGAAATGAACGCGACCACTTCACCACTCACCGGCTCCTACAGGATCGTTGACCACGCATATGACGTGGTTGTCGTAGGCGCTGGTGGCTCCGGCCTGAGGGCCACGCTGGGCATGGGGGCCGCTGGCCTCAAGACCGCCTGCGTGACCAAGGTTTTCCCCACACGCAGCCACACCGTCGCAGCGCAGGGCGGCATTGGCGCATCGCTTGGCAACATGGCCGAGGATAACTGGCGCTGGCACATGTACGACACCGTAAAGGGGTCGGACTGGCTGGGCGATCAGGACGCCATCGAATACATGTGCCGCGAGGCCGTGCCCGCCGTGCAGGAACTCGAGCACATGGGCGTGCCGTTTTCACGCACGGAAGATGGCAAGATCTACCAGCGCCCCTTCGGTGGCCACATGCGCAATTATGGCGAGGCCCCGGTGCCCCGCGCCTGCGCCGCCGCCGACCGCACGGGCCATGCCATCCTGCACACGCTGTACCAGCAGTGCCTGAAGCATAACGTCGAATTCTTTGTCGAATACTTCGCCATCGACCTGATCATGGATGAAGACGGCACATGCCGTGGCGTGATGGCCTGGTGCCTGGAAGATGGCACGCTGCACCGCTTCCGCGCGCAGAAGGTGGTTCTGGCCACCGGCGGCTATGGCCGCGCCTATCATTCGTGCACCTCGGCCCACACCTGCACCGGTGATGGCGGCGGCATGGCCATCCGCGCGGGCATTCCCATGCAGGACATGGAGTTCGTGCAGTTCCACCCCACCGGCATCTTCCCCGCAGGCTGCCTGCTGACGGAAGGCTGCCGTGGCGAAGGTGGCTACCTCACCAACTCCAAGGGCGAGCGCTTCATGGAGCGTTATGCGCCCACCGCCAAGGATCTCGCCTCCCGCGATGTCGTCTCGCGCGCCATGACCATCGAAATCAACGAAGGGCGTGGCTGCGGGCCGGAGAAGAACTACATCATGCTCCATCTCGAGCATCTTGGCCCCGAGATCCTGCATGAGCGCCTGCCCGGCATTTCCGAGACCGCGCGCATCTTCGCGGGCATCGACGTGACCAAGGAGCCGGTGCCGGTCCTGCCCACGGTGCACTACAACATGGGTGGCATCCCCACCAACTACCATGGCGAGGTCATCCGCCCCACGGCTGACGATGTCGATGCGGTAGTGCCCGGCCTGATGGCCGTGGGTGAAGCCGCCTGCGTGTCCGTGCATGGCGCCAACCGCCTTGGCACCAACTCGCTGCTCGACCTTGTGGTGTTTGGCCGCGCCGCCGCCCAGCGCGCCGCCGCCACCATCAAGAGCGAGGAAGTGATCCCGCCGCTGCCCGAAGGCGCGGGCGAGGCCGCGATCGCGCGCTTTGACAGGCTGCGCTACGCCAAGGGCAAGACCCATGTGGCCGACATGCGCTCCAAGCTGCAGCGCACCATGCAAAAGCACGCCGCCGTCTTCCGCAATACCGAAAGCCTGGCGCAGGGTGTGGAGAAGATAAAGGAAATCTGGTCGGAACTGCCCGACATCTCGATCAACGACCGCTCGCTGATCTGGAACAGTGACCTGATGGAAGCGCTCGAGTTCGAGAACCTGCTCGCCAACGCCACCGTGACCATGGCAGGCGCCGATGCCCGCCACGAAAGCCGCGGCGCGCAGGCCCATGACGATTATCCCGATCGTGATGACAAGAACTGGATGAAGCACACCGTCGCCCACATGACCGACGCGGGCGATGTCACGCTGAGCTACCGCCCCGTGCACATGAAAACGCTGACCGACGATGTGCAGGTCTTCCCCCCCAAGAAGCGCGTCTACTGACGTAACGGCGGAAAAGGAACGAGACGATGGTCGAATTCAGACTGCCAAAGAACAGCACGGTGGGCAAAGGCCGCATTTTCACGGCAGCCCCCGGTGCCTCCAATGTCAAGAATTTCCGGATCTATCGCTGGAGCCCGGATGATGACAGCAACCCCGTGGTCGATACCTATGAGATCGACCTCGACAAGATCGGCCCGATGGTGCTCGACGCGCTGATCCACATCAAGAACGATGTGGACTCCACGCTCACCTTCCGCCGCTCGTGCCGCGAGGGCATCTGCGGGTCGTGCGCCATGAACATCGCGGGCGAGAACACGCTGGCCTGCCTCAAGCCCATCCGCGACATCGAGGGCGATATCGCGATCTATCCGCTGCCGCACATGCCGGTTATCAAGGATCTGGTGCCCGACCTTGATGGCGCCTATGCCCAGCTGCGCTCGATCGACCCGTGGCTGAAATCCGATACCGCGCCGCCGCCCGATTCCGAGCGCCGCCAGAGCATTGAGGAACGCGCCGAGCTTGATGGCATGTGGGAGTGCATCCTGTGCTTCTGCTGCTCCACCTCGTGCCCGTCCTACTGGTGGAATGGTGATCGCTACCTCGGCCCGGCAACGCTGCTGGCGGCCTATCGCTGGATTGCCGACAGCCGCGACGAGCATGCGGGCGACCGGCTGGATGCGCTGGAAGATCCGCTCAAGCTCTATGCCTGCCGCACCATCATGAACTGCACCCAGACCTGCCCCAAGGGCCTGAACCCCGCCAAGGCGATTGGCCGGATCAAGGAACTGCAGCTTGAACGCAAGGCGTAAGGGCTTCTTCCTTCATTCGTGATTGACGCGGAAAGCGCTGGATGTGAAAAATCCAGCGCTTTTTTCGTCTCCACCCATTTGAAAGGACAAGGCCGGTGTTTGAGGGAAACCTGTCCACCCCCGCTGGCCGAAGCCGCGCCTGGATCGACAGCCTGTTTGTTGACCACGCCATCCTGCGCCAGACCTGGACCAACTTCCGCACGGTCATTCCCGGCCGGGTCTATCGCTGCAACCACCCCACGCCGTGGCGACTGCGGCTGGCCACGCGCCGCCTGGGCCTGAAAACGCTGGTCAACCTGCGCGGGCACCGCAAATGTGGCTCGGATGCGCTCTCACGCGAGGCAGCCCACGCCCTTGGCCTGCGGCATATCGACATGGCGTTTGAAAGCCGCAACGCCCCCCACCGCGACCGCATCGAGCGCTTTGAGCGCATCTACCGCGATGATATCCGCTTTCCCATGCTCATGCACTGCAAGTCGGGCGCTGACCGCACGGGGCTTGCGGCGGGGCTGGTGATCCTGTTCGAGGGCGGCACGGCCAGGCAGGCGCTACGCCAGCTTTCATGGAAGAACGGGCATTTCAACTCATCACGCACCGGCGTGCTTGATGCGTTCTTCCTGCGCTACGCGGCGGAAGCGGAAGGGCGCATTCCCTTCATGGACTGGGTGCGCACGGAATATGACGAAGACCGCCTGCGCCATGATTTCCGCGCGGGCAGGATCGCGTCCTTCATGACCGATCAGGTGCTGCGGCGGGAATGACAATGGGGAACGCCGGTCATCATAAAAAAGTCTTTGGTGAAGCTTTTTTCAAAAAGCTTTAAAAACACCGTCTTTGTGAAAAACGGGCGGCACCCAAAAACTGTCTCATGATGACAGGCTTACGCTCCCATGGAGCGTACAAGATCCAGCACGCGGCGGCGCGTGCCGCTATCCTCGATTCCGTAATAGGCGCGCACCAGGTCGATCGTCTCGCGGCGCGATAGCAGGGCGAGATCATCGACCGGCATCTCCCCCCTGCTCTCTTCCTTCAGGGCAGGAAGCGGGGCTACGCTGGCCGCAGGCTCAGCCATGCCCGCCACTTCAGCCCCAACACCCGCATCCTGCTCCATGCCACGATCGGGCAGGCCCTCGAAAAAGAAGGCCACCGGCACGTTGAGCACGCAGGCAAGGTCATACAGACGCGACGCACCAACACGGTTGCGGCCACGCTCGTATTTCTGCACCTGCTGGAATGTGAGGCCAAGAGCATTGCCCAACCGCTCCTGTGACATGCCAAGCAGGGTACGGCGCAGGCGGATACGGTTGCCAACATGCACATCCACCGGGTTGGACGCAGCAGACATTTTCCCGATCACAGTAATAGCCTTACCTTTCCTGTCTCACACGGCGCAAACCGCTGGAACGTGCAGATACCCATCAGATGATGGCCGGGCATTAATCTTTTTTAAAGCAAGCCCGAATATAATACATACGCTATTTTCTGTCCTGTCTGCGCCCAAATGAGGCAGGCGTGCATAAAACTTCCCCACCGCGAAAAGCGGAGAAAAATTAGGAAAATATTCATGCATTTTGAATGCACGAATTAAGAGTGGGCGTATCCTAAAGAGGTATCCCAGAACCTTCTTTAAGGCCGGGCCGCCGCCAGACCAGCCCCGCAGCCCCCGTCAGCAACACCAGAAACAGGGGCACCAGACGGCCATAATGGCCAAAAAACGTGCGCGGCAGCGCATCGGGCAGCGCATGGACCAGCACGCCCTGCCGGTCCCATCCCAACCGGGCCAGTTCCCGGCCACGCCCGTCAAAAATGGCTGAAATGCCGGTATTGGCGGCACGCGCAACCGGCAGGCCTTCCTCCACCGCGCGGATGCGCACGGCGGCAAGGTGCTGGCGCGGGCCTGCGCTATTGCCATACCAGGCGTCATTCGTGCTGTTGAGCAGCCAGGTGGGGCGATCATGCGGATCAACCACCTGGCCCGAGAAAATCACCTCGTAACAGATCAGCGGCCCCACGGGGGCAACACCCGGCAGGTGCCAGGTCTGCACGCCGGGGCCAGGGGTCAGCCCATCGCCCGGCACGACGTGAAAGGGCAGGAAGGCGGGCTGGTATTCGCCAAACGGCACCAGATGCGCCTTGTCATAGGGGGTGGCGGGCTGTCCGCCGGGCAGCAGGGCCACCATGCTGTTGCGCCAGTGTTTGTCCTCCAGCCAGCGCAGCGTGCCGATCACGCCAGCCGCTGCGCCCTGCCCTGCCTGCATGATCATGGGGCGCGCGATGTCATCTTCCATCAGCAGGCCGGGAAAAGCCGATTCCGGCCACGCAAACACGACCGGCCGGCCGACTGCCTCACGCAGGCCCGCCTGCACGCCCTCATGTGTCAGTTGCAGATAGCGGCGGAACACAGCCACATCGGAATCGCGTGATATTTTCTCGGTTTCAGGCACATTGCCCTGCACCAGCACCACCTCGGGGTTGTGGCCATAGGTGTCATGGATGCTGGCCACCCGCAGCGCGCCACAGGCCACCCATGCCGCCAGCATGCCCGCGCAGGCCACGCGCCCCGTGCGGCCATAAAGCGGCGCAAGCGAGAGCAGGCAGGTCAGCAGCGTCAGCCCATCCACCCCGATCCATGCGGCGGGCTGGAGCATGATATCCCCCGCAAGCCCCGGAAACGCCCATACGCTGCCGGGCGGGTTCCACGGAAAACCGCTGAACACGTAAACCCGCGCCATGTCCGTCAGCGTCCATAACGCCGCCAGCACCACCAGCCGCCTTGTGCCGCGCGGCACAAGGCGGCTCAACCCGGCCGAGAGCGCGCTGAGCGGGGCCAGAATGACCGCGCAGCCCGGCGCGGCCAGCGGCACCAGCCACCAGAAATCATCCGCCCGGAGCAGGATGGCGTACATGAGCCAGTACAGGCCCACGGTGTACAGCCCCATGGCGAACATGAAGCCCCGCCGCGCGGCCCCTTTCCAGCCTGCTGCATTATCAATGGCCAGCGCCAGCAGGCAGAAGGCCACCGGCAGCACCACGACCGCATGCACAGGCGGAAAGCCAAGCGCGTACAGCCCACCCGCCAGCACCATCACAAGGTCCGCGCGCCAGCCATGCTGGCGCGACAGCCTCATATACAGATCATGAAGGAACCTCATGCAGCGCCACGATCCCCGCCGTGGGGGAGGGCGCGCCTAGTCCAGCGCGTCACGCAGGCGGCGCTCGTAATGGCGGTAATACTTGTCAGCCAGCAGTTCGCTCTTGACGAGCACGGCCACGTCAATGGTGTTGAACTGCTCATCAATCACCGCGCCATCGCCCACATAGCCCCCAAGCCGCAGATATCCCTTTATCAGGGGCGGCAGGCGCGCGAGCGAGCGGCGATGGTCGAGGGTCTGCGGGTCGGTGCGCAGCATTTCCACCCGGCGTTCCGGCACGGCGCTGATGCGCAGCGCGGGCGGGGCAAGGTGGTTGTGATACAGGTAGGTCAGTTCATCGGACAGCGCATCGGGGTTGGTGCCCGGCAGGCTCGCGCAGCCGAACAGCACGTCAATGCGGTGCAGGAAGATGTAGGAGGCAATGCCACGCCACAGCAGTTGCATAGCCGCGCGACCGCGATAGTTCTGGTCCACGCAGGAGCGACCCACCTCAAGTAGCCGACCGGGGAACTCGGTCAGGCGCGAGATGTCGTATTCGCCCGAGGTATAGAATTTGCCCAGCTTCTTCGCAGCATCGCCCTGCATGAGCCGGTA
Source organism: Komagataeibacter sucrofermentans DSM 15973 (assembly GCF_040581405.1). Lineage (NCBI taxonomy): Bacteria > Pseudomonadati > Pseudomonadota > Alphaproteobacteria > Acetobacterales > Acetobacteraceae > Komagataeibacter > Komagataeibacter sucrofermentans. The sequence goes on from NZ_CP137157.1 coordinate 2,784,052, forward strand.
GGTGCCCACAACGCCCTTCGCCCCCGATGAGATGGCATGATCGATCACCAGAAGGTGATCGGCATATTCATCGAATTCGTCCACGTCGCGCTTGAGGCGCGCGGTACGGGAATCGGGGCGGGCGCCCATTTCCTCATAGAAGACACGGTAGCGCAGCGCCTGGGCGGCATCGCGCTCTTCATCCGTCGCGGCGATCCTGACGCCAAGGTTCCCCCCCCGCAGCTCGGGAAAACCGTTGCGCTCAAGGTCCAGAGTGGAAAGGGACTGTATGGTTTTCTCGATACTCAAGGCCGTGACCCGCCCTTCTGCTCCGTTTGCACCGTGTGGTCCGTCTGTTCTTGTGCCACGTCGGGTAGCCTGCGCGCAAACAGTTCCAGCCGATGGGACACCAGCTCGAACCCCAGTGAAGCCGTGATCTGGCGCAGCAGTTCGGCATGGGCGGCATGGGTGAACTCAACGACCTGCCCGCTTTCCACGTCGATCAGGTGGTAGTGGTCGCCTTCCTCCGTGGCCTCGTAGCGCGCGCGGCCGCCGCCAAAATCACGGCGTTCAAGAATGCCGTTTTCTTCAAGCAGGCGGACGGTGCGATACACCGTGGCAACCGATATGCGCCCGTCCAGCGCCGAGGCGCGGCGGTAGAGTTCCTCCACGTCCGGGTGGTCATGGGCCTCGGACAGCACGCGCGCGATGACACGGCGCTGGCCTGTCATCTTCAGGCCGCGCTCCATGCACATGCGCTCGATGCGCGTCTGTAGTCCGTTACGATCTGTTGCCATGCCTATGGACGTAGCCGATCGCGCCGATACCTGTCCATATGACCACCCGGCATGGAGATCAGTCCTCGCGCTGTTTCGTGCCAAGCCCGATCTTGCGGGCCAGGGTGGAGCGGTGGCTGGCATAGCTCGGCGCCACCATGGGGTAGTCATGCGGCAGGCCCCAGCGCTCGCGATATTCATCCGGCGTCATGTTATAGGCGGTCTTGAGGTGACGCTTGAGCATCTTGAGCTTCTTCCCGTCCTCGAGGCAGACGATATAATCAGGGAAGACGGATTTCTTGAGCGGCACGGCGGGCACCGGCTTCTCGGGCACGGGCTCGGCGCGCCCGAGCGAGGCGACAGCCTCATAGACCTGGTGAATCAGATCGGGGAGGGTATCCGCGTCGATTTCATTTCGTGAGACATATGCCGAAACGATTTCGGCAGCGAGTTCGCGCACTTCAACTTCTGCCGCTGCATCAGCCATTAATCTGATCCTGTCATTCTGGAATAATGATCCATCCTATATAAATAATTCCAGAAGGATCGCAACCGGTCACAACAGAGGTTTCATGGTAATATGTCTGATATAGATATGGCAAAACTGGATATCACCCATGAAGTGTGCCCCATGACTTTCGTGCACACGCGTCTGGCACTTGACAGACTTCCAGCCGGGGGAAAACTGCTTGTCCGCCTGCGCGGAGCGGGCCCGCTGGACAATGTTTCGCGCAGTCTGAAGCTGCTTGGTCATGTCGTGGAAGAAATACAGACAGAAACAGATGGCATAACCCACCAGCTGACCGTGCTCAAATCTCCCGCTTCATGACACAGGCATCGGTACCATCGGGGTAATATCGCGGCCTGACCCCAACCACCGCGAATCCCGCTGCATGGTAAAGCCCCAGCGCGGCCGCGTTATCACGCGCCACTTCAAGGAACATGCTGGCAGCCCCCGCGCGTGCGGCCTCATGCAGGCAACGCGCCAGCAGGGCGCGGCCAATGCCCTGCCCCTGCCAGGCGGGGTCCACGGCAAATGTCAGGATCTCGGCTTCATCAAACAGGGTGCGGGCCATGATGAAGCCTGCGCCGGGGGGAATATCCCCACCCTGCGCAAGCAGCACGAACACGCCGGGCAGGGCCAGCAGGTCCGTCATGGCCTGCGCGTCCCACCGATGCACGGGCGTGAAGGCTGCCGCGTGAATGCGAGCCAGCAGCGCGGCCTGCCCTGCGGGCACGGCAGTGTCCGTCATGAGGTAACGGGTGCCGGGCGCAGGCCTGCGGCGGGCAGCTTGGCTTCCGGCGCATCGACATAAAGCGGCTGGGCCGCGCGGGGGGGCAGATCACCGCGCAGGCGCAGCAGGGCGGCGGCGGCAATGGCCTGCGGGTCGGGTGGCGCATCGGGCAGCAGGTGGATGTCACCGCTCCGGGCGGCGGCGGCCTCGGCTACGGCCTGCGCGGCGTTCCCAGCCAGCAGCACAGGCCCCGGCGGCAGGTCAAGCGCATCAAGCATATAGGCGCGGACCTGCCCCAATGATGACGGCGTGCCCAATGTTTCAATAAACACGCGGCCCCGGCGGGCCATGGTGCAATGCAGGGCGGTCGCCCCCAGCGGGGCCGCGGCCGCGCGCAGGGTCGGGGCCATGACCTCTCCCCCGCTCACACCCACGACCGTGCAGCCCGAACCTGCCGCCAGCCCGTGCGCGAACGCCAGCGAGGCCCGCAGCCCCGTAAACGATCCCGGCCCCACCACCACGCCCGCAAGGTCAGGCATGGCATGGCCCCAGCCACATTGTGCAAACAGTTCGGTGGCCAGCAGCGGAAACTGCTCGGCAGCGCCGCGCCCGGTGGCAATACGGGTAGCGAGAATGGCTGGCACGCCCGCCCCATCAGCCGCCAGGCACGCGATCAGGGCCTGCGCCTGCGCCCCGGTCGCCGCCCCATCCATGACCAGAATACGCATGGGTCAGACAATCACGCAGGCATCATCAAAGCCCAGTCGCGGCGCGCGGGGACCCGGCGGCGGCCCGTCGCAATAGCCAAGGCAGAGCAGGAAATTGGCCTGCCAGCCCTGATCGGCCAGAAAGGCGTCTTCCACCATCGCCGCATCAAAGCCCGAAAGCGGCAGCGCCGACAGGCCGAGCGCGCGGGCGGCCAGGATCATGTAGCCACCTTCCAGCGTGCCGTTGCGCTGGGCGGTTTCCTCGGCCAGGCCCACATCGGCAGCGAACCACTGGCGCACATGGGCCTGCGGGTTCAGCGTGTCCATGCGATCAAAAAACAGCGGGTCATGCGCCACGATTACCGTGACCGGGGCGGTCATCATGCGCTGCACATTGCCTGCCGACAGGGCCGGACGCAGGCGCTCGCGCGCGCCCTCCGTGGTCAGGAACACGAAGCGGGCGGGGCAGCAGTTGCCCGATGTCGGCCCAAGGCGCACCAGATCATAGAGCTGGCGCAGCGTATCGGTGCCGACGGGCCGGTCATTCCACGTCACCGGCGTGCGTGCGTTACGGAACAGAAGATCAAGCCCAGCGTCATCAAGCGCCATGAAACATTCCCAAGCTTACGCGCAAGACCTGCCGATCAGGCCTCTACCTGCTCCACCGATACCACTTCCGGCACGTAATGGCGCAGCATGTTCTCGACCCCGTGCTTGAGGGTGGCGCGTGAAGACGGGCAACCCGAGCAGGCCCCCTGCATGGTCAGGCGCACCACGCCATCGCGGTAGCCACGGAACACGATGTCACCACCATCGCCCGCCACGGCGGGACGCACGCGGGTATCAAGCAGTTCCTTGATCTGCTGCACGATCTCCTCATCCCCCGGCGCGATCAGGTCTTCAACCACCTGCGCGTCGCTTTCCACCACGGGCTGCCCGGTGGAGAGATAATCGGCCAGCACCGCGAGCACCTGCGGGCGCAGGGCCTCCCACTCGGTGGCATCGGCGCGGGTCACGGCCGCGAAGTCATTGCCAAAGAAGACGCGGGCCACGCCATCGAGGTCGAACAGCAGCTCGGCCAGGCGCGAGCGGCCCGCCACGGAATCAGGGCTGATGAAATCCGCCGTCGCCCCGCTGGCCATGATCTCACGCCCCGGCAGGAACTTCAGGGTGGCGGGATTGGGTGTGTCTTCCGTTTCGATGAACATTGCTCGGTCTTCCAGACATGACGGGAAAGGGGGGACAGGCAAAAGTACTTCCCGGGTCCTGTTATATGATCGACCCGCGCGCAAATCCAACCCCACGCACACGCGCGGCGTGCATTTACGCCCCGTGGCCTATCACGGCATGCGCGGCAGGACAATTTCCGCGCATAATCCGCCCCCCAGCCGGTTGAACAGCCTGAACCGCCCGCCGCCACGCGCCACCTCGCGGCTGACAATGGCCAGTCCCAGCCCCAGCCCGCCCGTGCTGCGCGAGCGCGAACCCTCCACGCGGTAGAACGGCGTGGTGACCCGGTCGAGTTCGGCCTCGGGCAGGCCGGGGCCGTTATCCTCCACGCGGATGCACAGCGCATCTTCCATCAATGTCAGGCTGACATGGGCGTTGCCGCCATAGTTCACGGCATTGTCAATCAGGTTGCCCACCACGCGCTTGAGGGCCAGCGGGCGCACGATGGCCTGCGCCTGGTCCGGGCCATCATAGGTGACGTCGCGGCCCTGATCGGCCTCGTCATCCACGCGCGTGGCCAGAATGGAGGCCACATTGACCGAACGCGCGGGCTCGGGGTCCTTCTCGCCCGAAAGGTAGGCCAGCACGCCGGCAATCATGGCCTCCATCTCGGTCACGTCGGCCTCGATCTCCTTCTGCGCGTTCGCATCCTCCAGAAAGCCCGCGCGCAGGCGCAGGCGGGCCAGCGGCGTGCGCAGGTCGTGCGATACGGCGGCCAGCGCCTCGGTGCGGTCAGCAATGAGGCGGTTGATGCGCTCCTGCATGGCGTTGATGGCGCGGGCGAGATAGCGCACCTCACGCGGGCCCTTGTCGGCCAAAGGCACCCACCGGCCCGACCCCACCGTATCAGCCACGTCGGCCAGCGCGCGCAACGGCATGCTCAGCGCGCGCACCAGCATGCCCGCAGCCCCGATGACCGCCCCCGCAAGAATGGCCGCCGAGACAAGGCCCCGGCGCATATGGTGCGGCTCAAGAATATCGGGGGCGAGAAAGCCCATGTAGCTGCCATCGGGCAGGCGCAGCGTGCCGCGCACATCCGCCGTGCCCATGATGGTGCCAGACAGGTTGAGCGCATCGCCCTGCAACACCGGCAACGTGCCCGCCAGCCGGTCATGCAGCTTGCGCAGCGAAGGAGGCTCGACCTTGAGCGTGCCCTGCTGGCCCTGGTTGCGCCAGTCTACCGTCAGATCGCTTGTGGAGAGCATGGCGGCAAGCACCATGCGCTGCGAGGTTGGCGTTGCCGCCAGCACGCGCGCATCGATCACCAGCCGCTCGCCCACCTGCTCAAGCTGGGCGTCGTCTATGGTGTAGGTCTCGGCTTCCTCATAGAAAACGGAACTGCCCACGAACACGAGCGCCACCGCCACGAGCAGCACGAACATGACGCGCCCGACCAGCCCGCGCGGCCACAGCGTGATGCGCCGCGCCACCGCCTGCGGCGCGCGCGCGCCCTGTGCACTCCCCTGCCCCGCCACGGCGCGCGTGCTCAGACCCGCTCCACTTCAGCGGTGAAGATGTAGCCCATGCCGCGCACGGTGCGGATTAGCCCATCCGAATCCGGCCCCAGCTTGCGCCGCAGGCGGCTGACCAACACATCCACGCTGCGGTCGGACACATCGCCCAGCCGCGTGCGCGACAGTTCGAGCAGCCGGTCACGCCCGATCACGCGCTGCGGGTTGTCAAGAAAGCTGGTGAGCAGGTCATGCTCCGCCCCCGAAATTTCGACCGCCATGCCCGAGGGATCAGTCAGTTCACGCCGCCGTAGGTCGAGCATCCACCCGCCAAAGCGTACGGTTTCCTTGCGCTGGCGCCCGGCACTGGGCGTAGTCACGCCGCCGCCGCGCCTGCGCAGCACCGCGCGCACGCGGGCAAGCAGTTCTTTCTGGCCAAAGGGCTTGGGCACGTAGTCATCCGCGCCGAGTTCGAGGCCCTGCACGCGGTCGAGTTCCTCGCCACGGGCGGAGACGATAATGACCGGCACCTCGGTCAACGGGGCCTCGCCCGGCACCGAGGGGTCAGCCTGCGTGCGCAGGCTGCGGCACAGATCCAGCCCGTTGGTACCCGGCAGCATCACGTCAAGGATGATGAGGTCGGCCGCCTGCGCCTTGAGCGCATCCCACATTTCAGGACCATCCTGCACGCCGCGCACGCGGTAGCCATCGCCCTGCAGGGCGCGGACAATCAGGGTGCGCATGCCGGGGTCATCTTCCACCACGAGGATGCGGGCGGGCAGATCGGCTGTGGCAGGTGTCTGTGTCATTCTCTTGGCCATGTTCCGGTTCTGGGGCAGGCATGATGCCCTTCATGCAACAGCGCCCAGCATAGCCAACGCGCGGCATGGGGATAAGGCCATCGTTCATATCATAAAATGTCTGCCCATACGCAAACGGGGCGCCGGATGATCCGACGCCCCGTCCGGGGACAAACTTGTAAATAGCCACAAAAAATCAAGCGTTTCCGGGCGCTGCCTTTTTGAAAAAAAGGCAGCGTCTTTCAAAGCTTTTACACAAAAGCTTCACCAAAAACTTCTGTTTTCATCAATGCGCCGCAGGTGCCGCATTCAGCTTGAGCACCCAGAACTGCGCGATGTCACGTGCGCCATTGGTGCCTTCCACGCTGTTGAACGTGGTGATGGCAGCCGCCTTCTGGCCTGCCGCCGCCTGCGCCAGGCCATAATGCAGGCGACCGATATTGATGTCGGACGGCCCCTTGGCCAGACCCTGCTGCATCAGCGCCAGACCCTTGTCGGCCTGCCCATACAGCACGTAGTTGTAGCCTGCCGTGAGCATGGCGTTGCCGGTTGCGGCCTGGCTGGCTGCCGTATCGAGGTTGGCCTTGGTGCTCTCGGCATTCTGGGCCACCATCGCCTTCAGCTTTTCGCTGCGCGGGGCGGAGGCATCATGCCCGAGCACGCCGCTGGCATAACCCTGATTGATGATGTCGAGCGCAAGCTGGGGCAGGCCCGCCTGCATGGCCAGTTCGGTAATGTCCATATACTCGGCCGAGGTCTTGACCAGACCAGCCTCAAGGCGCACGCGGTCGATATCAAGCCGCAGGCCCGGCGCCATGTTGGGGTTGCTCAGCACGGAATGGACCACCTGCGCCCAGTAATCGGGCTTGGGGTAGTAGGTGGCGAGCATGACGTAGGTCTTGGTCAGCGCCGCGTTGTCCTTCAGCTGCGCCTGGCAGGCGGCCAGAAGCTGGAGCTGGTTCTCGGTGGGCTTGCCACCGGCCTTGATGGCGGCATCGATTTGGCCCTGCTGCACGCGGGCCGCATTGGCGAAATCATGCTGCAGGTAATAGGCCTGGATCAGGATGGTCAGCATCTGCGGGTTCTTGCCACCCGCCTTGATGTATTTCTCGCTCACCGTAACGGCGGTGGGGTAATCCTTGGCGGTAAAGGCCATGCTGCCTTCAGCCAGCGCCATCTGCTCCTTGGTGGCGGCAGGCGTGCGTGGGGAGGCGATCAGCTTGTCATAGGCCGAGATCGCGGCAGGCACGTTGCCCGACTGGGCAGCCACGGCGGCGCGCATCTGGGCAATGGTATAAGATTCGTAATCGGACTTGCCGCTCACGGCGTCCGCTTCGTCCACCTCGGTCATGGCCTGCGGGTATTTCTTGGCGGCAAGGTCGGTCTGGGCCTTCTGCAGCGCCATGCCCACCTTCTGGCCAAGCTGGTCAGCCGCGTGCGCACCATGCATGGGCAGGACGCCCGCCACCGGCAGCGCCATCATGACCCCGGCCAGCAGGCGGCCACGCAGCCGGAACAGCGATTTGGATGTGATGTTTTTCAACTGTGATGTCCTTCCATGAACGGGTCATGGCCCGAATGATCGGCCAGGGCATCACGATGGACCCGTCCGGCCCATCATTCAATCCGCCCCCGACCGCTGGCGCGGCAGCTCAAGGGAGCCGCCGCGCCGTGACGTTGAAATCAGGTTACGCGCGGATGGCAGGCTTATTCCGACGGTTCGTGCGTTTCATGGCGGTAGCCGCCGATCAGGATGGACTGCACGTCAGCCGCGAAGTTGCGCACTTCATCCAGCGCGCCCTTGTTGCGACGGACCAGCATGTTGTAGCCCAGCACCGCAGGCACGGCGGTGCCCAGGCCAATGGCGGTCATGATGAGCGATTCACCCACGGGGCCTGCAACCTTGTCGATCGAGGCCTGACCCGCGATGCCGATGGCCGTCAGCGCGTGATAGATGCCCCACACCGTGCCGAACAGCCCCACGAACGGCGAGGTCGAGCCCACGGTGCCAAGGAAGGCAAGGCCACCCTGCAGGCGGTTCTGGATGAAGTCCACCGAGCGCTGGATGGACATGGTGGTCCAGGAATACAGGTCGATCGTCTCCTGCATCGTACCTTCGTGGTGCTCGGCGGCGGTGATGCCGGTATCGGCGATGTAGCGGAAGGGCGATGCGGTATCGAGCTGGGCAGCGCCTTCCTTGATGTCATGGGCCTGCCAGAACTTGGCCTTCACTTCCTTGGCGGCCTTCATCATGCGGGCCTGCTCGAGGAATTTGGTGATCATGATGTACCAGGTCCCGACAGACATCACGACCATGATGATGAGCACGGTGCGGGCGATGAAGTCACCATTCGACCACAGCGCGCCCAGGCCGTAGGGATTATCGGCGGCTGCGGCGGGCGTGGCGTAGGCCAGTGCCGAAAAGGCGGTCAGCAGCGCGGCCGCCATGACTGGTTTACGATGCTGTCGGGTCATTTACCTCAAATCCTCTGACGAATAGGGCCATACTTCTGGCCCGCAACACATTTCATGACTGTTATCTGACCAGTCCGGACGCTGAAAATCAATCCACCTGTATCGTTTTCAGAACAATTCCGGCTCACGGACCCTGTTATCACGCCCGATCACCGGGGCGGGAATGACCGGAACCACCGGCGCGACCATGACCGGGCGCACGGGCGGCGGCGCGGGCGGCACCGGCGGTGGCGGCTCGGGAATGATGCGGATCGCGAGTGGCGGCAGGGGGCGGTATGGCTCGGGAAACATGGGCTTTGCCTTGGGCCGCAGCCCGTAAGCCAGCGCCGACACGACAACGACATGGACCAGCACGATCACCCCCGCCACGCGCAGGTAGGGCGTGCGCCGTCGCTGCTTGGCGGCATAATCCTCTCCCATGACTTCGTCAGACCACATGCCGCTCCTGTCCAGCCCCTGCGCGGCAACCCGCGCGGGCGCCTGCTGTTCAAATTGCCCTGAGCGGAATTGGGCGTGCTCGGGGGCGCTGTGTCAAGCATCATATGACACAGATTCGAAACAATTTTCTCTTGGCAGAACAATGCCCCAGCACCCATGGCATGAAAAAACCCCGTGGCCTGAGCCACGGGGTTGCCTGCCTGCACGCCCCGGTTGCGGCGTTACTGCGCCTGAGCGCTTGCTTCCGAGCGGGTAGCCCCCACGCGGGCGGCAAGGGCGGCTGCCATGAAGTCATCGATGTCACCATCCAGAATCGCACCCGGGTTGGTTTTCTCGACGTTGGTGCGCAGGTCCTTGACCAGCTGGTAAGGGGCCAGCACGTAGGAGCGGATCTGGTGCCCCCAGCCGATATCGGTCTTGCTGGCCTCGGTCTGGGCGGCGGCGGCCTCGCGGCGCTGGAGTTCCTGCTCGTACATCCGCGCCTTGAGCATGGTCATGGCGGTGGCGCGGTTGCGGTGCTGCGAGCGGTCGGTCTGGCACGCCACCACGATGCCGGTGGGGATGTGCGTGATGCGGATGGCCGATTCCGTCTTGTTGACGTGCTGCCCACCCGCGCCCGAGGCGCGGAAGGTATCGACACGCAGGTCGGCCTCGTTGATCTCGATCTCGATCGAGTCATCGACCACCGGATACACCCACACGGAGGCAAACGAGGTCTGCCGCCTTGCCGCCGCATCGAACGGCGAGATGCGGACCAGCCGGTGCACGCCCGCCTCGGTCTTGAGCCAGCCATAGGCGTTGGGGCCGGTCACCTGGATGGTGGCGGACTTGATGCCGGCCTGCTCGCCCTCCGAGCTTTCCATCATGGTCACCTTGTAGCCATGCTGCTCGGCCCAGCGGGTGTACATGCGCAGCAGCATCTCGGCCCAGTCCTGCGCCTCGGTGCCGCCCGCGCCCGCATTGACCTCAAGGTAGCAGTCATTGCTGTCGGCCTCGCCCGAGAGCAGGCTTTCGGTCTCGCGGCGCTTGGCTTCCTCGGCCAGGGCGCGCAGGTTGCCGAGCGCCTCGGCCACCACGGCCTCGTCGCCTTCCATCTCGGCCAGCTCAACGAGTTCGATCGTATCGTTTACATCGGCTTCAAGCCGCTGCACGCCCTCGATCTGGCCAGCGAGCATGGTGCGCTCGCGCATGAGTTTCTGCGCTGCGTCCGAATCGTTCCACAGGTCGGGATCTTCGGCCCGGTTGTTCAGTTCCGCGAGGCGGTCGATTGCGACATCCCAGTCAAAGATGCCTCCTCAGCAGCGCCACCGACTGCTTGATCTGGTCGTTCAGGGCCTCTGTCTCGGCAGACATGGGCTTGCTCCTTGGTCAACGGTCAACAGTGCGGGCGTGCGCATGTCACGCCCGGCCATAAACGGCGTCAATACAGCCCGCCCATGCCAATGTCACCCCCGGAAGGCTGCGTGGCGGGTGCTGCCGCAGGCGCCGCAGGGTGGCCTGCCGATGTCGTGCCATCAGGCAGGGCGGTGGGGCTGGCGGGCATCGTGGCCATGTCGTTCTCGGAATCGGGCATGTTCTCGGCCCCCGTATCCGCCGCCGTCAGGGCCATGCCGGAACCTGCGCCAAGATCCACGCTCTCACCGGGCACCTGGCCGGGCTTGAATGCATCGATTGCGACTCCCATGCCGGTATCATAGCGTGCAAGCTGCACACCATCAGGCACGCGGAAGTCAAGGCGCGGGCGGGTGGCGAGGGCCGCCTTCATCACCTGATTCCAGATCGGGCCTGCAATCACGCCGCCGGTCTCGTTCTTGCCCAGCGACTGCGGCGTGTCGAACCCGATCCACACCACCGTGACCAGATCGGGCGAGAAGCCCGCGAACCACGCATCATTGAAGTCCTGGCTGGTGCCGGTCTTGCCCGCGATGGGCCGGTCGATGCCCGCGCCCGCGCGCACGCCCGTGCCCCGGCGCACCACATCCTGCATCATGGCCACGATCTGGGCCGCGCTGGTGGCGGAGACGACCTGCGGGCGCGTATCGGCCACCTGCGGGCCATCGGCTGGCGTGCTGCCGGGCTGCCACGCAACCCCTTCGGGCCGCCACACCACGTTGCCGTTGCGGTCCTTGATGTCATCGATCAGGGAAGGTGTTACCAGCCTGCCGCCATTGGCGATGGTGGCGTAAGCGCCAGCCTCCTTCATGACGGTGGTCTCGACCGCGCCGAGGGCCGCGGGCAGCACCAGCGGCATGGAACGCACGAGGCCAAGCCCCTGCGCGAGGCTGGCCACCGGCTTCATGCCGATCTGGGCGGCAAGGCGGATGGTGACGAGATTGCGCGATTCGCGCAGCGCATCATGCAGGGTCGTGGGGCCCCAGAAATCCTTCTCGTAATTGTTGGGGTGCCACTCGCCGTAGCTGACCGGGGAATCATCGAATTTCTGCGAAGGCGAGATCCCCTGCTCCATCGCCGCCAGATAGACGAACGGCTTGAACGAGGACCCCGGCTGGCGCGCCGCCTGAATGGCGCGGTTGAACTGCGATTCGCGGAACGACCAGCCCCCCACCATGGCCAGCACGCGCCCGGTGCGCACATCGATGGTGGCAAGCGCCCCTTCCACGCGCGGCACCTGGCGGATGGCAACGCCGCTGCCATCGGCCTGCGGCTCGATCAGCACGACGTCGCCGGCCTGCACGCCCTTGCCGGTGCGCATCCACGTCATGTCACGCGCCAGCACCGTGCCGGTATGGGGCATGACGGGATCGCGCCCCTCAAGCCAGCCGACCCGGCCCGTGGCGGCCGACAGCACCACGGCCATCCGCCACTGCTCCAGCATGGCGGCGGGCGGTGTCACGTGCGCCAGCGCATTGGCCCAGTCGCCCGCCACGTCCGCCGCCCCGACATGCGCGAACGCGCCCCGCCAGCCGCCATGGGCGCGGTCATAGCGCAGCAGCCCCTCGCGCAAGGCGCCGGTGGCCACCTGCTGCAGGTGCGAATCCAGCGAGGTATGGACCGAAAGCCCGCCCTCCATGGTGGTGCCGATGCCGTAGCGCTCGATCAGTTCGCGGCGCACTTCCTCGGCAAACCATTCCGAGCCGGGCACGGGGCCGGGGCGGGTGAAGTTGGCGGGCACGAGGGGTTCAAGCTGGGCCGCGCGCGCCTCCTCGGGCGTAATCACCTTGAGGTCGGCCATGCGGTCGAGCACCCAGTTGCGCCGGTTGGTCGCCGCCTGCACGTAACGGTGCGGGTTGTAGTTGGTGGGCGATTTGGGCAGCGCGCCGAGGAAGGCGGCCTCGGCATTGTCAAGCTGGTCGAGCGGCTTGTTGAAATAGGTCTGGGCGGCGGCACCGATGCCGTACGCGCCCTCGCCCAGATAGATCTCGTTGAGGTAGATCTCGAGGATCTGCTCCTTGCTCAGCGTCTGCTCAAGGCGCATGGCCAGCAGCGCTTCCTTGATCTTGCGGTCGATCGACACCGCATTCGACCCCAGCAGCATGATGCGCGCGACCTGCTGCGTGATGGTCGAGGCCCCGATGGGGCGGTGCTTGGTGCCGTGCATCATCATGTCGGTGATGCCGGCACGCAGGATGGCCAGCGGGTCGACGCCGCCATGGCTGAAGAATTTCTGGTCCTCGGCAGCCAGGAAGGCGCTGCGCACGCGCTCGGGTATGGCGCTGTAGGGCACGAAGATGCGCCGCTCGGCGGCAAGCTCGGCCATCACCTGGTCATCACCGGAATACAGGCGGCTCATGACGGGGGGCTGGTAGGTGCGCAGGCCATCGACCGTGGGCAGGCCCTCGCTCAGGCGCTCATATTCGTACCAGCCCACAATGCCTGCGCCGCCACCACCCAGCAGCAGCACCGCCAGCGTGGTGCCCGCCAGCCAGCGCACCATGCGGTAGCGCGGGCGGCGCGGGCCACCCCCACCGGGGCGGGAGGGTCCATCCATCCGGCCATCGCGGCCTGATCCGTCAGCAAGCGTCATCCGGTGTCCAATAAGGAGAGAAAGGGGCTGTTCTGTGTCGTAAGGCCCCTGTCTAGCATTGTCCCGCGCTGCCGTCGCCCCCGATCCGCCCCGGTCCGTTCAGCCCGCGTTGCGGCTGGCCCATTCGGCCCGGCCATCGTTATCAAGCTGGCGGAATTCCTCATCGCTCAGTTCGATCGCGGCGGCAGCGGCGTTATCGGCCACATGCCCGGGACTGGACGTGCCGGGAATGGGCAGCATGACCGGTGAGCGGCGCAACAGCCACGCCAGCGCGATCTGGCCGGGCTGCACGCCTTTCTCGCCCGCAAGGCGCGTGAGCACGGTATCGCCCTTGGTCAGCCCGCCCGCCGCAAGCGGTGCCCACGGGATGAAGCCGATATTCTCGCGCGTGCAGTAATCGAGCACGTCCTCCGAATAGCGGTTGACGAGGTTGAAGCGGTTCTGCACCGTCGCGACCGGGAAATACAGCCGCGCGCGCTCGATCATTTCCACCGTCACTTCCGACAGGCCAACATGACGGATCAGCCCCTGCGCGCGCATGGCGGCGATGGCCTCGAACTGCTGTTCGGGCGTGCAGTCCGCCCCCACGCGGTGCAACTGCCACAGGTCGATGCGCGCGACACCGAGCCTGCGCATGCTCATCAGCACGCACTGGCGCAGGTAATCGGGGTTGCCCACCGGCTTCCATATATCCGGCCCGTGGCGCGTATGGCCGCCCTTGGTGGCAATGAGCATGCCCTCATAGGGGTGCAGCGCCTCGCGGATCAGGTTCTCGCTCACCTCGGGGCCATAGGCATCGGCGGTATCGACAAGATTGATGCCCAGCTCGGGCAGGCGCTTCAGCGTGGCAAGGGCCTTGGCGCGATCGGCAGGCTCCCCCCATATGCCCGGCCCGGTAATGCGCATGGCCCCAAAGCCGAGCCGTGTAACCTCGATATCGCCCCCGATCATGCAAGACCCGGACTGGCGTGCATCAGGCGTGAACATGGCTTTCTCCCTGCTTGATGGGCACGCCCGCGCCAGTATGGCGGGCGTGCGGTTGCTGCCTGCCCACCATAAGGGCGCCCTGCGGGCACGGTTGCATGCCCATGCGGCAGCTCAGCCCAGCAGGCGGCCGATCACGCGCGCGGTGTAGTCCACTACAGGAATGATGCGGCCGTAATTGATGCGGGTCGGCCCGATCACGCCAATCGCGCCCACGATGCGGTTGCTGTCGGTGCGCGCGGGGGCCACCACGACCGACATGCCCGCCATGCCGAACAGCCCGCTTTCGGCCCCGATGAAGATGCGCACCCCTTCTGATTCACGCGCAAGGTCGAGCAGGCGCAGCATGGTCTCCTGTGTTTCCAGCCGCTCGAACAGCATCTGGATGGTGGTCAGGCGCTCGATCTCGGTCACATCGGCCAGCAGGCGGCCCTGCCCGCGGATGAAGAGCGTGCCGCCGCGTTCCTCGGCATCGCTCCATGTGGCAAGGCCACTGGCCACCACGCCCGCCGTGAGGTGGTCGAGTTCGTTGCGGTTGGCGGTCATGTCGGTGCTGACCGTCTCCCGCAGGCGATCGAGCGTCTGGCCTGACAGGTGGGCGTTGAGGTAATTGCCTGCCTCGACCAGCGCCGAGGGCGGCAGGCCGGGCGGTGTTTCGATCACGCGGTTTTCCACCTGCCCGTCCGCGCTGACCAGAATGACCAGCGCGCGCCCCGGGCCAAGGGCCACGAATTCGATATGCTTGATGGTGCTCGAATCGCTCTTGGGCGCCATGACCAGCCCCGCCGCCGAGGACAGGCCCGAGAGCATGGAGGATGCCTGCGCCAGCATGTCCTCCAGTGAGCGGCCCTTCACATCGAGCGTGCCCGCAATGCTTTCGCGCTCCTCCTCGCTCAGGCTGCCAAACTGCAGCAGGCCATCGACAAACAGCCGCACCCCCTTCTCGGTAGGCAGGCGGCCCGCCGAGGCATGGGGCGAGAACAGCAGCCCCGCATCGGTCAGGTCGGCCATGACGTTGCGAATCGTGGCAGGCGAGAGCGAAAGCGGCAGGCGCTGCGACAGGGTGCGCGAGCCCATCGGCTCGCCCGTTTCCACATACTGTTCCACGATCTCGCGCAGGATCGCGGCGGAACGCGCATCAAGCCCGGACAGAAGGGCCGGCTGCGATACCGGTGATCGGGTTTCCATCGCCATGCCTCCTTTGCACGTCATCATCCGCCAGCCCCCATTATAACAGATCCCACCCGTCCCTGCCCACGCGGGACTGGAAATAGGGGCGGATTGCGCGCTATGCCGCCCCCTCACCTTGCGGAGTTGCCCCATGCGCCCATCCGGCCGCGCCCCCGACGCGCTGCGTCCCGTCTTCATCCAGACCGGCTTTGCCCGCCATGCGGAAGGCTCCGCCCTGATCCGCATGGGCGGCACCGAGGTGCTGTGCGCGGCCAGCGTCGAGCCGCGCGTGCCCTCCTTCCTGCGCGGCAAGGGGCAGGGCTGGGTCACGGCGGAATACGGCATGCTGCCCCGCGCCACCCATAACCGTGGCCCGCGCGAGGCGGCGCGCGGCAAGCAGAGCGGCCGTACGCTCGAAATCCAGCGTCTGATCGCCCGCGCGCTGCGCGCCGTGGTGGACCTCAAGGCCCTGGGCGAGATCTCGATCACGGTGGATTGCGACGTGCTGAACGCCGATGGGGGCACACGCTGTGCGGCCATTACCGGCGCATGGATCGCGCTGCGCCTGGCGCTGGAAAAACTGGTGCGTGAGGGCACGCTGCCTGCCGTGCCGCTCAAGGGGCAGGTCGCGGCCATATCCTGCGGGCTGACCGAGACAGGCGCCGTGCTCGACCTTGACTATGCCGAGGACAGCAATGCCAGCGCCGACGCAAACTTCGTGCTGACCGCTGATGGCGGCATTGTGGAAATTCAGGGCACGGCGGAAAAAGATCCTTTTACCGAGGCGCAGTTCAACACGCTCATGCGCCTTGCCCGCACCGGCACCGCCGAACTGTTCCATATCCAGACCGTAACCGTGAACGAGGCGCTCGCATCATGACCATCCCTCACCTCAACCGTGGCGACACGCTGGTGCTGGCCACGCATAACAAGGGCAAGATTGCCGAATTCGCCGCCCTGCTGGGGGGGTATGGCATCCGCGTCATCTCCGCAGGCGACCTGTCGCTGCCTGAGCCTGACGAGACGGCGGACAGCTTCGCGGGCAATGCCGCCATCAAGGCTGTCGCTGCGGCCAAGGCGGCCAACCTGCCCGCACTGGCCGATGATTCGGGCTTCTGTGTCGCGGCCCTTGATGGCGCGCCCGGCATTTTCTCGGCCCGCTGGGCTGGCCCCACCAAGGACTACCCCGACGCCATGCGCCGCATCCATGAACAGATGGGCGACAACCCTGATCGCAGCGCATGGTTCATTTCCGTGCTGTGCCTGGCCTGGCCCGATGGCCGCACCGAAACCTTCGAGGGCCGGATTGATGGCCACGTCATCTGGCCGCCACATGGCACCAACGGCCATGGCTACGATCCGCTTTTTGCCCCCGGCACCGGCACGCGCAGCTTTGCCGACATGAGTGATGCCGAAAAGAACGCCATCAGCCACCGCGGCCTGGCCTTCGCACTGTTCAGCGAGGCATGCCTGCCAAAGACAGAAGGATAAAAGTTTTTAGGTGCTGCCTTTTTTCAGAAAGGCAGCATTCTTTTCGAAGCTTTTTGAAAAAAGCTTCACCAAAAACTTCTTTATTGAAAAAGGCCGGTCCCTCGCGGGCACCGGCCTTTTTGTCGTGATCCGATCAGGCTCAGCGCCCGGTCATGATCCGCTCGAGCAGTTGCGCCACGGTCGGCACAAAGCCGTTGGCATAGAACGGGTCGGTCGCGAACCGCCACGCATTGGTGCCACCGAACATGAGGTTGTGGTCGATCACCTCAGCCTGGTCAGGCCCGTGGGCGTGAGCTGCATCCTGAAGGGTTTTCTGGATGCAGTAGGAACGCGGGTCCGCCTTGTGCCCGTTGGAATAGGCAGGCGGCTTCTGCGACCAGTTGGAAAAGCGGCACTCCGACAGGCAGCCCATGCAGGCCCCCTGATCGGCCAGGATTTCACGCGCGCGCCCGGGCGAGACGAACACCAGCGTGTTGTCCGGCGTGCGCATGGCCTCGGTGTGGCCTTCTTCCATCCACAGATGGGCGCGCTGCCCATCAGCGGGGGTAACAAAAACCTGCCGCCCGCGCGCGCCAATGGCGAGCGCCATGGTGTGCTCGCCAAGGGCTTCGGGCGAGAACGGGATCTGCCGCTCCGAGCGCCCGCGCAACTCGCGCAGGAAGCTGTTGTTGACGGCGGAAGAATAGAAACCCGTGGGCGAGAAGCGGTTGAGGAACACATCCCCCTTCTTCAGCGTCAGCAGGCGATCTTTCCATGCCTGCGGAATCGGGCTCTCCTGCGTGAGCAGCGGGCGGGTGCCGAACTGGAACACGATCGGCCCGAGTTCGGGGTTGTCGATCCAGTCCTGCCATTCCTCCAGCCACCACACGCCACCGGCCATGATGATGGGGGTGTCGTCCAGCCCGAAGGCGCGCATCTGCTTGCGCAGCGCCAGCACGCGGGGGAACGGATCTTCCGGCGCCAGCGGGTTCTCGGTATTGGACAGGCCATTATGCCCGCCCGCCCGCCAGGGGTCTTCATACACGACCGCGCCCAGCAGCTCGGCGGTCTTGTGATACGACCGCCGCCACAGGGCGTTGAACGCGCGCGCGGACGAGACGATGGGGTAGTAATGGATGCCGAATTTCGCCGCGATGTCTGACAGGCGGTACGGCATGCCCGCGCCACAGGTCAGGCCCTGGATCAGGCCCGGAGCCCCTTCGAGCACGCCATTGATGACCTGTTCCGCCCCGCCCATTTCCCACAGGATATTGGCGTGGATACGGCCCTTGCCACCGGCGATCTCATGCGCGATGCGGGCCTGGGCGATGCCGCCGCGAATGGCGTAATCAACCAGTTCCTCATGGCGCTCGCGCCGGGTCTTGCCGTGATAGATCTGCGGCACGATGTTGCCGTCCGCATCATAGGAATCGGCGTTCACGATCGAGACCGTGCCCGCCCCCCCGGCTGCCGCCCAGTGCCCGGCGGAAACGCCGGTCGAGATCGAGACGCCCTTCCCCCCCTCGACCAGGGGCAGAATATCCGTCCCGCCCATACGGATCGCATTGATCGGCTTCATCACCATTCCATCGTCATGTGTCTACCCGGCCACGGGGGCGCCATGCAGGCGCACCCTCATGGCCGGGCTGTCTGTAGGCCGGAACCGCGCGCTTAGCGTGCGGCGGGAGCACGGCCGGGCTTGGCGCCCACGGTCTCGGCAATGTCGGCACCGGTCTCCTGATCAACCACGCGCATGGACAGCTTCACCTTGCCGCGGTCATCAAAGCCCAGAACCTTCACCTTCACTTCATCGCCCTGCTTGACCACGTCCGTCGTCTTGGAGACCCGGCCCTGTGCCAGCTCGGAGATGTGCACCAGACCATCACGCGGGCCGAGGAAGTTGACGAACGCCCCGAAATCGGCGGTCTTGACCACCTTGCCGTTGTAGATGTGGCCCACTTCGGGTTCAGCCACGATGCCACGGATCCGCTCGATGGCCTTCTCGGCCTGATCGTCGGAGGACGCGGCGATCATGATCGTGCCGTCATCGTTGATATCGATCTTCGCACCCGAATATTCAACGATCTCACGAATGACTTTACCGCCCTGGCCGATCACATCACGGATCTTTTCCTTCGGCACGGAGATCGTGGTGATCTTCGGCGCGGAGGAGGAGACATCCGTGCGGCCCTCGGTCAGCGCCTTGGCCATCTCGCCCAGGATGTGCATGCGGCCATTGCGGGCCTGACCCAGCGCGATCTTCATGATCTCGGGGGTGATGGACGTGATCTTGATGTCCATCTGCAACGCGGTCACGCCCTGCTCGGTGCCCGCGACCTTGAAGTCCATGTCGCCAAGGTGATCTTCATCGCCAAGGATGTCGGACAGAACCGCGAAGTCCTCGTCTTCCTTGATGAGGCCCATGGCGATACCGGCCACCGGACGCTTGAGCGGCACGCCCGCATCCATCAGCGCCAGCGACGTGCCGCACACGGTCGCCATGGAGGACGAGCCGTTGCTTTCCGTGATCTCGGACACAACGCGCATGGTGTACGGGAAGGTGTCCTTGCCCGGCAGCAGCGGGTGGATGGCGCGCCATGCCAGCTTGCCATGGCCGATTTCACGACGGCCCGGCGAGCCCATGCGCCCGCACTCACCCACCGAGAACGGGGGGAAGTTGTAGTGCAGCATGAAGTTGTTGCGGTACTCGCCTTCCAGCGCGTCCACGATCTGCTCGTCCTGGCCGGTGCCAAGGGTCGCGACCACAAGGGCCTGCGTCTCGCCACGGGTGAACAGGGCGGAGCCATGCGCGCGCGGCAGGATGCCGACTTCGGACACGATCGGGCGGATCGTCTCGAGGTCGCGGCCATCAATGCGGTAGCCGGTGTCGAGCACCTCGGTGCGCACCACGTCGGCCTCAAGATCCTTGATCATCGGCTTGGCGGCATCGGCCTCGGCCTCGCCGATCTTGGCAAGGATCGCCTCACGGGCGGCGGCGACCTTCTTGTAACGCACCTGCTTGGCGCGTTCCTTGTAGGCCTCGGCGATCAGGGCGCGACCGGCCTTGTCCACCTTCTTGCGCAGCTTGATTTCCTCTGCCGTCGGCTCGGCCAGGTCCCACGGGGCCTTGGCGGCATCTTCGGCGAGGTCGATGATCAGGTCGATCACCGGCTGGAAGGCTTCGTGGCCAAACGTCACGGCGCCGAGCATCACGTCCTCGGACAGCTCGACCGCCTCGGACTCGACCATCAGCACGCCTTCGGCGGTGCCGGCCACGACCAGGTCAAGCGCGCTGTCCTTGAGCTGCGAGATGGTCGGGTTGAGCACGTATTCGCCGTTGGCGTAGCCCACGCGGGCCGCACCCACCGGGCCAAAGAACGGAATGCCTGACAGCGTGAGTGCTGCCGAGCAGCCGATCAGCGCCACGACGGCGGGATCGTTTTCCATGTCGTGGCTGAGCACGGTGGCCACGACCTGAACTTCATTGCGGAAGTTCTCGGGGAAGAGCGGGCGCAGCGGGCGGTCGATCAGGCGCGAGTTCAGCACCTCGGCCTCGCTCGGGCGGCCTTCACGCTTGAAGAAGCCACCGGGGATCTTGCCCGCCGCGTAGGCTTTTTCCTGGTAGTTGACCGTAAGCGGGAAGAAGTCCTGCCCCGGCTTGACGCTTTTGGCGCCAACGGCCGTGCACAGCACCACCGTGTCGCCATAGGTTACGACCACCGCGCCATCGGCCTGGCGGGCGACCTTGCCCGTTTCCAGAACCAGCGGGCGACCGCCCCATTCCATTTCCTTGCGAAAATAATTGAACATCCAGACAAACCCTGTCCGTTGACTGCCGCAATGCAGGCGGGCCGGACATTGGAACGTATGATGGCAGCGCCTCGGACGGCATGGAGCGATGGCGGCACATACCGCCAGAACACCATGTGGCCTGAAACGCTGCGATCCGGTCCGGACATCTCCGCCGTGGCGTCGGCAGCGTGTTGGCGGCGCCCGTCAGGGGCGCCTGAAAAAATGCGGCCCCGCGGGGCATGGCCATGCCTGCGCATGCGCCATGCCCGCATGGGCCACGCGGGAGGCGGGCATTATGCCTGCCCTCCCGCATGGTCGCAAATCAGCGACGCAGGCCGAGGCGCTTGATCAGCGTTTCGTAACGGGCCACGTCCTTGCGCTTGACGTAGTCAAGCAGGCGGCGGCGGCGGCCAACCAGCATCAGCAGGCCACGGCGGGAATGGAAATCCTTCGCGTGGGTCTTGAGGTGGTCGGTCAGGTTCACGATCCGCTCGGTCAGCAGGGCAACCTGCACTTCCGGCGAGCCGGTATCGGTTGCAGCGTTGCGGTATTCACCAATAAGCGCCGTGCGGCGTTCGGCAGTAATCGACATCATTCTCTCCATTGATCATTCGGTTCACAGCATGCGCACTGATCGCAGCACGCCGCCTTCAGGGCGGCACAGCCCGACCACGCGCGCCCCGTCCATCGCACGCACGACCCCGCTACGGGGGTCGGTGTGCGCGGGCATCCGGCCTGCCAGCTGCTCCAGGTCAATCACCTGGCCAAATGACAGGGCATCCGCTTCCTCACGGGTCAGGGCCAGCGCCGGGATGTCGGCCAGCGCGGTCGCGACCGGAAGAAGCAGATCCGGTGGGGCAGGCGCGTTGTCGGCGCTTGCGACAATTTTGTCCAGCGGAATCGCATGGGATTCATCAAATGGCCCCACGTTCAGCCGCCGCAGCGCCGCCACATGCCCCACCGTGCCGCAGGCCAGCGCAATGTCACGCGCAAGCGCGCGCATGTACACGCCCTTGCCCGATTCCACCTCGAACACCGCCGTATCGGCATCGGGCCGGGCGATCAGCTCGAAACGGTCGATACGCGCGGGCCTTGGCGCGAGTTCGGGGGCGTTGCCCGCGCGCGCCATGTCATAGGAGCGCTGCCCCCCCACCTTGAGCGCCGAGAACACCGGCGGCACCTGCATGATCTCGCCGCGGAAAGCGGCCAGGGCGGCCTCGAACGCGGCATTGTCGGGCCGCACGTCCGATGTGGCGGTGACCGCACCCTCGGCATCATCACTATCGCGCGCCTCGCCGATGCGCAGGGTGAAGTGGTAGCGCTTGGTGCCATCCATGATGTAGGGCACCGTCTTGGTGGCCTTGCCAAAGGCGATGGGCAGCAGGCCGGTGGCCAGCGGGTCGAGCGTGCCGCCATGGCCCGCCTTGGCGGCATCGAACAGGTAGCGCGCGCGGCCCACCACCTGCGTGGAGGTCATGCCCAGGGGCTTGTCGATGATCAGCCAGCCGTCAAGCGGGCGGCCACGTTTGCGTCGCATTGCACGGCACCTTGCATGGAATTGGGGAGTGCCGTGCGTTTAGACGAGGCACGCATGCACTTCAATGCCCCATTCCGCCACAGGGGCTGGCCGCCTGCGCCACACATGTTAAAAGGACAGGCGGGCACATGCCTGCCATCCCTCCAGGCTGCTTGGCCAGCGGGGCATGGAGTGCCATCTTGCAGCAAAACGGATGCATGGATAACCGTGTGCCACAGTATTTTTCATTCCGCGTCTAGGGAGACCTGAACACCATGGCTGAACGGCAGACCACGGTCGGTGCATTTGTGTTGGGTGGAGCCCTGCTTGGTGTGACGGCCATAGCGCTGTTCGGACAGTTTCATCCCTTTTCGCCCACCAACCGCGCCGTGGTGGTTTTTGACAACCCGATCAACGGGCTGGGCGTGGGCGCGCCGGTCACGTTCGATGGCGTGCAGGTCGGCCATGTGGAGCACATCGCCGTTCAGTTCGATCCGCAGACCCATCAGGCCTATATTCCGGTTACGGTGGAGCTTGAGGCCAATGGCGCGCGCATGGCGGGCTCGCATGGCCGCGCACTCGATGCCAACGAACTGCCCAAGCTGATTGAAAACGGGCTGCGCGCCGAGCTGCACATGCAGAGCTTCGTGACCGGGCAGGAAGAAATCGACCTGACCTTCGACCCCGGCATCCCTGCCCACCTGCATCCCGGGCTGAGCCCGCTGATCGAGATCCCGACCCGCGAATCGGAAATGCAGAAGCTGACCGATGCCCTGACGGCCCTGCCGCTCAAGAACATCGCCAACAATGCCGATACCATGCTGGTGAGCATCCGCACCCTGGCCGACAAGCTCGACAAGGACCTGCCGCCGCTGGTGGATAGCGTGCGCACCACATCCGACCATACGCGCGTGACCGTGGATACCGCGACCGACACCATTCGCGACCTCGACAAGCACCTCGACACCACGCTGGCCTCCATCGACCATCTGGCCGATACCGGCACCGCCCAGCTTGATGCGCGTGGCAGCGAACTGCACACGCTGCTGGTCAACTCCAACGATACGGTAACCGAGGCGCGCGGCGCGCTGGCGGGGCTGCATGACATTACCGCCCCGAGTTCGGCTGACCGATCCAATATCGATTCGTCGCTGCGTGACCTTGCCGCTGCTGCTGCCGCCCTGCGCGGGTTTGCAACCGACGTGGAGCGCAACCCCCAGCTTCTGCTCATGGGGCGGCGCAACTGACCGGGCGTTCACCCGCCACGATATAAAAAAGGCCGGTGGAGCAATGCTCCACCGGCCTTTTTTATGAACTGGCTTTTCAGGAATAAACGTTTTGGGTACTGCCTGTTTTCAAAAAGCGGCGTTTCCTGAAGCTTTTTGAAAACAGCGTCACCAAAAACTTTTCTTGTTTTTTATCTACGGCCTGTTTTCGAACAGACGCTCAGTCTTCATCCGAGAGGTCGCGCAGCACTTCAGGTTGGCGCAGCATGGTGTCGACTTCCATGGCGTAATCAAGCGCCGTATCAGGCTGGAAGTGCAGGTCTGGCACGCCACGCAGCCTGAGCGCGTGCGACAGGCGGGTGCGCAGGAACGGCGTTACGCGCTTGAGCGCGGGCAGCAGTTCCGCCACATCGCTCCGGCCCAGTCGTGCCACGAAAACCGTGGCATGCTTGAGGTCGGGCGAGATACGCACTTCGGTGACCGTAATGCGCACATCGGCCAGATCCGGGTCACGGAATTCGGTGCGGGCAAATATTTCCGCCAGCACGCGGCGGACTTCTTCCGCCACACGCAGCTGACGCTGCGAGGGACCAGACGCGGAATGGCCGGCAAGTTTCCCTGCCGGCCCACTCTCGCTCATCCCTTTTCTGGATGAATTGCGGCTCATGCCGGGACGAGTTCCATTTCATAACACTCGACCACGTCACCCTCGCGCAGGTCGTTATACCCGGCAAAGGACAGGCCGCATTCGTAACCGCGCGCCACTTCCTTGACGTCATCCTTGAAGCGCTTGAGCTGGCTCAGTTCACCTTCATGGATCACGACGTTGTCACGCAGCAGGCGCACGCCACAGCCACGCTTGACCACACCTTCGGTCACGTAACAGCCGGCAACCTTGCCCACCTTGGTAATTTCAAAAACCTTGCGGATTTCGGCATAACCCAGGAACTTCTCGCGATGCTTGGGCGCAATTTTGCCACGCACCAGCTGCTCCACGTCATCCGCCACCTGGTAGATGATCGAGTAGTAGCGGATGTCCACGCCTTCACGCTGTGCAAGCTCACGGGCCTGTGCCGTAGCGCGGACATTGAACGCGATGATGATCGCACCCGATGCCTTGGCAAGCTGCACATCGCTTTCCGTAATCTGGCCCACGGTAGCGTTGAGCACGCGGATCTTGACTTCCTCATGCTCAAGCTTCTGCACGGTGGCTTCAAGCGCCTCCGCCGAGCCCTGCACGTCAGCCTTGATCAGAACCGCGACTTCCTTCTGCGCGCCTGCCTGAATACGGGCGAGCATCTGGTCAAGCGTGCCGCGTGCAGCAGTCTGGCCAGCGGCCATGCGCTCCTTGATCACGCGCTGGCGGAACTCGGAGATTTCGCGGGCGCGATTCTCGTTTTCCACCACCACGAACGGCTCGCCTGCGCCCGGCACGCCGGTAATGCCCAGGATTTCAACCGGCATGGACGGACCCGCCTCGCCAAGCTGGCGGTTGCGGTCGTCGATCATGGCGCGCACGCGGCCCCATTCGGCCCCGGCCACCACGATGTCGGTGCGGCGCAACGTGCCCTTCTGGACCAGAACGGTCGCAACCGGACCACGCCCACGATCAAGGCGGCTTTCGATCACCGAACCTTCGGCCACCCGATCGGGATTGGCCTTGAGGTCAAGGATTTCGGCCTGCAGCAGGATCGCTTCCTCAAGCTTGTCCAGGCCCGTGCGCTTGAGCGCCGAGACCTCGACATCCTGCGTATCGCCACCCATGCTTTCCACTACGATTTCGTGGTTCAGCAGTTCCTGGCGCACGCGGTCGGGGTTCGCACCCGGCTTGTCGCACTTGTTGATGGCCACGATGATCGGGGCATCAGCAGCCTTGGCGTGCTTGATGGCTTCGATCGTCTGCGGCATCACGCCATCATCGGCGGCCACCACCAGAATGACCACGTCGGTCACCGAGGCGCCACGGGCACGCATGGCGGTAAACGCCTCATGGCCCGGCGTATCGATGAAGGTGATCTTGGCACCCGAGGCCAGCGTGACCTGATACGCGCCGATATGCTGCGTAATGCCGCCTGCTTCGCCATTGGCGACATCGGTGGTGCGCAGCGCATCGAGCAGCGAGGTCTTGCCGTGATCGACATGACCCATCACGGTCACGACCGGCGGACGCGGCCGCAGATCTTCTTCGCTGTCCTCGATGCCTTCGATGCCGATCTCGACATCGCTATCGGAAACACGGCGCACGCGATGGCCGAATTCCTGCACGATCAGTTCCGCCGTGTCCGCGTCGAGCGACTGGGTCACGGTGGCCATCACGCCCATCTTCATCAGCGCCTTGATGACCTCGCCCTGACGGGCGGCCATGCGGTTGGCGAGTTCCTGCACCGTAATGCTCTCGGGCAGGACAACATCGCGCACCACGCGCACCTGGTCGGAGCGCAGGCGTTCGAGTTCAGCCTGACGGCGCTCACGCTCACGCTGGCGGCGGACCGAGGCGAGCGAACGGGTCTTGTCGTCATCCCCTTCGATCGCGGCCTGCACGTCAATGCGGCCAGCGCGACGGCTGTCGTTGTTCTTCTTGGCGCCACCTGAGGGGCGGCGGTTCGGCACGGCGCTACCGGGGCGACGGCTGGGGCGACGTTCTTCCTCGCCACCATCCGCACGGCCCGTGCGCAGGCGCAGCGTCTCGCCAGCACCGCCTGCGGGGCGTGCCGTGGTAGCAGCACCACCGCCACCAGCAGGCCGCGACGGACGCAGCGGCTGGGCGGGCATGATCGCGCGCTCGGCCAGCGGGCGCAGGCGCTGCATGGGCGGCGCCAGCGTCACTTCACCCGGGATGGGCACGGACGAGACAACCGGCCCTGCGGGATCCATCGAGTCGGGCGCTGCGGGGGCCGGCGCGTTGCTGGCCTCCTGCTTGCGTGCTTCCTCGACCGCAGCAGCGGCATCTGCCTTGGCGCGTGCCTCTTCTTCGGCACGGCGGGCATTTTCCTCTTCAGCGCGGCGGGCTTCCTCCGCGGCGGAGAGGATCGTGATCTTCTCCTGCTCGCGGGCCTCTTTCTCGCGCTGGATTGCGGCGCGACGCTGCTCATCGAGCACGCGCTGGCGTGTCGCCAGTTCCGCTGCCGTCAGCGCGCGACCGCCCCGACCACCGGCGCGACCGCCAGCCGGCCCCGATCCGTTACCTGCGGCCCCGGCCCCGCGCTTCTTGCGCACCTCGACCTGAACCACCTTTGAACGACCATGGCTGAAGCTCTGTCGCACGGAACCGGCATCCACCGTCCGTCCGACCTCCCTGCGGCCCGCCGGCCGCAGAGACAAGCGTCCCTTACCCTGATCCTGATCGTTGCCTTCGCTCATGTACCCGCCTGTTCACACCGTCCGGCGGAACGATCCGCCGAATTCGGGCCAATCCTGCCGGACAGACCCGCAAAACGTTCACTCTCGATACGGAAACGGCGCGCCAGTTCACCATGCAGAATCGCTGCATGAACAACATGGTCGCGGCCAAATGCCGCACCCAGACCCGATGCCGTAGGAACAGCCACAACCGGCAGTTCCCGTGCACCAGACAAAACTCTCTTCCTCTCGTCGGGGCTGCCATCGGCCGCCTGTATGACCAGACCGGCACGACCGCCCACAACCCACTCACGCACCTTGGCGAAACCGCAGACAATCTGCCCGGCCCGCCGTGCCAGCCCCGCGACATCCATCATGCGCCGCAGTAACCCGTCCTTCACAAGATGGGTCAGGTCAGGGGGAATAACAACCCTTCCCCTCGCCGCGCGGGCAAATACGCCGCGTGTGCGTGCTGTTTCTAACACATCCGCGCGTGCGCTCAACCAAATTCCCCGTCCGGGCAGCCGTGCGGAAAGATCAGGGATCACGACTCCATCGGGGGAAATGACAAAACGGATCATTTCCTCCTTGGGCAGCCGGAGCCGGGTCACGGCGCAACGGCGCAGTGGCCCGCGCTCTTCAGGCTCCATGCCTTCCGGATCTTCCGCGTTCAGGTCGGTTTGCTCAGACGTCGGACGTCTCCTCTTGCACGGGCTTCGCCTCGTCACCATCGAACCAGTGGGCGCGCGCCGCCATGATGATCTCGTTGGCCGCATCCTCGTCAATGGCATCGCTGCCCAGGATCTCGACAAGTTCATCACCGGCCAGGTCGGCCAGGTCATCAAGCGTCTTCACGCCTTTTTCACCCAGCGTCACCAGCATCTGGTTGGTGAACACGCCCAGCACGGCGATATCATCGCTCACGCCCAGCGTGCGGCGCTTGTTGTCAAGCTCCTCTTCCTGGCCAGCCAGATAGCCTTCGGCGCGGCGGACCAGTTCACTGGCCACATCCTCGTCAAAGCCTTCGATGTTGGCCAGCTCCTCGGGGTCGGCAAAAGCCAGTTCCTCGATGGAATGGAAGCCCTCGGTCACCAGCAGGCCCGCGATGACATCATCCACGTCCAGCGCTTCAACAAACAGGTTGCTGCGGCGACGGAATTCTTCCTGACGGCGCTCCGATTCCTCGGCCTCGGTCAGGATGTCGATGTCCCAGCGCGTCAGCTGGCTGGCAAGGCGCACGTTCTGGCCGCGGCGGCCAATGGCCAGGCTGAGCTGGTCATCGGGCACGACAACCTCGACGCGACCCGCTTCCTCATCCATCACCACCTTGCTGACTTCAGCCGGGGCAAGGGCGTTGACTACGAAGGTTGCGGCCTGCGGGCTCCACGGAATGATATCGATCTTCTCGCCCTGGAGTTCCTTGACCACTTCCTGCACGCGGCGGCCACGCACGCCCACGCAGGCGCCCACGGGGTCGATCGAGGCATCACGCGAGATGACGGCCATCTTGGCGCGCGAACCGGGGTCACGCGCCACGGCCTTGATCTCGATGATGCCATCATAGATCTCGGGCACTTCCTGCGCGAACAACTTGGCGAGGAACGCCGGATGCGTGCGCGAAAGGAAGATCTGCGGGCCACGCGGCTCGTCACGCACGTCATAGATATAGGCGCGCACGCGATCGGAGTTGCGGAAGCTTTCACGCGGGATCAGCTCATCACGGCGCAGCAGGGCCTCCGCATCGCCGATCTCGACGAGCAGATTGCCATATTCCGTGCGCTTGACGGTGCCGTTGACGATCTCGCCCACGCGGTCCTTGAAGTCGTTGAACTGGCGGCGGCGCTCATATTCACGCACGCGCTGGACAATGACCTGCTTGGCCGTCTGCGCCGCGATGCGCCCGAAATCGATGGGCGGCAGCGGGTCGATCAGGTATTCGCCAAGCTGGATCTCGGGCTTGAACTTGCGCGCGATGTAGAGCGGGATCTGGGTTTCCTCGTTCTCCACCGCCTCGACCGCCTCGGTCCAGCGCGACAGGCGCACATCGCCGGTGCGGCGGTCGATGGTGGCGCGGATATCCTTTTCATGACCATATTTCGCGCGGCCGGCCTTCTGGATGGCCTGCTCCATCGCTTCGAGCACTTCCTCGCGGTCAATCGACTTTTCCCGCGCTACGGCATCGGCCACCAGCAGCAGTTCGGGACGGGCAACGGACGTATCCATCAGTGTCTCCACAACATCGTTCAATTGGCCTTGCGGGCCGACTTGCGACCCGACTTGCCAGCGGGCTTGCGGTCTTCAGCCGGGGAAGGATCTTCCTCCAGGCCAGTCTCCTCGGGGCTTGCCGCCGGCTTCATCATCCGGGCGCTCGCCTCGATCAGTTCATCGGTCAGGACAAGGCGCGCCTTGCGCATTTCAGCGAAAGGCAGCGAAACCTCGCTCCCGTCATCGAGCCGCATCAGGCCATGGCCCTCGCGCGCGCCGAGCACGATCCCGGCAAAACGCTTGCGGCCTTCAATGGGCATGTTCATCTCGGCGCGGGCAAGGTGGCCTGCAAACCGCTCCCAGTCCTTGGCGCGCGTCAGGGGGCGGTCGATGCCGGGGGATGAGACCTCGAGCGTCCATGCGCCGGGCAGCGGGTCTTCCACGTCCAGTATCGCGCCAACCGCATGGCTGATCTGTTCGCAGTCCTCAATGAGCAGGAGCGTGCCATCGGCACGGTCCGCCATGATCTGCACGGTAGGGGACTCGCGGCCCAGCACCGCCACGCGCACGAGGTCGAACCCCATGTCGGCCAGCGCGGGGGCGACCATTGCGGCGATGCGGGCATCGAGGCCCGACAGGAAAGGCAGATCAGCGTCCAATGCAAAAAAGGCAGCCCTGCGGCCACCCCCCAAAGAAAAAAACCATAAATGAAGGAATAATCGGTAACATAGGTCACGCCATGCCTTACCGCAAGGACTATATGGGCGCGCGGGGGTTACATTTCCTCTCTCTTAACATCTTGCCATTCGCCCCGCCCCGCACACATTATGTACGGATGATGCCCACGCCCTCCGCGCCGGAACCGACACGGGAACGCAGCGAACGCTCGTCTAGCCGCAAGCTGGTCGTGGTGGGGCTGATTGCGGCCGTCGTGGCCGGCGGGGGACTGGGCGCTGGCGGCTTCCTGACCCCGGAGGAAGGTGGCAGCGGCAGCCAGACGCCCCCCGTCGCAGCCGAGGCCGGCGGCGGCCGGGGCAATGGCGGCAATCACCTCATGCTGAACGCGCCGGTGCAGGGCAGGCCCGACATGATGGGCCAGATGCCCATGATCTCGCCCGATCGCGCGGCGGAAATGCTGCGCCAGACAAGTTTTACACTGCAGGAGCAGGCCGAGATCATGGCGGCGTTGCGACGGCGCGAGATCATACTGGCCGACATGCCGATGTATGACACCGCAGGCGGCGGGTCAGTCGTAAACGTGGAGTCCCTTGGTCTCGTGCAGACCGTGCATCTCGGGCCGCAGCCCCGCAGCGTGATCCTGCCCATCCGCATCGCAGGCAATGTGTCGATCTCGCCCGCGGGTGACCCGGGGCCGATGGGCGTGCACGCCGCGGCGGTGTTCGTGCCGGGGCCCATGCCGCTGCCGGTGCTGATGCGCGGGGTCAATTTTGTCATCGGGGTTGTGGTGCAATGAAGCCGCTTTATCCGATCCTGATGGAACGGGTCGTGCCGATCGCCATGGTTATTTTCCTGGTGCTTGGCAGTTTTCAGGCCGCAATGGCGTTGCATCTTTCGCTCGCCAGCATACGGCATTTCATGGAATGGTGCGCACCGGCCTATCCGGTCATGGCGGCGGTAAGCGCCCTGCTGGTGCTGAGCGGGCTGTGGTTCGATAGCCGGGCCGAGAAACTCGCCCGCAAGGGAATCCGACGCAGACGGGGATGGATGATGGACGTACTGGCCAGGCTGACCAATCGTAGCGCGCTTGAGGAAATGCTGGCGCGCGAACAGAAAGAAACCGTGATCGACGCCGAGGAACTCGCCGCCAGCCTGCGCGCGCGCGTGATCGGCCAGGACCAGGTATGCGAGGACGTGGCGACCCAGCTGCGCCGCCGCCTGGCCCTGCAGGTGCGCGGCAAGCCGGTGGGAATCTTCCTGCTTGCCGGGCCGCCGGGCACGGGCAAGACCTATCTGGCCAAGCAGCTTGCCCGCCAGCTTGACCGCCCGCTGCTCAACTTCGACATGACGCAGATGAGCTCGCCCCATGCCGCCACCCAGCTCTTCGGCTCGCCCAAGGGGTATGTCGGCTCGGACACCTACGGCAAGCTGACCGGCGGCCTGAAGGAAAAGCCGGATGCGGTAGTGCTGCTCGATGAAATCGAGAAAGCGCACCCCGATGTGTTCAAGAAATTCCTGACCGCCTGGAATGACGGGCACGTGACCGAGGCCTCGACGGGGCAGCAGATCTCGACCGTGCGCTGCATCTTCATCCTGACATCGAACATCGCCACCGATGCGCTGTCCGAGATCGCGGACCGGCTGGCGGATGAACCCGACAAGATGCGCGCCGAGTCGGTCGAGGCGCTGCGCCAGGCAGGCTTTGCGCCTGAAGTGCTGAACCGGCTGGACCGCATTTTCGTGTTCCGCCCGCTTGAAGGGCTGGACATCGCCCGCGTGTCGGCGCTGGAAATCGAGGCGATGATCGACAGTTATGGCCTCAAGGTCGAGACCGGGGGCATCGACCCCGCCCTGCTGTTCGAGGTCATGCGCCGCCAGGGCCGCATGGGCCCTGCCGCAAGTGCGCGCGACCTGGCCCGCTCGATCGAGGACATGATCAGCGACTCGCTCATCACCGCCCGCCAGCAGGGTGCCAAACTTGTGCGCGTAGTGCAGAACGAAGATGGCATCGTGGCCGAAATCGCGGACAAGGGCGACGCGCAGCAGGCCCGGATCAGTTCCTGAGCCATGGCCGTGCTGTTCCGCCCTGCCCCCGTGGCCTGCTGAATGTCTGCTTTTTCGCGCCTCTGGTATCGTGCGCCGTTGTGGCGTCTGTGCCTGTACCTGATCCTGCCGTTCGTGGCGCTGACGTTCATTTTCCCGCCCGCCTATCTTACGCGGTGGCTGCCCCGCATGGGGCAGATCACCACGGCCATCCATAAGCGCCTTGGCATGCAGGACCTGCCTGCCGACGCCAACCAGTTCGGCGGGCCGGGAGATGGGGTCGTGACCATCATGCCCATCACAGAGCGCCTGACCAAGGCGATTCCGTTTGCCGGGCGCATCCTGCCGCTGCCCGCAGGCGTGTGGCACCCGATCATCAACGTGATTGAAGGCCCGCATGGCGAAGTGCTGGAAAACATTCTGGTGCGGGTGCAGAATCATGTCGTGACCGGCCTGATCGTGGCCAGCGGCACGACACAGTCGATCCTGACCGCCGCCAACACCACAATGGACACGGAATGCCATGATGACCGCAACTACATGGCGCATATCGCGGCCAGCCATCCGCCCGTGATGGAATGCTGGCTCACGCGCCTGGTCGATCCGGCCTCCATCCTCCACATGAACGTCATTGCCGAGCGGCTGCAGCAGGAAGGCATCACGCTGCCGCCTGTCCTGCTCAGGGCCACGTGGATCAACAGCGCCGCCGCCTCCGAAGACAGCCTCAATGCCGAGACGGTGGCCATCTATCTCAATCCGGTCAACCTCGACGACACCAAGACCCTGCGCTCACCCGGTTTCTGGACCAGGGAGGCGCTGACGCAGCAACCCGCCGCCAATGACTTCGTCAGGCGCATGAATGCATGGATGGCAGGCTGGGCACCGGTGCTGCATGATGGCTTCAACAGCGACATGCTGGCCTCAAGCGAGGAGCAGCGCGCCCGGCTTTCGGTTGACCCGGCAGCCCCCCGCCCCGGCGAAGGCAACCCGCTGGACTAAGCTGGTTCTGAAACCCAAAAAACTTCAGAAAAACGCCGCCTTTTTTCAAAAAGGCGGCGCCTGGAACTTTTGTTTCTTCTCAATGGCTTCTTTTCAGCCCTGACGCAGTACGTCCGATATCTCGATCAGGAAATCGAGCACCGTGCGCGTGCGCAGCGGCAGGGTGCGCGGGCCGGTATGCACGGCATAGAAGGGCAGCTCGGGAATGGTCCATTCCGGCAGCAGGTGCACAAGGCGACCTGCCGCAATATCCTCTTCCACCTGAAATGTCGGCAGCATGCCAATGCCAAGCCCCGCCCGCACGGCCTGAAGCACGGCTTCGCTGCTATTGGCGCGAAATGGCCCGTTGGCCGCCACCGTGGTCTCGCTCTCGCCCTTGCGGGTGAACTGCCAGTCATGCCGCGTGCCGCCATAGCTATAGGCAATGCAGGGGTGATTGAGCAGGTCGCGCGGGTGGGCGGGGGTGCCACGGCGGGCAAGATAATCGCTTGAAGCAATGACGCAGCGATGCACCGAGCCCAGGCGGCGGGCAATCAGCGAACCCTCGGCGATGGAGCCGATGCGGATGGCAAGGTCCAGCCCTTCTTCCACCAGATCGCCAAACCCGTCGCGCATGACCAGTTCAACCGACAGGTCGGGATGTTCCTCCAGCAGGCTGCTCAGGCGACTGGTCAGGTACAGGCCAAACGCCGTGGTCACGCCCAGCCGCACCAGCCCGGACACCGAGGCCCGCCTGCGGCCCAGCGCGGTTTCCGCCGTTTCAAGAATTTCCAGCACTTCATAGGCATGCGGCAGGAGACTGCGCCCGTCTTCCGTCATCATCAGGCTGCGGGTGGTGCGGGCGAACAGCGTTGCGCCGTAATGAGCCTCAAGCAGGGCGATATGGCGGGAAATGGTAGGCTGGCTTGCCCCCGTCTCCCTTGATACGGCAGAGAATGATCCCGTTGCAGCCACACGGACAAAGCTGTGCAAAGCAGAAAGCAGATCCATGGGGCCCCATCATATCCGGCATGTTATTACACTATCCCGGCTTTAAACGGCATCGTATTTATACACAATACAGAGAAAAGGCACCGCGGATATGTGTTTAACGCAGAGGTAACTTATACCACTCACGCATAGATGAGCGGCCATAAAAAAACGGCGACCCGCATGATACGGGCCGCCGTCCTTATCCCTCCGGCCCGGCTCAGGCCGGGACGGCGCTGCCTGTTATCAGGCGGCCTTTGTCATGCCACGCAGCACGGTCTGGAGAATGCCGCCATTGCGGAAATACTCCACCTCATCAAGCGTATCGACACGGCACAGCAGGGGCACGTCCTGCTTGGAGCCATCGGCGCGGGTGATGGTCATGGTCATGGTCATGCGGGGCGTGATCTTGTCCAGACCACGGATCTCGAAGGTCTCGTCGCCCTTCAGGCCCAGCGTCTTGCGCGTTGTGCCTTCCTCGAACAGGAGCGGCAGCACGCCCATGCCCACCAGGTTGGAACGGTGGATACGCTCGAAGCTCTCGGCCACGACCGCACGCACGCCCAGCAGCAGGGTGCCCTTGGCCGCCCAGTCGCGCGAGGAGCCCATGCCGTATTCCTTGCCGCCGATCACGACCAGGGGCACGCCCTCTTTCTTGTATTCCATCGCCACATCGTAGATGGAGCCTTCCTTGCCATCGGGGAAATGCTTGGAAACACCCCCTTCGGTGCCGGGCAGCATCTCGTTCTTGATGCGGATGTTGGCAAACGTGCCGCGCACCATCACGCGGTCATTGCCACGACGCGAGCCGTAGGAGTTGAAGTCCTTCTTCGCCACGCCGTGCTCTTCAAGGTACTTGCCCGCGGGCGAGCTTTCCTTGATCGCGCCGGCAGGCGAGATGTGGTCGGTGGTGATGTTGTCACCGAGCAGCGCCAGCAGGCGCGCGCCGATGATGTCGCCACGCGACTTGGGCTCGGGCGTGATGTCCTGGAAGTACGGCGGATCCTGCACGTAGGTGGAGGACGCATCCCACTTGTAGGTCTCGGAACCAGTGGCCACTTTCAGCGCCTGCCATTCCTTCGTGCCCTGGCTTACGTGCTTGTAGCGGTTGATGAACTCCTCACGCGTGATGGCGGACCCCATGAGGGCCGCAATCTCGTGGTTGGTGGGCCAGATGTCCTTGAGGAACACCGGCTTGCCGTCCTTGGAGGTGCCCAGCGGCGTGGTGGTGATGTCCTCGCGCATCGTGCCCAGCAGGGAGTAGGCCACGACCAGGGGCGGGCTGGCCAGGTAGTTGGCGCGCACGTTGGGCGAGATACGCCCCTCGAAGTTACGGTTGCCCGACAGCACCGAAACCGCCACCAGCTTGTTGCCTTCAATCGCATCGACGATGTGATCTTCCAGCGGGCCGGAGTTGCCGATACAGGTCGTGCAGCCATAGCCCACGGTGTTGAAGCCCATCGCGTCCAGCTCGTCCTGCAGGCCAGCGCGGTTGAGGTAATCCGTCACCACCTGCGAGCCCGGCGCGAGCGAGGTCTTGACCCACGGCTTGGGCTTCAGGCCCAGCGCGCGCGCCTTCTTCGCCACAAGCCCTGCCGCGATCAGCACGGCGGGGTTGGAGGTGTTGGTGCACGAGGTGATGGCCGCGATCACCACGTCGCCGTGGCCGATCTCGTAATTGGTGCCAGCCACCTTGGCCTTCTTGTCCTTGTCGGCCGCGGGCACGCCCAGGCTGCCGGTCAGCTCGGTCTCGAATGCCTTGTCCGCACCCTTGAGCACCACGCGGTCCTGCGGGCGCTTGGGGCCTGCGATGGACGGCACGATTGTCTCGAGGTTGAGTTCCAGCGTGTCGGTAAACACGGGGTGGGCGGATTCGGCGTGGCGGAACATGCCCTGCGCCTTGAGGTATTCCGCCGTCAGCTTGATGCGGTGCTCTTCACGGCCGGTCTGGCGCAGGTAATCCAGCGTCAGGTCATCAACGGGGAAGAAGCCGCAGGTCGCGCCATATTCCGGCGCCATGTTGGCGATGGTCGCGCGGTCGGCCACCGGCAGGTGGTCAAGGGCGGGGCCAAAGAACTCGACGAACTTGCCCACCACGCCCTTCTTGCGCAGCATCTGGGTCACGGTCAGCACCAGGTCGGTGGCGGTCGCACCCTCGGGCAGCCTGCCGGTCATCTTGAAGCCGATCACATCGGGGATCAGCATGGCGATGGGCTGGCCGAGCATGGCCGCTTCCGCCTCGATGCCGCCAACGCCCCAGCCCAGCACGCCCATGCCGTTGACCATGGTGGTGTGGCTGTCGGTGCCGAACAGGGTGTCGGGGTAGGCGTAGTCCTTGCCGCCCACATTGGCCGTCCACACCGCCTGGGCGATGTATTCCAGGTTCACCTGATGGCAGATGCCCGTGCCCGGCGGCACGACCGAGAAGTTCTCGAACGCTTCCTGGCCCCAGCGCAGGAAGGCGTAACGCTCGCCATTGCGCTCGAACTCGATGGTCACGTTATCCTGCAGCGCATCGGGCGTGCCCGCCACGTCCACCATGACCGAGTGGTCGATGACGAGGTTGACGGGAACCAGCGGGTTCACCTTCTGCGGATCGCCCTTGAGCTTGAGAATGCCGTCGCGCATGGCGGCAAGGTCAACCACGGCGGGAACGCCGGTGAAGTCCTGCATGAGAATGCGCGCGGGCTTGAAGGGCACTTCCTTCGTGCTGCGCCCTTCCTTCAGCCAGTCGGCAATCGCCTTGGCATCTTCTACGGAGTAGGAATGTCCGTCCTCGAACCGCAGCACATTCTCCAGCAGCACTTTCAGGCTGACCGGCAGGCGGCTGACGGAACCGATGGCCTTTTCCGCTTCCGGGATTGAGAAATAATGGTAGGTCTTGCCGTCCACGTTCAGTGTGCGGCCCGTTTTCAGTGAGTCGTGCCCAACCGTCTTCATTGGCTTTGTTTCCTCCGAGGCATCAGCAACGGATCGTCCCGTGTGATCGTATGTCCTCCGCTGCCTTTTTTCGTGGCGCGGGGTTTGTGACCTTGTCGGGGACAACCTGCTTGATCTCCCAACGGTGGTAGAACATACCCGGACGCGGTTGCGACACAAGCTGGAGCCGGTAACAAGAAACCGGGAGCAGGCATTTTTTTGCCTGAGCCCCACCATCGACCCATTGCCCGGAGGATTTCCGTCATTCCTGCCTTTACTCCCCCCGGCCGCCCCCTGCTGGAAGTGGAAAACATCTCGGTTTTCCGCGGTGAACGGCTGGTTCTGGACCGTGTCGGCTTTAAGCTCGAGGCCGGTGACGCCCTGCTCCTGACCGGCCCGAACGGGGCTGGCAAGTCCACCTTGCTGCGCGTGCTGGCGGGATTGCACAAACCGGAAGGCGGCCATGTGCTGTGGTCTGGCGTGGATGCGCTGGCCGATCGCAGCCAGCATGCGGGGCGGGTGGCCTATCTGGGCCACCAGGATGCGCTCAAGCTGGGGCTGACACTGCGCGAAAACCTGACGCTGGCGGCGCGCGCAAGCGGCGGGAATCCTGACCTGTGCATGGAATCACTCAATATTTCCGGCCTGGCCGACCTGCCCGCGCGCATGCTCTCGGCGGGGCAGAAACGCCGCGCGGCGCTGGCGCGCGTGCTGCTGGCGCAGGCGCCGCTCTGGCTGCTTGATGAGCCAAGCCTGGGGCTGGATATCAACACGATGGGGCTGCTTGGCACCCTGTTTGCCGCCCACCGGCAGGCTGGCGGAATTGTGATTGCAACCACCCATGTTCCCCTGCCCCTGCCCGATGCCCGCACCCACGCTCTGCCGGGCCTGAACGAATCCGACATCCCCCAGCCGCTGGAGGATTTCCCCGAGGACGACCTGCTGTGACACTCCGGATTCCCGCCCTCATCACCGCCATCCTCGAACGCGACCTACGGCTCGCGCTGCGCCACGGGGCCGACACGCTGGGGGCGGTGCTGTTCTTCATTCTGGCAGGCGCGCTGTTCCCGCTCGCCCTTGGCCCCTCGCCCGAGCTGCTGCGGCGCATGGCGCCGGGTATCGTGTGGGTGTGCGC
Source organism: Komagataeibacter sucrofermentans DSM 15973 (assembly GCF_040581405.1). Classification (NCBI taxonomy): domain Bacteria; kingdom Pseudomonadati; phylum Pseudomonadota; class Alphaproteobacteria; order Acetobacterales; family Acetobacteraceae; genus Komagataeibacter; species Komagataeibacter sucrofermentans. Next base: position 2,821,573 of record NZ_CP137157.1, read on the forward strand.
GCTGCTCGCGGCCCTGCTGCCGCTTGACCGGCTGTTCGGCTCGGAGCTGGAAGATGGCTCGCTGGACCAGCTGCTCATGACCGGCCTGCCGCCCTCGCTCATCGCGCTGGCCAAGATGATGGCCCACTGGCTGACCACCGGCCTGCCGCTGCTGCTGGCCGCAGGGCCGCTGGCCATCATGCTCGGCATGCCCACCACCTCCATGGTGGTGCTGCTGACCGGGCTGCTGCTGGGCACGCTCATCCTCTCGCTCATTGGCGGCATGGCCGCCTCGGTCGTGCTGGGCGCGCGGCGCGGCGGCGTGCTGCTGCCGCTGCTGGTGCTGCCGCTGACCACGCCCGCGCTGATCTTTGGCGCAGCCGCCCTCGATGCGGCGCAGACCGGCCTGTCATGGGGGCCGGACCTGGAACTGCTGGGCGCGTTTCTTGCGGCCGCCCTTCCGCTATGCCCGCTCGCCGCGGGTGCCGGGCTGCGGGCCGCGGTGGAATAAGGCGGCTATTTTTTACCCGCAGGCGCTGCTGCGGCTACGGGGCCTGCGGGGTCTACATCAAAGGGCACATTGCCTTCCGCAGGCGTGCCGCCGGGCGCGCGCATGCGCCAGTGCAGCACGTAATGCCCCGGCGCCAGCGCCACGGTGGTGGCCAGGCCCTGCTGTTCATCATCACTGGGGGATGCCACAAGCAGTTGCGGCACGCCGCTCGGCCCAAGCAGGAGCAGGCGTGCGCGGAACGGGTCGATCACGCTGTTATAGGTCAGCTTTATCGCGACATTGCCCGCAGGCACATGCTGCCCTGCCAACGGCGTGGCATGAACCAGCACGGGGGCTGCAAACGCCCGCGCCGCCACGACGCACCCGATAAAGGACAGGCCCAGCAAACGCAGCGTTGAAACACGGGACACGGGCAAGGAACACCTCCGGCATGGATGGAACTGCCCTGTGTATCCCCCCGATACACGCAGGGCGGCAAGACTTTCATCCTGCCGCCCCGGTATTCACACGTGTTCAGGTCGTGCTGAACGCGATCAGATATAGTGTTCCTGAATGGGCTTGAGGCCATTGAACCCGGTCGAGCAGTAGGTCGAAACATACGCCCCGGTGGAGAGCAGTTCGATCCGGTCGCCCGATTCCAGCCCAAGCGGCAGGGCGTAGGGGGTCTTTTCATACATGATGTCAGCCCCGTCGCAGGTCGGGCCTGCAATGGCGACCGGGCCGGTTGCCGTGCCATCATGCGGGGTGCGGATGCCGTAGCGGATGGCCTCGCCCTCGGTCTCGGCCAGACCGCCGAAACGCCCGATGTCGAGATAGACCCAGCGCACGCCATCATCCATGCCGCGACGGCTGACCAGCACCACTTCCGACGACACCACACCCGCATCGCCCACCATGAAGCGGCCCGGCTCGATGATCATTTCCGGCAGGTCGTTGCCGAAATGCTCGGTCATGGCGTGGCTGATGGCCACGGCAAAGCGGTCGATGCCCGGCACGTCGTCACGGTAGCGGATGGGGAACCCGCCGCCGAGATTGACCATGCGCAGGTCAAGCCCTGCGGCCTTGAGGTCGGTAAACAGCATGCCCACGCGGGCAATTGCCGCCTCGTACGCGCCGGTCTCGGTCTGCTGGCTGCCCACGTGGAAGGACAGGCCATAGGGGTCGAGTCCCAGGTCACGCGCACGCAGCATCAGGTCGCGGGCGTTGTCCAGCGTGGTGCCGAACTTGCGCGACAGTGGCCAGTCCGCGCCCTCGTTCTCCACGATCAGGCGGCAGTAAACGCGCGAACCGGGCGCGTGGCGGGCCAGCTTTTCAAGCTCTTCCGCGCAGTCAAAGGCGAACATGTCCACGCCTGCGGCAAATGCGCGGGCGATGTTCGACGCCTTCTTGACCGTGTTGCCGAACGAGACATCGACCGGGCGCGCGCCGGCTTCGAGGCACATGGAAATCTCTTCCCACGAGGCGGCATCGAACGACGAGCCAAGACCCACGAGGCGGGTCAGGATCTCACGGGCGGGATTCGCCTTCACGGCGTAGTAGATCCGGGCCAGCGGCAGCGCCTCGCGCAGGGCGCGGTAGCGTTCTTCCACCCGGTCGACATCAACGATAAGGCATGGCGTGGCAGGAGCCTGCTCAGCCAGATAACGAGCGATTTTGGGAGTCATCGCACCCAAATCCCTTCTGTACTGCCGCCCGGATGAACACAATTCTGGAATTGCACAAACGGACAGATGTTGCGAAACGGTCTAACGGACCAGCGACCAATAAGGACCCCCACCATGTGGCGGCCCGATTGCCAGAACGCTTGACGTCGTTGCGTAACCTCAGAGGGCCAGTGGCACGTGCGTTGTTGCGTAGGGAGCGCATATGCGCACAATACGCGCCTGACGCAATAGAAAAATCCGCACGGTCCGCAATTTTTCCTTTAGGATCACACGATCGTGGCACAATACACACAGGCCGCTCCTCTCCGCGCCCGACGTGCCACCGCACAATAGGACAAGAAGCCCGCCTTGATTGGTTCCTCCTCTACTGAAATCGATATGACGGACATGCCCCCGCCCGCACGTCACCTGCCGCAATTTTCCATGCAGCAGGTCAGGAAAGTGCTGCGGCAGGTCGCCCGCAACATCGTATCCGACCAGATTACGCTGGCTGCGGCAGGGTGTGCGTTCTACGCCACGCTGTCGCTGTTTCCGGCCATGAGCACGCTCATCTCGCTCTATGGCCTCCTGTTCGATCCGCAGACGGTGGAGCCCCAGCTTGTGGTGCTGCGCAACGTGCTGCCACCTTCAGCCTATGACATGATCGGCGCGCGCATCCACCTGCTGGTGGCCGAATCGCACTCATCACTCACGCTGAACCTGATCATATCGACCACCATCGCCACATGGTCGGCCTCGGCGGCCACGCGCTCGCTCATCCTGGCGATGAACGTGGCCTACAACACGCCCGAGACCCGCAGCTTCCTGCGCTTTCAGGCCATGGGCATGGCGCTGACCTTCTGCTCGATCTGTGGCGGCATCCTCACGCTGGCGCTGATGGTGGCGCTGCCGTTCCTGCTTGACTACCTGCCGCAGAAGCTCGAACTCGCCCCCCCGCCCGGCTCGGTCGAGCTGCTGGTGCGCATGGGCGGCCCCATGCTCATGCTCCTGTTCGTGCTGTCGCTATGTTCGGCGCTGTACCGCTTCGGCCCCAACCGGCCCCATACCTACTGGTGGTGCATCCTGCCCGGCTCGATCGGGGCCACGCTGCTATGGCTGCTCTCCTCGGCGGGGTTCTCGTATTATGTCAGCCATATTGCGGGCTACAGCGCCACCTATGGCCCGCTGGGCGCGTTCATTGCCATCATGATGTGGTTTTATGTCTCGGCCTATGTGGTGCTGCTCGGCGCGGAACTGAATGCGGGACTCGAGATCGAGATGAAGCTGCGCTGTTCGCCCGACACGACCATGGAAGGCTGGACCAAGCACCAGCGTCTGTGAAGGCGTGCTGACTGCCGCGCGCATGATGCTTCTTTAAAAAAGAAGCGCCCCTAGCGTGTGGCGCTGGCCACTTCCTCATCCGCCTCGCGCGCGGGTTCTATTTCCACCTTCGAGATACCCCGGCCCATGATGCCGAGCTGGCGCGCGGCCTCGGGCGACAGGTCGATGATGCGGTGCCCGTGATACGGCCCCCTGTCATTGACCCGGACCACGACCGAGCGCCCGGTGCTGACGGCATGCACCCTGACCCGCGTGCCCAGGGGCAACTGGGTGTGGGCAGCGGTTAGCGCATCAGGGTCAAACCGCTCGCCCGAGGCCGTGGCATGCCCGCTCTGCCTGCCCGTGCCATACCAGCTGGCCAGGCCGTGCTGGTTCCAGTTCGCGGGCACATGCGCCATGGCGGGCGGGCGCCGCACGCGGGTGCCTGCCCCATGCCGGGTGGTGCCCACCCCGTGCCGTGCCGCCGCCTGCGCCGCGCTGAGCAGGCCCGATGTCGCCAGCATCAGGCATGCCACCGCCACGGAGGCCCCGAAGCGCGCCGTATTGCCGCCCCGTGCGCCGCGCGCGCGCTGGTGATCGGTTTTTCCTGTCATGACGCCACCATAACATAATTGGACCCGCAGGACATAATTCAGCCTGCAGGCCGGGCGCGGGCGGCCCCGCAGGGGGGCATGACGCATGATCGGACTTGGAACCGGGCGGCGGGCGTGCTAGGCGCGTGCATCATGGAGCGCCCTCTCATTGCCGTGTTGAACGGCCCAAACCTGAACATGCTCGGACTGCGGCAACCCGAAGTCTATGGCCATGCCACGCTTGATGACGTGGAACAGGTCTGTGTCCAGGCAGCCGAACGGCTCGATGTAGCCATCGACTTCCGCCAGACCAATGGCGAGGGGGAACTCGTTTCATGGATACAGGAATGCCGGGGCCGCGCACGCGGCATCATCATCAACCCGGCGGCCTATTCCCACACCTCGGTTGCCATACTCGACGCGCTGCTGGCCGTTGATCTGCCGGTCATCGAGGTGCACATCTCCAACATTCACCGCCGTGAAGCCTTTCGTCATCACTCCTACGTCTCCCAGGCCGCCATTGGCGTTATATGCGGGCTGGGCGTACGGGGGTATGCCCTGGCGCTTCAGGCCATGACAGACATGATTCTGGACGAGGACGATCAATGAGCCGACTGCTCGTGGATGCGGATGCCATACGGGCATTGGCTGAAATTCTCACCGATACCGGCCTGACCGAAATCGAGATCGCGGAAAAGGACAACCGCATCCGCGTGGTGCGCGCGGCCGCCCCCGTGGCGCATGCCGTGCCTGCCCCGGCCCCCGTGGCCGCGGCGCCGGTTGCGCCCACGCCCGTGGCGCCCCCTGCCGCCAACCCGGCCGACCTGTCCAAGCACCCCGGCGCGGTGACCAGCCCGATGGTGGGCGTGGCCTACCTCGCACCTGATCCGTCCTCGCCCGCTTTCGTCTCCGAAGGCCAGCAGGTGACCGCGGGCCAGACGCTGCTGCTGATCGAGGCGATGAAGACCTTCAACCAGATCAAGGCCCCGCGCGCAGGCACGGTCAGCCGGATTCTGGTGCAGTCTGGCGACCCGGTCGAGTTCGGCGAAGCGCTGGTCATCATAGAGTAATGTTTTCCAAGATCCTCATTGCCAATCGTGGCGAGATCGCCCTGCGCATCCTGCGGGCCTGCCGCGAACTGGGCATCCGGACCGTTGCCGTGCACTCCACGGCCGATACGGATGCCATGTATGTCCGCCTTGCGGATGAAGCCGTGTGCATCGGGCCACCCGCCAGCCGCGACTCGTACCTCAATGTAGCGGCCATCCTTTCGGCAGCCACCATCACCGGGGCGGACGCCATTCACCCCGGCTACGGCTTCCTGTCGGAAAACGCCGATTTTGCCGAGACGGTAGAAGCCCACGGCCTGACCTTCATCGGGCCGACGGCGGAGCATATCCGCATGATGGGCGACAAGATCACCGCCAAGACCACCATGATGGCGCTCGGCGTGCCGCTGGTGCCCGGATCGGATGGCGCGCTGGAAAGCCTGGAGCAGGCGCGTGAGGTCGCGGCGAAAGTCGGCTACCCCGTGCTGATCAAGGCTGCCGCCGGCGGCGGCGGGCGCGGCATGAAGGTCGCCCCCACCGAGGCGGACCTTGAAGAGGCATGGAGCGTGGCCCGCACCGAAGCCCGCGCCGCCTTTGGCAATGACGAGGTCTATCTCGAGAAATACCTCGACAAGCCGCGCCATATCGAACTGCAGATCATGGCCGACACGCATGGCAACGTGGTGCATTATGGCGAGCGTGACTGCTCGCTGCAGCGCCGCCACCAGAAGCTGCTTGAAGAGGCGGGCTCCCCTGCCCTGACAGCAGAGCAGCGTGACGAGATCGGCGCGATTGCCACCGCCGCCCTGACCAGGCTCGGCTACCGCAACGCTGGCACGCTGGAGTTCCTGTATCAGGACGGGCAGTTCTGCTTCATCGAGATGAATACCCGCCTGCAGGTGGAACATCCGGTGACGGAGATGGTGTGCGACGTGGACCTCGTGCGCGAGCAGATCCGCATCGCGGCGGGCGAGCCGATCGGCTACAGCCAGTCGGACATCAAGTTCTCCGGCCATGCGATCGAATGCCGCATCAATGCCGAGGACCCGCAGACCTTCATGCCCACGCCGGGCACGATCACGGTCTACCACCCGCCCGGCGGCCTGGGCGTGCGAATCGATAGCGCGCTGTATGCGGGCTACCGCGTGCCGCCTTACTACGACAGCATGATCGCCAAGCTGATCGTGCGCGCGCCGACCCGCCTTGAGGCCATCGAGCGCATGCGCCGCGCGCTGGATGAATTCGTGATTGAAGGGGTCAAGACGGTCATCCCGCTGCACCGCAAGATCCTGGAAGACCCCCAGTTCCGCAAGGGTGACTACACCATCCACTGGCTGGAAAACTTCGTGGCCCGCCAGCAGCAGGGCTGAATAGCCAATCACGCCCCAAAACAGAAAAGCGACCCCTGCCATTGCGCCGGGGTCGCTTTTTTTATGGCTAAAATCATAAGAACGTTTTTGGCAAAGCTTTTAGATAACGTCCCTCATACGGATCAGCGCAGAAAGAACACCGCGCTTCACGCCATGACCGGATCCAGATACGGGCTGGAGGCATCAAAGAATTTCTGGTTGTGATCCAGCTCAAACGAGATCACGTACAGGCACCCCAGCGCGCTGTCTATTTCCAGCCGCACGCCCAGATTATCGGTCTGCCCCGCAAGCTGCTGCAGGTGTACGATGGCGAATTTGGCCGAGCGCGCCGTGCGCCCGTAATGGCCGCCATACCGCCCGCTGAACTGCGCCATGCGGCCCATCATCTCGCCAACCACGCGCTGCGCCTCGGGCGGCAGCATGTGTCGCTCAAGGATGGCGCGCAGGCGGATGACGTTCAGCCCGATGGTCATGGCCGACAGGATACCCTGCAGGTAGGCATCGATAATGGTGTCAGGCGTGTTTTCCGCATTGGTCAGCAGGCGCACGAAGCGGTCCACGTTATGCTCGACCACATACAGCGTGGTGGGCAGCGTGCGCGCCCGCGCCACATAGCGCAGCCCGCGCAGGATGCCGGTGCGCATCTGCCAGCGCATGTCGTTCGTATCGAACGGCAGCACCAGCCGGAAGGCCCACATCGCATACCACAGCCCGACAATCAGCGGCATGGCGGTGTTGAAAAACGCCACCTCGTCCAGCCGCGTCTGGTTGCCCGGCCCGAGCAGGATGGGCAGGAACAGGTTGTACGACACTGCACCAAGAATCAGCGCCGGATAGGCAAAGGCCAGCCCGCCCGCCAGCATGGGCAGGAACAGGCACAGCGCCAGGATCTCATACGTGGTGGGCGAGGCCAGGCGCCACAGCACCAGAACACCCGCCACAACCGAGGCGATAATGGCCCCGCCAAGGAAGGCCCGGGTGGCAAGGGCAGGTTTTTCCAGCGTGGAGAACAGGCTGCACACGATGGAGACGAACATGATGAAGGTCAGCCCGGCCGACCATGCGGTCGTGATCCAGATCACCCCCGCCCCGAAGATGGTGACCGAAGCCCGCAGGCTGTTGGTAAAGGCCTGCTGCCAGTCACGGAAGGTCTTGAGCCGGTAGTGAAAATGGTCATGCGCCAGCGGGTTGCGGCTGGCGTCGAACTGGATCAGCGCCTGCTCCAGCTCATCAAGGATCTGGCCCAGCGCGTAATTGAGCATGCGCTGCTGCGAGAGCATCTGCACCAGCTGGGGGTCAACCGGCAGGGCGCCGGGGGTGCCCATTTCCTGATTGAGTGAATCGGCCACGCTCTGCCGGCAGGCCGCCTGCAGTTCCGCAAGCCGGGCCAGCACGGGGTGAATGTCGTCACTGGCCTCAAGCTCGCCCGCCATGTCCTTGAGGAAGGCCTGCACCTTGCTCGATGTCGCGCTGAAGGCGGCATCGGGCCTGCCCACCGGCCCCTGCATGAGGGCGGCAAGATCCAGCCCGCGCGAGAGCAGCATCGCAACCCGCGCCAGCGCCGCGCGGGCATGGTCGCCCTCATGGCCGCGATGGGACCCCATCTCGACCTCGGCAAACTCGATCTGGTCGCTCAGCGTGGTGATGTTGGAGAACACGCCCCGCGCCTGCTTGAGCACCTGCGTATCACCCGACAGCAGGGAGGCCAGCGTCTGGGCCGCGCCATTGATGGCGGTCATGAAATTGTCGGCCAGCCGGTCTTCCGCGCGCTTGGCCAGCTTGAACTGGAACAGCGAGGAAACCGTGCTTTCCAGCACGATGCCCAGCACGATATAGGTCGCGCGCGACATGGCGGTCATGAAGATGTGCTGCGGGTCGGCAATGCCATCAAGCGAGATGATGGCGTAGGTAAACCCGCTCGCCCGCATGCCGTGAATGCGGTAGTTGGTCATGGTGGCGGGGCCGGGCAGCAACGTGCCGATAAAGCAGAACGTGCCAATGCCGATGGCCAGCAGCAGGATGAACATGAGCGGCGCCTGCGGAAACGCCGCCACCAGCAGCACGGCGCAGATCGTGCCCACCACCATGCCGAACAGATGCCACCGCGCCTTGGCCACGCTCTTGCCGCGCGAGCCCTGCGCCACCATCCAGACCGTCAGCGCCGCCCATTGCGGGCTGCCAAGCTCCCACCACAGCGCGATGCCCAGCGCGATGAGCGAGGTAATGGTGGTGCGCAGCGCATAACCAAAGGTGAAGATGCCCGGCGCGTACAGCCACCGCAGATGGTCCTGGCGCGGGGTCATGCCCGGCGGCCACAGCCGCCGGAAAAATGCCCGTATCTGATCCTGAAAACGGATCAGGGAAAGCTCAAGACCTTTCATCCCGGCGCGTGGCTCCCCCTATCCAGATACGATGCCTGCATAGCGTACACCATAGCGGGCGTACGAACAGGCTGACAGCCGAATGGCCGCATGGAAGAAAGCGTATACCGCATGCCACCAGCGCCCGGACTGCGGGTTATTCGTCGTAAGAGACGAGCGTCTTGACCGGCAGATCCAGCCGGTCGCGGCCACCAAGGCCGGTCAGTTCGATCAGGGTGGCGGCCCCCACCACATTCGCGCCCACCTTGTGCAGCAGGGCAACCGAGGCGACCAGCGTGCCGCCGGTTGCCAGCAGGTCATCCATCACCACCACGCGCTGGCCGGGCAGGATCGCATCCGCCTGGATGTGCAGCGAATCGGAGCCATATTCCAGGTCATAGTTGTAGGATACCGTCTCGCCCGGCAGCTTGCCCGGCTTGCGCAGCATGACCAGCCCGCAGCCCAGGCGGCTGGCAAGCGGCGCTGCCGTCAGGAACCCGCGCGATTCGATGGCGGCCAGCACATCAGGCGCCCACGGTGCGACGGCGGCGGCAAGGCGGCCCATGGCGATCTGCCAGGCATCGGCATTCCGCATCAGCGTCGAGATATCGTAGAACAGGATGCCCGGCTTGGGAAAATCCGGGATATGGCGAATATACTGTTTCAGGTCGATCTGGGCGGTCGTCATGATCGGTGCACGGTCCCCGTTGCATGGTCATACAAATCCGGGACATATGCGCCCCGTTCACGAAACTGTCGCCCACTGGACGGCCCCCCGCTGTAGCCGCCACGCGCCAGCCCGACAACCCCATCCGCACCCCTTTGCCCATGCTTTGGCACCCATCACGCGCCAGGGCGGGGGGAAGAAGATTTTATTCCTCAGCCGCTCCGGCAGGGATGGACGTAGGCACGCGGGCGGGGCGCAGCAGCACCATCACCATCATGATCGCAGCCCCCATCAGCATCACGCCCGCCATGGGCAGCGGCGAGTTGGCGGGCAGCATGCCCACGAAGGCACCGGCCACGGCACCGAGCACATATTGCAGCGTGCCGACAAAAGCCGAGGCGCTGCCCGCAAAACGCGGGTGGTCGGCCAGCGCGCCCACCGTGGCATTGGGGCCGATGATGCCGGTCGTGCCCAGCGAGACCATCATGGCCAGGATCAGGCAGCCCAGCATCCACAGCGGCGGGTGGCCGCCATGCTGCATGGCAAAGGCGATGACCACGGCCATGGCCGTCATGGCCATGGTGCCTGCCACCGCAACACCCACCGACACGCCAAGGATGCGGGCGGCGTCAATGCGCCCCACCAGCGCGCCGTTGAGCTGCGACGCCCCGATCATGCACACCGCGAACACGCCAAACATCATGCCGAAATGCGCCGGCGTGAGCCCGAACTGGTGAATGAACACCGAAGGGGCCGCCGACAGGTAGGTAAACGACATGAAGCACGCGAAACCCGCGATCATGGCATGGGTAATGAACCCCCGGTCACGCGCCAGCATGACATAGCGGCTGAACAGCGTTACGGGCGAGAACTCGCTGCGGTTGGCTGGCTGCAGGGTCTCGGGCAGGACGCGCCAGATCAGCCCGATGCAGATCACGCCATACACCGCCGCCGCCCAGAAGATCGACCGCCACGACGCGATCGACAGCACCAGCCCGCCCAGCGTGGGGGCCAGGATGGGCACGACCCCCATCACCAGCACCAGCCGCGACATCAGCCGCGCGGATTCATTGCCGTGCGACATGTCGCGCACGCAGGCACTCGGAATGATCAGGCTGGCCGAAGCCCCGAGCGAAGCCACGAAGCGGAAGAACGAAAAGGTGGGAATGTCGCGCGCCATGGCGCAGCCAACCGAGGCCAGCGTATAGACCAGCGTGCCCAGCAGCATGGGCCTGCGGCGGCCGAATCGGTCCGATAGCGGGCCCATGGTGATCTGGCCGATGGCCAGCCCCACGAACCACACCGCAAGCGTCATCTGCGCCGAGCCCGGACGGCCGTGCAGCGTGGTTTCAAGCTCGGGGAAGGCAGGCAGGTAAATATCGGTCGAGACCGGGCCGACCGCGGTGAGGAAGCCCAGCAGGATCGCGATCCAGCCCATGGGGCGGCCGGTCGTTTCGGGCACAGGGGTTTCTGCCGGACGGCCCGCCGTTGCGGATGTGCCCATGAGGCGCTCCAATATTAAAAGACTGTGGGGACTAGTAGACCAGCGCGGTCCATTTTTTCACCCTCTAATTACAACATCGCTGCAATTCACTCCTGCCATGGCGGCAAGCCGCGCATGCGGCGCATGAGCCACAGCCCCACCAGCGCGGAAAGGCCAAACAGCCCGATGGCGACCCCGATGCGCACGCCACCACCAAGCCGCATGCCCGTGCCCACCAGCACGAACACCACGGTCTGTGGCAGGCTGCCCAGCAGGGTTGCCAGCACAAACGCCATGACCCTGACCCCCAGCATGCCCGCCGCCAGGTTGAGCAGCAGCGCCGAGCCCACCGGCATGAGCCGCAGCGCCAGCACCGAGGCGAAGGGGGCCGCGCGTACGCAACCTTCCACCCGCGCCAGGGTTGCACCAAGCCGCGCGGGCATGCGCACGCGCCCTGCCCACCGGCCCCAGCCATAACCCCACAGGCACCCGGTAACCGTGGCCAGCGTGGCAAGCACGCATCCGGCCCCGATTCCGTAAGCAGCACCTGCTGCAAAGCACACCGCCTGCCGGGGCAGGCCCAGGCCACAGAAAGCGCTGGCCGCCAGCACGAACATGATCGCGCCACCAGCCCCCGCATGCAGGCCATGGCGCGCTGTCAGCATGTCGCACAGGCCCGGCAGGCGGCCAAGCACCACCGTGAGCGCAACAAAGGCCGCCAGCAGAAGCAGGGGCCGGACCAGCACGCGCAGGCTGCCCTGTGCCACGGGCGCGGGCGGTACTGCGTGCGGTGCTGTCATGCGTGCATCCCAGTTGTGGAAGAATATATGTTCCTTCGCGCCTAGCATCGCCTTGCGGCTGACTGCAAGGGCAGTCTAAATCCGGTTATGTCCGCATATCCTTCCACTGGCTCCCTGATGGGCCGCACGCCCCCTTCCGCGCAGGATCTGCGCAACAGGCAGCGTATCTCCACATGGCTGTTCGCCATCTGCTTCATGCTCGTGGGCATGATCGCCCTTGGCGGCTACACGCGCCTGACAGGCTCGGGCCTGTCCATCATGGACTGGCGGCCGATCACCGGCATGATCCCGCCGCTGAGCCATGCGGAGTGGGAGCGGCAGTTCGAGCTGTACAAGACCATCCCGCAATACAAGATCCTGCATGATGGTTTCGGGCTTGCGGGCTTCCAGCAGATCTTCTGGGCGGAATGGACGCACCGCTTCTGGGGGCGGCTGATGGGCTTCGTGCTGCTGGTGCCGCTGGTATGGTTTTCCATCACCGGGGCGCTGAGCCGGGGGCTGGCGCTGCGGCTGGTGCTGTTTTTCGTGCTGGGTGGGCTGCAGGGCGCCATCGGGTGGTTCATGGTAGCATCGGGCTTCAACCCGGACAGCACGGCCGTCGCCCCCGTGCGGCTGGTGCTGCATCTGTGCTGCGCCTTCGCGCTCTACATCGCCATTTTATGGACGGCACTGTCAGTGCGCACGCCACGCCCCGCCTTCATTCCCGCAACGCCGGAAGTCAGGCGCATGCACGCGCTGGTCTGGGCCATCTGCGTGCTGGTGGGCATGACCGTGATCGCGGGCGGTTTTACGGCGGGCACGCATGCGGGCTTTGCCTACAATACCTTTCCGCTCATGGATGGCCACCTGATCCCGCAGGGTTACGCAAAGCTGCACCCCTTCTGGCTGAACTGGTTCCAGAACATTCCCGCCATCCAGTTCGACCACCGGCTGCTGGCCACCACCACGGCGGTGCTGATTGGTGTAACGATCGTGCTCGGGCTGCGCACGCCACAACTGGGCAAGGACGTGCATGCGGCTCTGACCATGCTGGGCTGGCTGGTGCTGCTGCAATACGCGCTGGGCGTGACCACGCTGCTGCTGGTCGTGCCGGTATGGGCGGGCACGGTGCACCAGACCTGTGCTGCCATCGTGCTGACGGCGGCCATCATCACGCTGCACCGGCTGCGTGGGGTTGGCCGCCCGTAAACCCGCTGGAATACGCGGCCAATCATAAGAACGCCGCTTTTTTCAAAAAGGCGGCACCCAAAAACGTTTACTATTTTTTAAGTAACCAGCTCTTTTTTAAAATAATTCTTGCATCCCGCCCGGTGCGATAACGGTTTCATGCCCATGGGCAGCCGACCTGGCGCCGGGGCGGCGTAAACCATCGGTCATATGCTACGGAATGTTACGGCCCTGCACCCTACGCTTGCACATTGGGCCAAACCGGGCAGAAATGCCGTTCATGAACAAAAGGGCACAGACCCGTTCGCCGCCTGCACCGCACGGTTGCCCGTGCAGGCATCCGGCCTAGCTGTCCCTGCGTTATAGAAGCGGGCGTAAGGGGACCGGCCGGGCGGCCTGCCGCGCCGCGTCTTTTCCCGATCTATGATTTTCTGCGATAAACCCCATCACGACATGCAGGAATGGAACATGCACAAGCTGAAACAGGCACTGACAGGCGTGACGCTGGCACTGATCGCATGCGGCTCACTGAGCCTGCCCGCCCATGCTGGCCCCCACGGCGGCGGCTGGCGCGGCGGCGGCGGTGGCGGCTGGCATGGCGGCGGGGGTTGGTATGGTGGCGGCGACTGGGGCGGCTGGCATGGTGGATGGGGATGGGGCGGCTGGGGTGTGGGCTACTATCCCGGCTATATCGGCTGGGGCTGGGGTTACCCCATGGGTGGATGGGGATGGGGATGGGGATGGGGATGGGGCGGCGGCTGGGGATGGGGCTGGCCCGGCTATTATGCTGCGGGGGCCGCGATGGGGGCTGCCGCGGCAAGTGCCAGCTATCAGGCCGCACCCGAGGTCTATAACGCCACGGGCAACAACGCGCCGGAAGACGACTCCGTCTATGACAAGGATCTGTCCACCCTGCTGGCACCCGCGCCAGCCCAGCAGCAGCCCGGCCCGCAGGGCAATGGCCAGCCTGCGCCGCAGCGCCCTCCCGCCTCGTGCCCTAAAGGACAGGTCTATAACGATTTGATCGAAAGCTGCGACCGGCCCTGACCGTAGGGCATCATCAACGTTTTCGGGTGCCGCCTTTTTCCCTAAGGCGGCACTTCATGAAGCTTTTTTTGGTCTACGGGCAGCGATAACCTCAGCCAGTAGCGGCTGCCGGTTTACGTGGCAGCCAGCCTGCCAGTTCTTCACGCACCAGGGTTTCGAGCAGGTCAATGGCATCGGGCGAGTTGTTCAGGCACGGGATCAGGGCCAGTTCCTTGCCGCCGGCCTTGATGAAGTCTTCCCCCGCCTCATTGCCGATTTCATCGAGCGTTTCGATACAGTCGGAAATGAAGCCCGGCGTAATCACCGCAATGCGCTCGATGCCCTGCGCGGGCAGCGACTCGATAAACGGCGCGGTATAGGGCTCCAACCACTTGGCCGGGCCAAAGCGGGACTGGAAGGTGAGCGGCATCATCTGCGCGTCATACCCCATGACCTGACGCAGCGCGACGATGGTGCGCGCGCATTCATCGGCATAGCTGTCGCCCTTTTCCACATACACCTTGGGCAGGCCATGGAAGGAGGCGACAATCATCTGCGGCTTGAAATCAAGCGTTTCGAGCCGGGCCATGATCGAGCGCCCAAGGGCCGCGATATAGGCCGGATGGTCGGCAAAGGCCGGCAGGGTGCGGATGGCAGGCTGGTTGCGCAGCCGCATGAGAGCACGGAACGCCTGGTCATTGGCCGTGGCCGTGGTGGTGGCGCTGTATTGCGGGTAAAGCGGGGCAAGCAGGATGCGGTCGCACCCCTGCGCCACCAGTTCATGCAGCGCCTGCTTTATGGAAGGCTGGCCATAACGCATGCCCCACGCCACCGGCACGTTGTCACCGGCCAGCCGCGTTGCCAGCATTTCCGCCTGATCGCGCGTGTAGGTGCGCAACGGGCTTTCATTACGGTCATGGTGCCAGATGCGGTGATACGCCTCGCCCGACTTGCGCGGGCGGAAGGTCAGCACCGGGCCATACAAGATCGGCTTCCAGATCAGGGGGCTTGCTTCGATAATGCGCCGATCTGACAGGAATTCAGCCAGATAACGGCGCACCGCGCCATAGCCGGTGCCATCGGGGGTGCCAAGATTGCTCAGCAATACCCCGATGCGCGGCGGCGCATCTTCATGCCCCGCCGCGCGGTTTACAGTAATGAATGTCATACTTCGGCTGCTACAGGAAGCCAGAGTGGGATGCAAAAGAACAGCGGGTCATACCCCTGCACGAAGGGCATCCTAGCGCCGGGCACGCACCCGGATCGGCTGCATGGCGCGCGCAGGAGCGGAACAGTAACGGGCGGCGGCAACAAGGCCCAGCAGGGCCATAACGGGGGAAAGCATCTGGACAAAAGCGAACATCACGGTCCCTTTCCTGATCGGACACCTGTTACTCAACCGCGCCGATCGGGGCGGCGTCAATCAAAAAATACCGGCCCTGCGTGCAACCTTTACGCATTTGTCCATAAGCGAGGGCAGCGCCACGGCTGCGTCACCGGGGTAATGCACGCATCCCGCCGCCGCCATACTGTTGGGAAAGGCCGCAATCCGCGCTGCGTACACATCCACCAGCAGGGTGAAATGGGTGAAGACATGCTTCACCTGCCCCACCATGCGCCAGTGTGGTTGCAGGCGGGGCGCTGCCGGGGCAAGGCTCAGCGCCTCGGCCTCGGGCCACGGGTCATCGCGCCAGTGCGGCCCCGGCAGGCCCATCATGCCGCCAAGCAGCCCCTTTTCGGGGCGGCGGACCAGCAGCAGGCCCCCGGCTTCATCCACAAGGCAGAAATGCACGCCATGGCGCACGGGCCGCACGGGCTTGGGCGCCCGGCGCGGCAGGGTGGCGGCAATGCCCTGCGCATGGCCCGCGCAGGCTTCACGCCACGGGCACAGCACGCAGGCGGGATTGCGCGGCGTGCAGATGCCTGCCCCGAGGTCAAACAGGGCCTGCGCGAAATCGGAGGGGCGGGCTTTCGCCTGCGCATCCGCGTTCAGGGTTATGGCGCGGGCGGCAATGGCCTTGCGGGCACCGGGCAGCGGGTCGGTCAGGGCGAACAGGCGGCTGGTCACGCGCTCCACGTTGCCATCCACCGGCACCACGGGGCGGCCAAAGGCGATGGCGGCAATGGCCGCTGCCGTATAGGCTCCGACTCCCGGCAGTTCCAGCAACCCTTCCACCGTATCGGGAAAGCTGCCGCCCCGCGCCGCCACAGCCTGCGCGCAGGCGTGCAGGTTGCGCGCGCGGGCATAGTAGCCAAGCCCCGCCCACAGCGCCATGACCCGGTCCTGCGGGGCGCGGGCCAGCGCCGTGACATCGGGGAAGGCGGCAAGGAAGCGCTCGAAATAGGGCATGACCGCCGTAACCGTGGTCTGCTGGAGCATGATCTCGCTCAGCCAGACCCGATAGGGATCAATGTTCTGGCCGGGCAGCGCGCGCCATGGCAGAATGCGACGGTGCCGGTCATACCAGCGTAACAGATCGGTAGCACAAGGTAACACGGACCCGTTTATGACGAACCCGCCGCCACGCAGCAAGAAAAAGAACGAAGCCGCCGCCGCTCCCGAGCCGCCGCGCCGGGCCTTCCGTGCGCGCAGCATGGCCGCCCTGCTGCCACAGATCAGCCAGCCGGTCTTTCGCAAGCAGTCGGCTGCCGCGGTGCAGGTCATGACGGACTGGGCGGATATTGTCGGCCCCCATCTGGCCACCCTGACCGTGCCGCGCAAACTCTCGGCCGGCACGCTGACGGTGGGCTGCCAGGGGCCTGTGGCGATGGAACTGCAACACCTTGCCCCCACCGTTATTGCCCGCATCAACACCACCTGCGGGCACGGCGTGGTCAAGCGGCTGAAAATGGTGCAGGACCTGCTGGCCCCGCCCCAACAGGCCGCATCCCCTGCCCCGCCGCGCACACCGCCCCCGCCAGTGAAAATTGACGATATGCCCGACGGCCCGCTGAAAGAGGCGCTGGAATCGCTCGGCGGATGGCTCCGCGCCCGGCAGGACCGCTGAAAAACGAAAGTTTTTGGTGAGGCTTTTTCCAAAAAGCTTTGAAAGAACAGCGCCTTTTTAAAAAAGACGACACCCAAAACCTTTTATCTGTCAGGTGCCATCGGGTCGGCAGGGCCATCGCTCCAGCGTGGAGCCCACTGTCATGAAAACGCCCTGTTGTGAAGGTTTTCTACCGCGCAACATCACGGAACGGTGAGGTAACGGGGCTGGATATCTGGCCAATCCATGCCAATATCGGCTTTGCAATGGTACACAAAAGGAACCCGTCAGATGCGTAAGTTGGCCCTGCTGCTGGCTGTATCCATGGGACTGGTTGGCGTATTGCCCGCTCCTGCTGCCCATGCCTGGGGTGGTGGCTGGCGGGGTGGCCCGGGCTGGGGCGGCGGCTGGCACCGTGGCTGGGGCTGGGGTGGTTTTGGCATGGGCATGGCCGCTGGCACGGCGCTGGGTGTGGCCATGTCGCCCTATCGCTATCGCTACCGGCCTTATGGCTACGGGTATGGCTATCCGGTTTACGGCTATCCGCCGCCGCCCTACCCGGTTTATGCCTATCCGCCGCCACCACCCCCGCCACCTCCGGCCTATTACGGTTATTACCCCTAGGATCTGAGACGGAGGAAAGCTTCGTAAAGATGCCGTCCTTTAAAAAGACGGCACCCAAACACATTCAGGGACTACGGGCCGCCCGCACGAATTCACGGATCAACGCAGGCGACTTGATGCCGGGAGCCGTCTCCACCCCGGATGAAACATCCACCGCCCGCGCCCCGCTGCGGGCAACGGCCTCGCACACGTTATCGGGGCGCAGGCCACCGGCCAGCATCCACGGGGCCGGTGCCTGCCAACCCTCGGTCAGGCTCCAGTCAAACACCTGCGCATTGCCACCGGGGCGCTGTGCGCCTGCGGGCGGGCGGGATTCAATCACCAGACCATCCACAGTACAGCTTTGCGGCAGGTCGGCGCGGGTAGCGATACCGGCGGCCAGCCATGCCGGCACGCCAAACCGGGCGCGGATGGCGGCGGCACGGGCGGGGGTGTCATAGATCTGCACTCCATCGAGTGCGATCGTATCCAGCACGTGACGGATTTCATCATCCGTCGGGCGCACGAACAGGCCGATGGCGCGCGGGCCGCCGGGCGGCAGGCGGCGCACCAGCGGAGCGGCCTGCAGGGCCGTGACATGGCGGGGCGAGCGGCTGAAAAACACGAACCCCACCCAGTCGGCCCCGGCCGCACAGGCAGCGTCCAGTCCCACTTCGTCGCGGATGCCGCATATCTTGACCTTGACCGTCATGATGATCCCGCCGCCTTTTAATATGTAAATTTATAAAAGTTTCCGGGTGCCGCCTTTTTTCAAAAAGGCAGCGTTCTTTTCGAAGCTTTTTGAAAAAAGCTTCACCAAAAACTTTTTCTCAGGAGAGGGCCGTTTCCAGTTCGGCGGCAATCGCGGCA